>JAYWDZ010000110.1:0-35145 GCA_043779595.1 Nitrosomonadales bacterium
ATCGAACAGGGATTCGTCGGCGACGCCCCAAATATTCTCGAACATCACCGTCTCTTTCGGGAAATCCGTGCGGTCGACGATCTGGTAGTCGTTGCCGCGGAAATACGCGTTCATATTGTCAAAGTAACCGTAGCCGCCGTAAAAAAAGAAGGTTAAAAATCCTTGCTGCTTGAGTAATTCGCCGATGGTGGCGAGGTGTTCGTTGTTGGGGCGGCGCACGATGGCCTGGCCCGGGATAGGCGGTGTGCCAAGCGAAAGCGCGTCCAGCCCGCGAACTGTGCGCGTGCCCGTCGCAAACAACTGGTCAAATTGCATCCCCTCGCGTGCAAGGGCATCGAGTGCAGGAGTGAGCCCGGTGGTGGCGCCATACGCGCCGATATACGATGCGGATAAACTTTCCACTGAAATCAAAATGACATTGCGTGGCTGTTTGATAAAAGGAGTGGTATCAAGGACGGCAACAGCGTCGCCATCTCTTCCTGCCTCATCCAACAGCTTGGGTTTCACGCCTAATTTACGCAGCGTTGCATTGGCGGTTTGCTGCGGAATAGTTTTGTAAAACTGGTCGTAATCCAGTTCATTGCGCCGCATTGCGGCTGCGAGTGTAAAAAGCCCGTTGCCTGAAAGCTCGGCGGCGTAATTATTGTTTTGCCCCTGCATTTGATCGATGTTGGCGACATAGAGTCCCAGTGTAGGTAAGGCAATGGCGGCAATGGCCAACCCAATACGTGGGTACCTATTCAGGGGAGTATTGTCGGCGCGCTGGAGGGGCTTTTTCAGTAGCCAGACTATCAGCGCAGCCAGCGCGCCAATGGCTGTGATGATCCAGCCAACGGGATAGGACTGGCGAATATTGCCGATGACTTCTTGCGTATAAATCAGATAATCAATTGCAATGAAGTTAAAGCGCGTAGAAAACTCCATCCAGAATGTTATTTCTGCCACGGCTCCAAATAACAGCACTGCCACCGATAGCCACAACCAGAGCAGGCGCAATGCGTGGTGCCAGCGGCTTAGCCTCCAGCGATTGGGCAGTAATGCTTCGTATAACAAAACCGGCGCCAGCAGTGTGCAGGTGACCACCAGATCGAACCAGAAACCTTTCGCGAAAATGCCTGGCCACAAACGTACAGGGGCTAAATCGGCCCCGGTATAAAACACAGTCAGCGCGATGCGCGTGGTGGTAAAAAACAACAAGATTACGGCCGTGAGTAATAACGGAAAGGCGGGCAGTTTTCGTGAAAAAGGCTGAGGAGTGGTCATTAAAATTTATGTATGTGGGGAGAAAAAAGCTGCTTCGCTAAATCAAGGCATCGATAGAAGGGACTTACCCTATAGCGAAGCTTTCAGATGAGCAAGTTGACCCCAGGATAAGTAACCAGTTCAAAGGGCGGAGGGATGAATAAGCACTCCTCGTAGTAATGCGCCTGGATGAGCCTGAGAAGCCGCATAGGCGCAACGCCAACCTTAGCTGATAAAATGCCGGATTACTTTCCTCTTGCCAATCTTTCCTTGGAGTTTGCTATGACTTTTCGTATCGCCCCGTCAATTCTTTCTGCGAATTTTGCCCGCCTCGGTGAAGAGGTCGACAACGTGCTCGCTTCGGGCGCCGACATTGTGCACTTTGACGTGATGGACAATCACTACGTGCCCAATCTGACCATTGGCCCACTGGTATGCGAAGCGCTGCGCAAGCACGGCGTGACTGCACCGATTGATGTGCATCTGATGGTGGACCCGGTAGACCGTATCATTCCGGACTTTGCGAAGGCGGGCGCGACCTACATTACGTTTCACCCTGAAGCGTCCAAGCATGTTGACCGGACTATCGGATTGATTCGCGAGCATGGTTGTAAACCTGGGCTCGTGTTCAACCCGGCGACCCCTCTCGACGCGCTGGAATACACGCTGGACAAGATCGACATGGTATTGCTGATGTCGGTCAACCCCGGTTTTGGCGGCCAAAAATTTATTCCTTATGTGCTGGATAAAGCCCGCAAACTGCGCAAAATGATCGACGACCGCGGTCTAAAAGTCAGCATCGAAATCGACGGCGGCGTAGGTCCCGCGAATATCGCCGAAGCGGCTAAAGCTGGGGTCGACACCTTTGTGGCGGGTTCCGCGATTTTTGGCGCCGCTAAAGACAGCGATCCGCAACGCTACAACAGCATTGTCAACGCGATGCGGGCCGAGTTGGCGAAAGTCTGATTATTGGGACGAGGCTGGTGCGGAAGTAGCATTTGTGCCTCGCGCCAAAGCCCCCACCTTAATTTCTCGTCCTCTAGATTCTACAAAAATGAACTTCCCTCTTCCGATCAAAGCCGTCGTGATTGATCTCGACGGCACCTTGCTGAATACCGCTCCAGACCTAGCACATGCGGCCGGATTGATGATGGCCGACCTCGGCCTGCCGTGCCCCAGTGTCGATACCATTTCTACCTACATCGGCAATGGCGTGTCGCGGTTGGTGAAGCGTGTGCTCACGGGTGATATGGAGGCCGAGCCCGATGCTGCGTTATTTGCGCGTGCAATCGCTGCGTATCAACTGCACTACGGCGAGCATGTCTCGCTGCATTCGCGGCCGTACGCAGGCGTAGTTGCCGGCCTGGACGCGTTCAAAGCCATGGGGCTGCGGCTCGCGTGCATCACCAATAAGGCTGCGCAATTCACGCATCCATTGTTGAAAGATACCGGACTATTTGATTATTTCGAGCTGATTTTATCCGGCGATACTTTGCCCAAGCGCAAGCCCGACCCGCTGCCTTTGTTGCACGCCTGCGAGCAATTTGGTGTGCAGCCGTCGCAGTTATTGCTAATCGGCGATTCGCTCAACGACACGCAGGCGGCGCGGGCTGCGGGCTGCCCCGTGTTTTGTGTGCCTTATGGCTACAACCGCGGGCGTCCGGTGAGCGAGCTGGATTTGGATGCGGTGACGCCGACTTTGCTGGACGCGAGCCAACTCGTGATGAAGGCGGCTTAAATCATGCAGAGCATTGTGAAACCCAAGCGATGGTGGAAGTGAAACGCAGGTTTGTTGTTTCATTTTCATCTCACTTATTTCACGGAGTTCACCATGACAGAACAAGATTTTTTCGACCTCGTCCGCGAGGGCTATAACCGCATTCCGCTGGTAGCCGAACTGCCCGGCGACCTGGAAACCCCGCTCTCGGTTTTTCTCAAACTTGCCAATGCACCGTATTCCTACTTGCTGGAATCGGTGGTGGGTGGCGAACGTTTTGGGCGATATTCCTTTATTGGTCTACCCGCGCAAACGGTGTTACGCGTACGGGGTCACCTGCTGTTTGTGGAAGTGGACGGCAAGCAAGTGGAAGAACACAGCGTGCCTGATCCGTTGGCGTTCATTGCCGAATTTCAGGCCCGATACCGCGCAGCCCCTATCGCCGGCTTGCCGCGCTTCACGGGGGGACTGGCAGGTTATTTTGGCTACGACACGATTCGTTATATCGAAAAACGTTTGTCGTCGGATGTGAATCCTGAACTGCTGGCCAAAGACGACCCGCTGCATACGCCGGATATCTTGCTGATGCTGACCGAAGACTTGGCGGTATTCGATAATCTTGCGGGCAAGCTGTATCTGATTACCCATGCCGATCCAATGCAGATCGACGCCTATAGCAATGGGCATTTACGCTTGGCGGCGTTTACCGAACGGCTGAGCATGCCGGTGTCTTTGCCAGTCGAGCCGATGACTGCGGTGGTCGAACCCGAATCCGAATTTGGCGAAGCCGAGTTTAAAGCCGCCGTGACGCGCGCCCAGCAATACATTGCCGCCGGGGACGTGATGCAGGTGGTGTTGTCGCAACGCATGTCGCGTTCGTTTGCGTCGTCTCCGCTGTCCTTATATCGCGCGCTGCGCAGCCTCAACCCGTCGCCGTATATGTTTTATTACGACCTCGGCGGCTTTCACGTCGTGGGTTCGTCGCCCGAAATTCTGGTGCGACTCGAAGGCGATGACGTTACGCTGCGCCCCATCGCCGGTACACGCCCGCGCGGGCTTACGCGCGAAGACGATGAGCGTCTGGCCGCAGAATTATTGGCCGACCCTAAAGAGTGCGCCGAGCATCTACAACTGCTAGATCTTGGTCGAAACGACACTGGCCGCGTCGCGCAAACCGGTAGCGTGCGCGTGACCGAACATATGCAGATCGAGCGTTATTCGCATGTGATGCACATCGTCTCTAACGTTGAGGGCAAGCTCAAACCCGGCCTCACCGCGCTGGATGTGCTGCGTGCAAGCTTTCCCGCCGGCACCGTTTCCGGTGCGCCCAAAGTGCGTGCGATGGAAATTATCGACGAACTCGAGCCGTCCAAACGCGGCATTTACGCCGGGGCTGTGGGCTACCTCGGATTCAATGGCGATATGGATCTCGCAATTGCAATACGCACCGCCGTCGTCAAGGATGGCATGCTGTACGCGCAAGCGGGAGCGGGCATTGTCGCCGACTCGGTGCCTGAAAATGAATGGATGGAAACGCTGAATAAAGCACGGGCGGTCATCCGCGCTGCTGAGCTAGTGCAAATGCGCAGCGAGCGCGAAGACGCCTGATCCGCTGTACCTGCTACGCTTTTAACGCCATCCAAATTATGGACCTAGCTTGATGTCGGCCTCATCCCGAGGCAATGTGTTAATTCTGGCGCTGGGGCAGGCCTTGGCATTGTCGTCCATTGTCATGTCGATGGCGCTCGCCGCGATTCTGGGCAGCATGCTCGCGCCCGACAAAGGGCTCGCGACGCTTCCGCTTGCGGCGATGGTGATCGGCACCGCCATCGTCTCTCTACCCGCGGCCAGGCTCATGCGCCGGCAAGGGCGCCGCACGGGTTTTCTAATCGGCGCGTTATTGGGCATCGTCGGCAGCCTGGTGTGCGCGTTTGCACTCCACCAAGGCCTTTTTGTCCCTTTTGTCGTCGGCCATTTCTTGCTGGGTGGCTACCAGGGATTCGCCAATTACTACCGCTTCGCCGCCGTCGAGGCGGTCGGGCCAGAACATGCCAGTCGGGCAATTTCGCTGGTGATTGCGGGGGGCGTGGTCGCGGCCTTCCTCGGCCCACAGCTTGGTGTATGGGGACGCGATTGGGTCGTCGGCCAGCTCTTTGTCGGCTCGTACCTCGCGCAGGGCGCCTTGAATTTCGTCGCGCTGATTCTGCTATCCCGCCTTAACTTGCCACGAGCCCAAACCATGCAGGTGGGCGTTCCGCGACCGCTGCGCGAAATTTTGAGCCAGCCCACGTTGCGGGTAGCAATCTTCGGCGCTGCGATCGGCTACGCGGTAATGGTGATGGTGATGACGGCGACCCCGTTGGCGATTCTGGGCTGCGGCCTGCCGCAATCGGATGTGACGCCTGTGATCCAGTGGCACGTGGTGGGGATGTTCGCGCCGTCCTTCTTCACAGGCGCATTGATCAAGCGTTACGGTGCGCCGCGCATCATGCAGACCGGATTCGTGCTGCTGCTGAGCCAAGTCGTGCTGACCTTGTCAGGTGTCGAGTTCTTGCATTTTTTGTCTGCACTCGTGCTGCTGGGTGTCGGCTGGAATTTCGCTTTTATTGGCGGCACCGCGCTGTTGACCCAGACTTATCGGCCCGCTGAGCAGTTGCGGGTGCAGGCAGTCAACGAGTTTTCCGTTTTCAGTTTGGTGGCGCTGGCTACTCTATCCGCAGGTTGGATATACGACCGCTTCGGCTGGGTAACGCTGAACCTTGCCGTGGTGCCGCTGTTGTTAGCCGCGCTGATGGCGACCCTCGTCATTGAGCGGCGCCAGCGCCGAATGGTGCCAGCAGTATGAAATCACATCGCGATATAAGTAGGCCCGCTGCCGCCCTCTGGCGGTACCCAGACTATGTTTTGCGTGGGATCTTTGATGTCACAGGTTTTGCAATGGATGCAGTTTTGCGCATTGATGCGCAATGCGGGGCGGTCGGGCAGCCCGACGATTTCGTACACGCCAGCCGGGCAGTAGCGTTGCTCGGGAGCATCAAACTCCGCTAGATTAATCCGGATCGGTACGGTCTCATCGCGCAAATGCAAATGGCTGGGCTGGTCGGCCTCATGCGCGATATTGCTCAAGTGCACCGAACTTGAGCGGTCGAAACTAACGATGCCGTCAGGTTTGGGATACACGATCATCGGCGCGGCGGATGCGGGCTTCAGGCATTCGTGGTCGGCATTCTTGTGCGTCAGCGTCCAGGGCAGGCGCACCCCCAACGCCGACAGCCACATTTCAAATCCGCCCAAGGCCGAGCCCGCCAGCGTGCCAAAACGCGCAAGTAGCGGTTTAACATTGCGCACTGCAAAGAGATCGCGCCACACCCAGGAATCGCGCAACGCGACCGGATACGCCTGCAGCAAGTCGTGCTGACGATCGGCACTGACGGCAGCAAAAACGGCTTCCGCGGCCAGCATGCCGGACTTCATCGCATTGTGAGAGCCCTTGATGCGCGGCACGTTGACCATGCCGGCGCTGCAACCGATCAGCGCGCCACCCGGAAAGATCATTTGCGGCCAGGCTTGCACGCCGCCTTCGCTAATCGCGCGCGCGCCGTAGCTCAGGCGCTGCCCGCCTTGCAACACCGCGCGAATGCTTGGATGCGTTTTAAAACGTTGGAACTCCTCAAATGGCGACAAGTGCGGATTGGTGTAATCCAGATGCACCACAAAGCCCACCGCGATCAGTTGCTCACCATAGTGGTAAAGAAACGAGCCGCCGCCCGTATCAGCGGTAAGCGGCCAGCCTAAGCTGTGCTCGACCCGCCCAGGTTGATGCTGCGCAGCGGGAACACGCCATACTTCTTTAAGACCGAAGCCATACTTTTGCGGACCGGATTGGCCGCGTAATCCCAAACGTGTTTCCAGCTCACGTGTGAGCGATCCCCGTGCGCCTTCTGCCACCAGCGTGTAGCGGGCCTGGATTTCCATGCCGGGGGTGAAGCGGGGTGTAGGCGATCCATTGGCATCGCGGCCCATGTCGCCGGTGATTACGCCGGTGACGCATCCGGCCTCGTCATACACCAGGCTTTGCGCGGCATAGCCTGCAAAAATGTCCACGCCCAGCGCTTCAGCCTGTTGTGCTAACCAGCTGCAAACCTCGCCCAGGCTGGCAATGTAGTTGCCTGCATTGCTTAAAAGCGGAGGCAGTAGCCAATGAGGTATTGCGTGCGAACGGGCTGCCGTCAAAATCGAAAATCGATCTTCAGTCACCGCGGTATGCAACGGCGCGCCTTCTGCGTGCCAATCCGGAATCAGTTCGTTAAGTGCAATCGGGTCGATCACCGCACCCGACAAAATATGCGCCCCCACCGCGGCCGCCTTTTCCAATAGGCATACGCTTAACTCGGCCCCTGATTGTTGCGCGAGTTGTTTTAAGCGAATCGATGCGGCGAGGCCTGCAGGACCGGCGCCGATAATTAATACGTCATAACTGGTGACATCCCGTTCCATGCGTGTTTAAAGCCTACAAGTGGTAATCAAGATACCCGCATCACCCATGGGGAGCGGAAGTATTAATGCCGATGGAGAGTGAGAGATGGATTGAAAGCAGGGGTGTCATCGCTTACGAACGTACAGCCCAGTGCCATCTGATAAAATTGACCTGATAGCAGTCCATCTCAACCACCGTCCAACTGTATTGACTGAATAGTCAATCGCCCAAAATCGGGTCAGGCATTTTACCGCGGCACTGCCATTTAGGAGCTTTATGAAAGTATTGGTCGCGATCAAACGGGTCGTGGATTACAACGTCAAAGTGCGGCTGAGGCCGGATGGTTCTGACGTAGATATCGCCGGCGTCAAAATGAGTATTAATCCGTTCGATGAGAATGCCGTTGAAGAGGCTTTGCGTCTGAAGGCGCGCGGCCAGGTCTCGGAAATCGTGGCCGTCACCGTCGGCCCCCCCGAGGCGCAAGATGTGTTGCGTCATGCGCTGGCGATGGGGGTGGACCGCGCGATACGCGTGGATACGCCCGAGATCATGCAGCCGCTCGGCGTCGCAAAACTACTGAAGGCGATGGCCGAGCGTGAACAGCCGACACTGATTTTGCTGGGTAAGCAGGCCATCGACGATGAGGCCGGTCAGACCGGACAAATGCTGGCAGCCTTGCTTAATTGGCCACAAGGCGCTTTTATTTCTGCACTCGAAATAGCCAACGACGAAGCGCTGGTGACGCGGGAAATTGACTGCGGTACTGAACAGCTGGCGCTACGGCTCCCAGCCGTCATTACCACCGATCTACGCTTGAATGAACCACGTTTTGTAAAACTGCCCAATTTAATGATGGCAAAGAAAAAACCTATCGAGGTGATCGCAGCCACCGAATTAAACGCGGAAATAAGTCCACGCCTAAAACAAATCCAGGTCTGCGAACCTCCAGCGCGCCGCTCGGGCATCAAGGTGGGTAGTGTGCAAGAGCTGGTGGCGAAGTTGCGTGAAGAAGCGGGGGTGTTTGAATGAGCGTGCTGATTGTGGCTGAGCACGACGGGCAGCGCCTGAAACCCGCACTTCATCAGGTAGTGACTGCGGCAAAAGCGTGGAATGAACCGCTGCATGTGCTACTGGTCGGTGAGGATTTAAGCGCACTGGCGCAAGCTGTGGCGATGATTCCAGAAGTCGAGCAAGTGATCTGCGCTGATGCGCCACATCTGAAGTACGGGCTGGCCGAAGACCTGGTGCCGCTTCTCGCGCAGCTGGGCAGCGAATACCACGCCATCCTGGCAGCGCATAGTGCATTTAGCAAAAATATACTTCCGGGAGCGGCGGCATTGCTCGATGTAGCGATGATTTCTGATGTGATGGCGATTGTTCGCCCGGGTTGCTACGTTCGGCACATGTATGCAGGCGATGTGCATTCCACGGTTGAAAGTGTCGATCCGATACAGGTGCTGACCGTACGCGCCAGTAGTTATCTCGCTATCAGCGGGCAAGGCAGCGCCGGGATTATTTCTCGTGAAGCCCCGGCGGCCAGCCAGCAAGTGCGCTGGCTGGGAAGAAACTGCGCCACCTCTGATAGGCCCGAACTTGCGAGTGCGCGTGTAGTAGTAGCGGGCGGCCATTCGCTGGGCAGCGCCGAAAAATTTGATAGCGTACTAGCGCCGCTGGCCGACAAATTGAACGGCGCACTGGGCGCCACGCGTTCGGCGGTAGACGCCGGTTATGCGCCGAACGACATACAAGTGGGCCAGACCGGCACCATCGTCGCGCCGGATTTGTATTTCGCCATCGGCATATCTGGCGCAATTCAGCATACCGCTGGTATGCGCGACAGCAAAACTGTGGTCGCAATCAACCGCGACCCGGATGCGCCGATATTTCAAGTTGCAGATTATGGGCTCGTCGCCGACCTGTTTGAGGCTGTGCCCGCGCTAACGGCGGCATTGAAGTAGCATTTCGGCCCATAAAACCGGCGAATTTAAATACCCCAAATAACCAAGGAATGGAATGAGCAACACCACCAGCCAGCGCATCCTCAGCGTGCACCATTGGAACGAAACGCTATTTAGCTTCAAGACCACACGCGACCCCGGACTGCGCTTTGAGAATGGCCAGTTTGTGATGATCGGCCTCACCGTTGATGGCCGTCCGTTAACGCGCGCCTACAGCATCGCCAGCCCCAATTACGAAGAGCATCTGGAGTTCTTCAGCATCAAGGTCGCGAATGGACCCCTGACCTCGCGTTTACAGCATCTTAAAGTTGGCGACGAGTTGCTGGTGAGTCGCAAAGCCACCGGCACGTTGGTATTGCATGATCTGCTGCCCGGCAAGGTGTTGTATCTGTTAAGTACCGGCACCGGTCTTGCGCCATACATCGGCATCATTCAAGACCCCGAGGCTTACGAGCGCTTCGACAAAATTGTACTGGTGCATGGCGTGCGCTCGGTGAGTGAGTTGGCTTATGCGGATTTCATTACCAACGAATTGCCGAACAACGAATTTTTTGGTGAAGAGGCACGAAAAAAACTGATCTATTACCCCACCGTGACGCGTGAGCCATTTCGCAATCAGGGACGGCTAACCGACTTGATCGAAAGCGGGAAACTATTTGAGGATATCGGCCTGCCGCCGCTGAATCCCGAAACGGATCGCGCGATGATTTGTGGCAGCCCGCAAATGCTGGCCGACACCAGTGCCGCCTTGGATAAACGTGGCCTGCAGATTTCACGGCGTACCGGTGAGCCTGGTCACTACGTGATCGAACGGGCGTTTGTCGAAAAATAAGTCCAGCGGACTACAAAAGCGTATTACCCGGTCTCAGTGCCCATATATTTTTTGATAGCGAGTGCATTCAGGATGCCCGCAGTGCTTGCGGTGTTATTAAAGTAGATGAAGGCGGTTTTTATTTTTCTGGCGCGTTCAAGTTCATTACATATTTTGCTTAATTCTGCTTCGCTGTATTCGGAATAAAACAGTTTTGGATCGCCATGAAGGCGGACATATCCAGTCAAAGTAGTCGCAATGATAGCGTTGGGTAAATTGGGATAACTCACGCTACAGAAGATGAGTTTATTTTTGATAAATGCATCGAAAACCTCTTGAGTCCACCAGCTTGCGTTTCTAAATTCAATTACGTTTTTAAAGTCTGGCCTTAAAGCATTGATGATCAGCGTCAGCTTTTCCGGGCTGTAAGCAAAACTCGGCGGCAGCTGAAAGAGCACACAGCCCAACTTGTCTTTGAGTCCTTCGCGGCAAGCTTGATAAAATTCGGTGAGTTCGGCTTCGCACGCAATAAATTTTTTCGTATGCGTAATTATTTTGGGTGCTTTTACTGAGAATACAAATCCATCGGGACTTCTTTTGTCCCAGGCGTTCAAACTTTTTGCGGTCGGGAATTTATAAAAGCTGGCGTTGAGTTCATACGTATTGAAATGCTTACAGTAATACGCAAACCAGTCTTTGGTGGGTAAGGCCTGTGGGTAAAAAATATCTATCCATTTGCGGTTGTAGTAACTGGAGCATCCAGCAAGAATCAGTTTTTTCACGGATATCGCACCTGGCAGTTCTCACAGAAAAAACTTCGTCGGTGTTTAACGCCGGTATGTCTTTTGGTGAAAGGTAGATTACATCTCAGACAAGTTGTTTTCGTGTGCGCCAGCCAATGCTTCTTGAGTTCGTATTTTTTCTTCCACTCCAAAAATTCAAAACTATAGGTTCGCGCTTCGCGAATAATTTCCCGGATTTTTGGTTTGGGTATTTGCCCAGTGAGTGATTCAGGGTGGATATGCACGCGATAGAGCACTTCATTTTTGATGATATTTCCTACGCCCGAGAAAATATCCTGCTCCAGTAAAGCGTCGCAAATTAATTTATCGGGTACGGCATCCAGTTTGAGCTTGGCTTTTTTAGGATCCCATGCCTCACCCATCACATCTACGCTCCAGTCGTAGTGCGTATCTATATCCCCTTCGACGAATTTGATCGCGCTGGAATAAAAATTAATCTCGCCATGGGCGAAACTTAAATTGAGACGTACCAGCGCATCTTTGCGCTCGTTTATCCGGTAAGTGCCGAAGAGCAGGAAATGAATGCGGAGCGCAAAACCGTCGAAGCAGATCAGAAAATGTTTGCCCCAGCTTCTAAAATAAATGACGGTTTGATTAAGTAGTCTCGACTGATCGATTTTGCTATTGCCTGAGACGGCAATAATTTTTTGCCCAGTAAAGGCTTGCACTTCTTCTTTTAAAATTACGATGCTTGGGCCTTCAGGCATGATGGTGATGACACGAGGTGTGATGGTTGACGCTGTAAATTGACGACGTTAATGCCAAGCTGGCTCTATGACACAGAAAGGGATAGGCAATAGGCTCCTATCCCTTTCAATACTCAATTTAAATCGACGAGTGGCAGAACTTAAAGCTAACCCGCCGATTAAACTCGCTGCGAACTCCTTCGTACAACGTTCACGATGGCGAGCAAAATAATGGCGCCCAACAAGGAGACCATCAGACCCGGCAAGCTGAAATTATCCTGATTGATGGTTGACGTACCAAACAGCGGCGCTAACACCCAGCCACCTAACATGGCCCCTACAATCCCGACAACCACGTTCAGCAACATGCCTTGTTGTGCATCGGTTTTCATTATCAGACTGGCAACCCATCCGATCACCCCGCCGACGACAAGCCATATAATTAAATTAATCATCATAGTTCCTTCCTAATGGTGTGGATTTAAAAAATAAGCATGCCTTCGAATATTGCCTCGACATGGAACCAGCTAACCTGCATGGCACGCTTGAAGCATAAAGTGGAGGGTAGGGTAGTGCGACCAACATTGGCTGATTACGATGTCAGAATTTAACTCGTCTAAAAAATCAACCAACGTATTTGACTGAATTCGCATGTACGAATGCTTGATCGCATGTGAGTACTTATGAGTACCCAGAAGTTCTATGGAACAATGCCACTCTGGTTGATTGCTAATGTGGATTGCGACTGTCTGGATTAAGCTTGATCACCTACTTCTTCATTAAAGATAAATTGACCCCCTATGCTGTTGATGATCGATAACTACGATAGCTTCACTTACAACCTGGTGCAGTATTTTGGCGAGCTTGGCGAAGACGTAAAAGTCATCCGCAACGACGAAATCGATCTTGCAGGGATTACCGCGTTGCAGCCGCAACATATCGTCATTTCGCCCGGTCCTTGCACGCCGAACGAGGCTGGCGTGTCGGTGCCGCTGATTGCTGAGTTTGCCGGAAAGCTGCCGATTTTGGGCGTATGCCTCGGGCATCAAAGTATTGGGCAAGCTTACGGCGGCAAAATTGTGCGCGCGAAAGAACTGATGCACGGCAAGACCTCAATGATCCATCATCTGGATAAAGGCGTGTTCAAGGCCCTGCCAAATCCATTTCGCGCGACGCGTTATCACTCGCTGGTGATCGAGCGCGAGAGTTTGCCCGATTGCCTCGAAATCACCGCATGGACCGACGATGGTGAAATCATGGGCGTGCGCCATAAAACGCTCAATGTCGAAGGCGTGCAATTTCATCCTGAGTCCATCCTGACCGAACACGGCCACGCGATGCTGGCGAATTTTCTCGGCAAGTAGCAGCCAACTCAATTATTTCAGCAACAAAATCATGCGTCACCTCGCTCAAATCGATTTGCCGGTGACTGCAGAGGATCGGCGGGTGGCAATGCTCGCTGCGATGGCGATCAGCCTTAGTCTCGCGGAAGCATTGATTCCTAGCCCCCTGCCCGGCGTTAAGCCTGGGCTCGCGAATATCGTCGTGCTACTGGTGTTGTTGCAGCATGGGCTCCGCACCGCGATCTGGGTTTCGGCATTGCGCGTGCTGGCAGGGAGCCTATTACTGGGGAATTTTCTCACCCCAGGATTCTGGTTATCGGTGGCGGGCGCAAGCATCAGCCTGCTGGTGTTGTCGCTTGCACGGTCGTTGCCCACGCGGGTATTTGGGCCCGTCAGTTTGTCCGTGCTGGCGGCGTTTGGGCACATTGGCGGGCAGCTTGCACTGGCATGGGCATGGTTGTTGCCATCTTCCAGTATCGGCTATCTGCTACCGGTGTTTTCTGCTGCAGCGCTGGTGTTCGGTACGGTGAATGGCGTGATTGTTGCCAGGCTAATCATCACGGGGACGCTTGCCGCAGAGGGGCCAGACAAGCGACAATCGCCCCCATGCATACCTCATCCCCCCCCCTAAAAACCATCACTCTCGCGCTTTCGGGTGCCTCCGGCATGGCCTATGGCTTGCGTTTACTGGAGTGTCTGCTGCAGGCAGATTTACAAGTCAACTTGCTGGTATCGCAGGCGGCCTATATTGTCGCCAAGCAGGAACTGGGTGTGAGTCTGCCATCCCGTGCGATTGATCTTGAAAAGCAGCTGAGTAGTAGCATGGGTATCCGCGAAGGACAGCTCCGCGTATATGGCCGAGAAGACTGGAACGCCCCGGTTGCGTCAGGTTCGAATGCGGCGGACGCGATGGTGGTGTGCCCGTGTTCGATGGGCACCTTGGCGGCCATCGCGCACGGCATGTCGGACAATTTGATTGAACGCGCGGCCGATGTGATGTTGAAAGAAAGCCGCAAGCTGATTGTGGTGCCGCGTGAAACCCCTTTTTCCGTGGTGCATCTGGAAAACATGCTCATCCTCGCGCGGATGGGTGCGGTAATTTTGCCCGCTAACCCTGGTTTTTATCATCTGCCTCAAACCATAGAGGGCGTAATCGACTTTATCGTCGCGCGTATCCTCGATCAATTGGGTGTGGCGCATGCATTAATGGTGCGCTGGGGCGATTGATTTGAGTTATCGCCTGCCGCTTTTCCCATTGCAAACCGTGGTCTTTCCGGGCGGGCTGCTGCCGCTGAAGGTATTTGAGCCGCGCTATATGGAGATGGTGACGCAAGCGATTGCCGATGATCAGCCGTTTGGTATTTGCGCGATCCGTGAGGGCCGTGAAACCCAGGCCACGGCAAAGTTCCATCAGGTGGGGACCTTGGTTCGGATTATTGACTGGGACATGCCACAGACCGGGATTTTGCATATTCAAACCCATGCGCTTGAGCGTTTTGTCGTTCGCAAGAGTCATAGCGAAAAGAATGGTTTATTAGTCGGTGAGGTCGACGACGTGAGCGCCGAAGCGCCTTCCGCGATACCGGCAGAGTTAGCGTTGGCGACTGAAATCCTGCATCAAATTATCAGCGAACTTGGACTCGATAAGTTTTCCCAGCCGCACGATTACAACGACGCGGCGTGGGTCAGTTATCGATTATCTGAAGTGCTGCCGCTCAAACTCAGCATCCGCCAAAACTTGCTCGAGATGAACGATAGCGTCGCGCGGCTGGCGATTTTGACGGATTTTTTAAGAAAACAGGTCAACTGATGGCGCGCTTTTATCCCGCACTCGAAGACAAACACCGGACTTTCATCGCAGCGCAAAAACTGTTTTTTACCGCGACTGCGTTGGCTTCGGGCCGCATTAATCTGTCGCCCAAAGGTATGGATAGTTTCCGCATTGTGAGTGAGCGCCGCGCGGCGTATCTCGATCTCACCGGCAGCGGTAACGAAACCGCGGCCCACCTGAAACACGATGGGCGCATCACGCTGATGTTCTGTAGCTTTGAGGGTGACCCCCTGATTTTGCGGCTGTATGGGCGAGGACGAGTGGTGCGCCAGCAGGATGCAGACTGGGTGGAGTGGCGTGCTCATTTTTCGACATTGCCCGCCGAGCGCCAGATTATTGTGTTGGACATTGAGTCGGTGCAGACCTCGTGTGGCTACGCCGTGCCCTTATTCGACTATCGCGGCGAACGAGAGGTGCTGGTGCGTTGGGCAGAAAAAAAGGGCACACTGGGCTTGCTCGAATATTGGCGCGAAAAAAATCGGGTCAGTATCGACGGTCTACCCACAGGTTTATTGGAGGACATATGAAACCACTGCTACTTGCCTTCGCGGTACTACTCAGCGCTTGTAACAAGCCCGCGCCCCCGCCAAAAGTTGACGCCACCCCTGCGCCTAATCCCATTTTTGATACGCAGATCCAGGCAATGAAAAAAGCCCGGGCGGTGGAAGGGCAGGCCAATGCAGCCGCCGAAGCTCAGCGTAAGCAAATCGACCAAACAGAAAAACCCTAAGCGGTTTTTAATGGATAAGTGTCACCGATCAACTGTTGCACCACGGCGCCCGCCAGCATCAGCCCAAACAGCGGCGGCATATAACTGATTGTTCCGTTGACGGCCCGAGCACGGCCCCGGCCTTCCACCGGCTGCGGCGGCAAAGGCGCGCGCCCCGGTTCATCGGTAAACACTGTTAACACGCCGGTGCTAATGCCGCGCTTTCTAAGCCGTTTGCGCATTACCGAAGCGAGCGGGCATTGGCAGGTTTTAGAGATGTCCGCCAAGCGAATGCGAGCAGGATCAAGCTTATTACCTGCTCCCATACTTGAGGCCACGCGCAAACCCCGCTCTACACTGGTCGCCACCAGCGCCACCTTGCAATTGAGTGAATCGATGCAGTCGATCACGTAATCCACATTCTGGGGCACCAGATCAATCACGTTTTCTGGTGTTAAAAACTCGCGGATGAGCTGTAGCTCGCAAGCCGGGTTAATGTCATAAATCCGCGCAGCCATCAACCCGGCCTTGGATTGGCCTACCGTGGATAAGAGCGCAGGCAATTGTCGGTTTATGTTGGAAACCGCCACCACATCGTGATCAATCAGCGTCAGTTTGCCCACACCCGCCCGCGCGAGGGCCTCGGCGCAATACGAACCCACGCCACCCAGCCCCGCCACCAGCACATGGGCGTGTATCAATCGCCCCCACTCGACCTCGGTCAACAAAATTTGGGTGCGTTCAAATTGCGGCGATGTATCAGCTTGCATCAGCTAGAATTCCCTTATGGTTAACCAAATTAATATTCTGAATTGTGAACCGGCGCGACTCACGCCCGGCGTATTCTACTGCCCTTCGATCTGCGTTATTTGTGCTTGCACACGGGTCCGGTCGACGCCATGAACAAAGCTTTTACCAAAGAAACCGACCCCCGCGAGGACGAGGACGACGAAGAGATAGCCGTACCCACTTTGCCGGTGGGTAGCAAAAACTACATGACCCCGTATGGCTACGCCCGGCTCACGGCTGAATTGGACGCGTTATGGAAAGTGGAGCGCCCCAAGCTTGTCGAAACGATATTCTGGGCGGCGAGCAATGGCGACCGTTCTGAAAATGGCGACTATATTTACGGAAAAAAACGCTTGCGTGAAATCGATCGTCGCCTGCGCTTTCTGACCCAGCGCGTGGAAAATGCCGAAGTGATTGACCCCGCCACCCGTGAAGAAACCGAGCAGATTTTTTTTGGCGCCACCGTAACGGTGGCAGACGCGAAAGGCGTTGAGGCCACTTATGCCATTGTTGGCATAGACGAGGCGGATGCAGGGCGCGGCTATCTGGCCTGGACCTCGCCGATGGCGCATGGCTTGCTGAGGGCACGCGTGGGGGATACCGTTACGGTGCAAACGCCGGGCGGGCGCCGCGAGGTCGAAATTATCGATGTGCGCTATCAAAAAATTGGTTTCGACGACGCGGAATAATGCCAGGGCCTGCCGCGCTATTTGCTTCATTGATGTTTGGCGTGATCGGGTTCGCCGCCTTCCGTTACGGAAAAAAACATGCGGTATGGCCGCCTATGGCTATTGGCCTGGTACTGATGGTGTATCCGTATTTTGTTTCGCAAACCTGGCTGCTGTATGCGATTGGCGCTGCGCTGTGTGTGGGCCTGTATGTGCTGCGCGATTTTTAGATGTTCAAGACGCCGCGAATCAATACGCGATTGAATCGAATGCCCGGGTCTTGCCGCGGATTTCGACGCTGACTTGATTGGGCAGGCATAACGCCGCTTCACCGGTACGGCTCAACCAGCCCTGTTTCACACACAGCTGCCGAGGCGAGGGATCACGGGCTATCCGCGCGCGCCCGGGTTGGATTTCGATTTGCGTAACGCCCAACGGCCCCGTCACGCTTACCGTGCGCGCGCGCTGTAAGCTGACTTGATCGTAAACTTTACCACCCGCTCGAATAATCAAGGTGTCGCCTTGCGGCCCGCGCCAGTAGATCAAGACCAGGCTTGCCACGATCACGTAGCCCAATATCAGAATCAACCAGTCTCCTGGGAGCAGCAAGGCGGGTTTCAACTCAGCTCGCGGTGGCGCACCAATACCTGCTCACGCGTGCGAAACGCGTTAGCCAGCGATTCGGCAAAATAAACGCTGCGGTGTTGGCCGCCGGTGCAGCCAATCGCTACCGTGAGGTAGGCGCGATGATCGCGAATAAAACACGGCAGCCAGGTTTCCACAAACCCGCGAATATCGGCTAAAAGCGCCATCGCATTGGCACTGGTTTCAAGATAGTCACGTACGGGTGCGTCGCGCCCGGTGAGGGGGCGCAGTTCGGCCACGTAATGCGGATTGGGCAAACAACGCACATCGAACACTAAATCCGCATCCAGCGGAATCCCGTGTTTAAAGCCGAATGACTCGAACAATAAAGTAATGCGGGAACGATCTTGCAGGATTAAATCCTGTATCCATAAACGCAACGCCGACGCTGACAAATCACTGGTGTCGATGCGATGCCCGAGCTCGGCCACTTCGTCCAGCAGCTCTCGTTCTATCTCAATCGACTCGGCTAAAGAAACCGTAGCACTAGAGAGAGGGTGACGTCGGCGCGTTTCGGAAAAGCGCTTCACCAACGAATGCGTTTTAGCTTCGAGAAAAATAATGCGCAAGTCGGCGCCTTCATCGCGCAGTGCTTGCAACACCGCGGGCAATTGAGTAAAGCTGGCGCGGCTACGGGCATCGATTGCTACGCCGATGCGGTTGTGACCCTCGTGCTCGAGATGCGCGACCAACCCCTGTAGCATGGCTAAGGGCAAATTATCGACACAGTAATACCCCGCATCTTCAAGCACTGCAATCGCAATGCTCTTGCCCGATCCAGACAGGCCTGAGATCAGTACGATCTGCACTTATTCGCCTCGGTCTATCGCCGCCTGCTGGCGCATCATGAACTGCTCTACCGGATTAATACCGCGGCTTTTCAGAATATGGTTACGCACCGCCACCTCCACCAGCACTGCAAGGTTGCGCCCCGCCGCAACCGGGATGCGAACCTTTGGAATCGCCACGCCGAGGATGGTTTCAGTCGATGCGATCATGTCCAGCCGGTTCAAACCTACTTCACCGATTTCGGTCGGGTGAACCAATTCCACAATCAGCTTCAGATTTTTTTTCATCTTCACAGCAGTTTCGCCAAACAGATAACGGATATTCAGAATGCCCAATCCGCGCACTTCCAAAAAGTCGCGGATAAGCGCGGGGCACGAGCCTTCGAGTGTTTCCGGGGCGACATGACGAAGCTCTACCGCATCATCCGCTACGAGACGATGATCGCGCGTGATCAGTTCGAGCGCCAATTCACTCTTACCCACCCCCGCATCGCCTTTCAGTAGCACACCCATGCTCAGCACCTCGAGAAACACGCCATGTAGCGTGACCACTTCGGCCAGGCGTTGGGTAAGGTAGTGCCCTAAATGTGCCATTAGCTGTGGGCTCGCCTGAGGCGAGGTAAACAAGGGGGTTTCAGTACGGTTGGCGGCATCAATCAACAGGGGGGGCACCGTCTCGCCATTGGAGACGATGATGGCAGCAAGCTCGGTGGAAAAAAGATGATTGATCGCATCCGCCAAAGCGGTTTCCCCGAGTTGGCGGAGGTAGTCCATTTCGGCACAGCCCAACACCTGCACCCGGTTGGGATGCACAAAATTTAAATGGCCTATTAAAGCCAGAGTAGGCTTCTGAATGGTTTCCGATGACAGATGGCGTTTGCCACCGTTACGTCCGGCTAACCATTTGAGGTCGAATTGTTCGGCAACGTCTTGAAACAAGGCCTCAACGGTGACTGTAGTCAAGCTGCCCATGCAGTCACCAGCGCGTGTAATTCGGCGGTGTTCGACACTTGCAACATGCGCTGACGCATCGTCGCATCGCCAAATAATTGTGCGAGTTCACCCAAGATTTGCAGATGCGCATCGTTGGCTTCTTTAGGCACCAGCAAAATAAAACACAGCGTAACCGGCTGATGGTCGGGTGCGTCAAATTCAAGCGGAGTCTGCAATCGATACAACACGCCGGTGGGTTGAGTGAGACCCTTAATGCGGCCATGCGGCATCGCAATACCATAACCCAAGGCTGTCGAGCCTAGCCGTTCGCGATCGCATAGGCTATTAAAGACCTCGGCCGCTTTGAGAGCGTATTGCTGCGAAAGCAGATTTCCGGCGTGTTCGAACAATGCCTTCTTACTGGAAAAAGCCAGGTCCAGCAGAATGGTATCGGGGGTGAGAAGAGGCGCGAGCTGATTCATCTAAAAAGCGTCAATCGAAGCAACGAGCCGCGACGATTATATTAGCCCGAGAGCCCCAGGGGTCTCGGGCTGGGTGACTGACGTTGATTACACTTCGATCTCAGTGGACTGATGCTTTAAGGCACCCTCACTTTGATGGACATTGGAAATTTTTTCCTTGTGTTTCACTATCTGACGATCCAGTTTGTCGGCCAGTAGGTCGATGGCGGCATACATATTGGCATCTTCACTATGCGCATGAAAATCATGGCCTTTTACATGCAGGCTGGCTTCCACTTTGTGGACCAACTTATCGACACGCATGATGGTAGTGACGTTAATCACATGATCAAAGTGACGTTTGACACGATCAAGCTTGGTGGCGACATAGTCACGTATGGCGGGGGTTATTTCGAGATGATGGCCGGAAATCGTCAAGTTCATAAAAACTCCTAGATCAGCGATGAAACAAAGGTATTTCGGTTTTTAGACCGGGCACGCTCGGATAGGTACGAGCGCGTAATTCATTGTGGGATGAAACCCCCGCTAATTCAACCCTTTTAAATAAGAAAAAATGCACAGCCTATAAGCTTAACTTAGAGCAAGCGGCGTAAGCTGGCTGTAGGAATTTGCAGCGATTCACGGTATTTAGCGATAGTGCGACGCGCCACTACGATTCCCTGTTGCCCCAACACACTGGCTAACTGACCGTCGGATAAAGGCTTGCTGCCACTTTCTGCGGCCACCAACTGTTTGATGAGCGCTCTGATCGCCGTGGAGGAGCAGGCACCGCCGGTTTCAGTGGCGACGTGACTGCCAAAAAAATATTTGAGCTCGTACAGGCCGCGCGGCGTCATGATAAATTTTTGCGTGGTCACGCGGGAAATCGTTGACTCGTGGAGCTCAACCGCTTCAGCGATTTCGCGTAACACCAACGGACGCATAGCCACTTCGCCGTGTTCAAAAAAATGTTTCTGTCGGTCGATAATAGCTTGAGAGACACGCAGGATTGTGTCGAAACGTTGTTGCACATTCTTGATTAACCAACGTGCTTCCTGCAGCTGGCTAGAGAGCTGGCTACCGCCATTCTCACGGTGACGGGACAGAATATCTGCATACACACGATTAATCCGTAGCTTGGGCATCGCATCGGTATTAAGCGTCGCTAACCACATGCCTTTTACTTTTTTGACAAACACATCGGGAACGACGTAATGCGTCTGATCGCGGCCAAACTTCGAGCCTGGACGGGGATTAAGACCCAGAATCAGCGCGCGGGCGGTACGTAAGGTTTGTTCGTCGATAGCCAGCGCTTTTTTTATTTTGCCCAGATCACGCGCGGCCAATAAATTCAAATGGTCCTGCACAATCTTCAATGCGTGCTCGCGCCCGGTAACGTGGGGAGGCAAGGCACGCAATTGCAACGCTAGACATTCGCCCAGATTACGCGCCCCTACTCCCACAGGATCCATGTCTTGCAAGTGTTTTAGCGCGTCTTCCAGTTCCGAGTCTTCAAGGTCGGGCAGCACATCGCGCAAGCCCTCGGCAATATCCGCGAGGCTTTGCGTGAGGAAGCCATCTTCGTTGACATCTTCGATTAATGCGTCAGTGAGCCCTTTTATCCGGGCGGGCATTGGCGTCAACAACAGCTGATTCAATAAATGCTCGCGTAACGTGGAGTTCGCGCCAGGGGCTTGATGAAAGTCGCTGTCCTCGTCGTCAGCATTGCTGCCGCTGTAGTCGGTCCAGTCGGTCTCGTCGAGGGAGGCGGTACGCTCCTCTGTGTCGGGGGGGCTTTCCGCAATGCTGGCTTCGGCAGGTGTGGATTCGGGCGTGGGCGTATCGCTGGAGCCAATCAGCGCGGTTTCATTAGGAATGAATTCCGGATTCTCGTTCTCCAGCTCAAGCATGGGATTATCCTGGAGCATTTGCTCCAGCTCCTGATTAAGCTCAAGGGTTGAGAGTTGCAATAACCGTATCGACTGCTGCAATTGCGGCGTCAATGTCAGGTGCTGGCCAATTTTGAGTTGCAGACTGTGCTTCATATGCTTCATTTGCGGCAATAAACGTGCCGACTTAACCCAAAGTCTAACGTGTTATTAATATAAGGAGATTACAAGCGGAAGTTTTCACCTAGATAAACTTTGCGCGCGCGATCATCTTGAATAATCGCATCCGGCACCCCGGCGACCAGTACTCGGCCCTCGTTAATGATGTAAGCACGGTCACAAATACCCAATGTTTCCCGCACATTATGGTCGGTGATTAACACACCAATGTCGCGCTCGATCAGAAAGTGAATCAGTTTCTGGATATCGAGCACCGCAATCGGATCGACCCCGGCAAACGGCTCGTCCAGCAAAATAAAACGCGGGTTGATCGCGAGGGAGCGGGCAATTTCCACCCGCCGTCGCTCGCCGCCAGACAGACTGACCGCGGAGGCATCACGCAAATGTCCGATGTGCAGGTCGTCGAGCAGGTTATTCAGATGTGTTTCACGTTCTTCCGCGTCATAAGCCTTGAGTTCCAGAATGGCACGAATGTTTTCTTCAACCGTCATTTTGCGAAAGATAGAAGGCTCCTGCGGCAGATAGGACAATCCCAGCCGCGCGCGCTGATGGATTGGCCTATGCGTCAGGTCATGCTCATCCATGTTCACCTTGCCGCTATCCACCGGCACCAAGCCGACAATCATGTAAAAACACGTGGTTTTGCCCGCGCCGTTAGGCCCTAGCAATCCGACGATTTCACCGCTGTTCACCTCCAGCGACACGTCGTGCACGACCGTGCGTTTACCGTAGGATTTTTTTAAAGTATGGGCGGTAAGCAGGCTCATTTTTTGAGGGGCGTAGCCGCGCTATCCTGAGCAGGCTTGGGTCGAATCACCGCACGCACCCGCCCTGCCGGCGATTGCGCGTTAGGCTGGCCGATCACCCGATAAAACTCGGTATTGGCGTTATACGAAATCTGCGCACCACGTAATTCATCCTCCCCGCGCCGAAGCCGGGCGTTGCCTATCAACTCTAGCTGGCTTTTGACATTATCGAATTCGATGCGGTCAGCAAATCCCTCCAGATATTCGTTGCGGGCATCAAGCTTCTGGCGAAAGGCAACGGGGCGGCCGATCGCTGTCACGCTTTGTAATCCCTGATCATTTTGTTTCGCCTGCACCTGATCGGCGCGCAGCGTGAGCGTGCCCTGGATCAGAATGACATTGCCCTGATACAGACTGGTTTTATTGATATCGTCCATAGTCACCGTATCGGCCTCGAGATTAACGGGCTTATTTTTGTCCGCCTTTTCAGCCTGCGCTGACGGAATAGCTAATAACAAAACAAGCGTGGTTAATACACGCAGAGTCGTGTGCATTGATTCTATGTATTGCATTTTATCGTTTCGCATTTTGATAGAGGGCTTTTACCCCACCGGAGAATTTGATGATGCGCTGCGTTGACTGAACTTCCATACGCGCAGCGGTGAGCGTAAGCCCGGGGCCTTTTACGTCCACTCTTCCCGGCGCCCGCAGCAAATCATGTGTAGGATAAACCAGCAGGCGCTGCGTTGTTAAAGTGAGCGCTGATTCTGGCGTGGCACCGGCGCGCGTGACACGCACATTGCTTTCCATGCTGACTTCATTGTTGTCGTGAGAAATCGTTGCGTGGGCAGATACGGCAGTCATATTAGCGGCTGTGGGAGAAATTTGCACCAGATGCGGTGCCTCGAGTTCACTGAGTTTGCTGCCAGAAAAATGTGTGAGCTTGCGTCCCGATAAGCGTTCCTTGATCCGTCCCTGAGGATCGGTGCGAACGGCTTCAAAATTCTCGACGATCGCATCGGGATCACTGTCGTGACGGGCATTGATGCTCCCGGGCCCCTGCACCGTGTAGTTGAGCCAGAAGCTGATGCCCGCCAAAAATAACAGTAATGCAAACGGCAGCCAAAGTGAGTTGCGTCCGATCATATTAAATACGGAGCAAGCGCCGAGGCCAATGTAGCTTGCGCCTGCATCAAAAATTCACAGGCTTCGCGCACCGCACCGTGCCCTGCGGCACGAGAGGTGATGTAGTGACTGTGCGCTTTGACGAGCTCGGGCGCGGCAGGTACGGCGATGGCCAAGCCAGCCCGACGCATCACTGGCAAATCCACCACATCGTCGCCCATGAAAGCGGTTTCTTCGTGTTTTAACCGTAAGTCTCGGCACAGGCTTTCGTACACGGCCAGTTTGTCGTGCGCGCCTTGATGGACCAAAGTGATGCCAAGATTGAGCGCGCGGTTCTCCACGACTTTGGAGTGACGGCCTGTGATAATTGCCAGCTCAACGCCGGTGCTTTTAAGCATTTTCAGTCCGTGTCCATCGAGGGAATTAAACCCTTTGTACTCCTGCCCATCGTCCGCCAGAAACAGCGTGCCATCGGTCATCACGCCATCGACATCAAATGCGATCAGTTTGACATTGCGTGCACGAGAAAGCGCATCAGGCAACATCACACCACCCCCGCTTGTAACAGGTCATGCATATTTAACGCGCCGATCAGCCGGTTCTGCTCGTCTACCACCAGCAGACCGTTTATTTTTAAGGTTTCCATTTTTTCTACCGCAGACACTGCAAGCTCATCCTTGCTGATGGTTTTGGGGTTTTTTGTCATCAGATCGCGTACTTGGGATTGATGCAAATCCAGTGCATTTTCGAGCGCTCGACGTAAATCACCGTCGGTAAACACGCCCGCTACTTTGCCTTCAGTATCCACTACCGCTGTCATGCCCAAGCCTTTGGCAGTCATTTCGAGCAAGGCATTTTTTAACGCCACATCCACTGTAATCACTGGCAGCGCATCACCGCTGTGCATGATGTCGCGCACGTGGATTAATAAGCGTCTTCCCAAGCTGCCACCAGGATGCGTACGGGCAAAATCGTCAGCCGAAAATCCGCGCGCGTCGAGCAGCGCCACTGCGAGTGCGTCGCCAAGCGCCAACGCCGCCGTGGTGCTGGCGGTGGGCGCGAGATTGAGCGGGCAGGCTTCCTTATCTACCGACGCATCCAGATGTGCGTCAGCTTCACGCGCCAGCGTGGAATGCGGATTGCCGGTCATCGCAACGAGTTTGGCGCCACGACGTTTGATCAGCTGCACAATACTGACAATTTCGTTGCTCTCGCCTGAGTTGGATAAAGCCAGCACTACGTCATCCGGCGTGATCATGCCTAGATCGCCGTGGCTAGCTTCTCCGGGGTGCACAAAAAAAGCAGGGGTGCCGGTGGACGCAAGCGTAGCGGCGATTTTGCCGCCAATGTGGCCGGACTTGCCCATGCCGGTCACCACCACGCGACCGCGACAGTCGAGCATCAATTGCAACGCGCGGACAAAATGGTGATCCAGGCGGGTGCCCAGATGACGCACCGCATCGGCTTCGATATCAAGTACCTGGCGCGCAAGCTGCAGCACATGCTCTGTTCTGGGGAGGGAAGGACTCATGGGCAACAAGTATACTAAAGCCCATGAGCTCGCATTCTATTTTCGCCAGCGCTTACCCTCAGCGCGTGCTGTCTACGGCGTGGTTTTTTTATTGCCTCACGTACAAGTTTTATGCATAGCAGCCTGCAACTGGTCTTGATTTTATTGGCGGTTGCAGTGCTTGTGGCGGCGGTGGCGCGGGCATTCAGATTACCCACTTTGCTTGGGTATCTGGTGACGGGCGTCGCCATTGGCCCCTATGCGCTAGGCTGGATTCCTGATAGTGAAGAAGCGCGTTATCTGGCCGAATTTGGCGTCGTCTTTTTGATGTTTTCGATTGGGCTGGAATTCAGTTTGCCCCGTTTGAAAACCATGCGGATGACTGTATTCGGATTTGGCGGCGCGCAGGTCATAGTCACGATGCTGGTGACTTTTATGCTCGCGCAGATGTGGGGGCTGTCACCGTTAGCCGGGGTGGTGCTGGGGGGCATGCTAGCCATGTCGTCCACCGCGATTGTGTCCAAACTCTTGACCGAGCGTCTGGAAATGCAATCGACCCATGCACGTCAAATATTTGGCGCACTGCTTTTTCAAGATATTGCCGTCGTGCCCTTATTGATTTTGATTCCCGCCTTTGCGAAGTCGTCCAATTTAATGGCTGCAGAGCTGGGTGTCGCCGCAATCAAAGCCGCATTGGTACTAGGTTTTTTACTCTTCGTTGGCCAGCGCGTTATGCGCCCGTGGTTTCAATGGGTAGCGGGGCACAAATCCCCCGAATTATTTACGCTGAACCTTTTGCTCTTCACTCTGGGTTTGGCCTATCTCACCGAGAGTGCGGGTTTATCACTCGCACTCGGTGCATTTTTGGCGGGTATGTTGATCTCGGAAACAGAGTACCGATACCAGGTTGAAGACGACATCAAACCCTTTCGAGACGTATTGCTGGGGCTGTTTTTTGTGACTATTGGCATGCGTCTGGACCTGATGCAAGTGGTTTTGCACTGGCCGTTGGTATTGGTGCTGCTGATCGCCATCGTAGTCGGTAAAGCGCTCATCGTCGGTGGACTTGCCATGGCGTTTGGTTCCACTCGCCCGGTTGCAACACGTACCGCCCTGAGTCTTGCGCAAGCGGGTGAGTTTGGTTTTGTGTTGCTGGCGCAAGCCGCAGATTTGCAGTTGATGACCCCAGAAGTCATGCAGCCCGTACTCGCTGCAATGGTGTTATCAATGTTGATCGCGCCATTTCTTATCCATCGCATGGATCCGCTAAGCCGGTTACTCGGCGGTAGTGAATGGACCGGGCGCGCGAAGGAAGTACACGACATCGTCGTCAAAACTTTTGGCAAACATCACCACGTCATCGTTTGTGGTTACGGCCGTAGCGGCCAAAATCTTGCCCGCCTGCTAGACACCGAAAACGTCAGCTTCATCGCGCTGGACATGGACCCAGAGCGAGTACGCGCGGCTATTGCTGCAGGCGAGAACGTAGTCTATGGCGACGCCAGCCGTCGCGAAGTGCTGGTCGCCGCAGGTTTGGCACGGGCAGAAGCGATCGTAGTGACTTATGCTGATCTGCAATCCAGCATGGCAGTACTGCGCCATATACGCGAACTGCGTCCAGAGTTGCCTGTCGTGGTGCGCACCATCGACGACGCACATATCGATAAGCTGAAAGCAGCGGGTGCTAGTGAGGTCGTATCGGAAGTGATGGAAGGCTCACTGATGCTAGCCTCGCACGCGATGATGTTGTTAGGCGTACCGTTGCCGCAGGTGTTGAAGCGCATCCGCGAAGTGCGTGAAACCCGCTATGCAATGATGCGTGGATTTTTCCGGGGTGTGACCGATGCCGATGATGAACTTGATCAGGAAGCGCAGCCGCGCCTGCATACCATTTTGATTCCGCAGGGAGCCGGGGCGGTGGAACGCAGCTTGGAAGAATTGAAATTAGATGACCTGATGGTCGAAGTGGTATCGATTCGTCGGCAGGGAATCAAGGGGCTGGGCCCTGAGCCGAAGACGCGGATTCAATCGGGAGATGTACTCGTATTGCGCGGCACCGCCGATGGACTGGCTGCCGCGGAGATTAGATTGCTGCAGGGTTAGAACAATATTGCTGCACCGCAATTCGTTTGGCCGTTACCCGATGCCCACACGCCGCCTGGCCCAATACAATTACCCGCTACTGGGGCAACGCCACCCGCAGCGTAAGCTGAAAATCTCATGGTGCCGGTTTCGGCATTGCCGTCATCAATTTTTCGGTCAATTTCCGCAAGAATATCCACGGGAATATTCGGCCCAGTTTTTAAATTATGGCGAGCTGTGGCGGGTGTGGCAACGGTGCCTTGGTAGACATTATCAAATATGACCTGCATGAAAGCACCATAAGGATTTCTAGGTGTTGTGGCATTTGTTTCTACGGCAGCATATACAAATGTACCGTTGATGAATCCGGCGTGTGAAAGGTGATCCCATAACGCAATAGATTCGGTTCCTACTATTTGGCCATCGCCGTTACCATTCTGGGTAGCATTAGGAATTTGCGTAGTAGCCAGATTGAAGTCTCCTGGCAAAGCGCGATAGCGGTCCTGAAATCCAAAGAATGCGGCCTTGGTTCCATCAATTTGACTGACCAGGTTACGAACACGCGCACTTGAAATCAGTTCTTGGCCCTTTAAGATCCCTCCCAAAAGCAAACCAATAATGACCAATACAATGGCGATTTCAATTAAAGTAAAGCCAGATTGGTAACGGCGCATACAGGTTTCTCCGCTATAGGTGTGCAAATGAGTTTTTGCAAAACTCATGCCAGTTTTAAAATGCGATGTCTTGAGTGTAAGATATTGATAAATAATAATAATTTATTTTAAGATTAATCAGGTAGTGATGAAAAAATAACACCCTTGCCAAAATTACCGCAAATAGCCAAATAGACAGTGTGGCAATCGGTTTCCCATTTGGCTGATGAGTCCATAACGCTACATTTGGAGTTGGCTATCCCCTTACCCTTAACCTACTAGCTAGAGCCTATGTTCCCATCGATTGACCAAAACTGGCTGAGCAAATTTAATAGCACGCTAGCGCGCGTAGCGCCCAGCCGCTGGCTGGCATTAATGCTACTGACTTTACACATGGCTGTGGTGATGAATGCCGAGGCCACCGTTTTGCGTGCTTTTTTGCTCGCGCATTATGGCTTGTTCCTGCTTTGGCAACCCCTGTTGAGAAGTGAGGCGCGGATCGAGCTTCGGCTCGCGCTGCCAGTATTTGCGATAGCGGCATTATTGGTGTTGGTAGACAGTCCCTGGGTGATGGCTTTGTGGTTGGCCATTCTGGCTGGACTGGTCGGTGCTGTCGCAGCTTCCCACAATGAACGCGGGCAGCGCCTGCCATACAGCATTGCGCTAGCGTATTTAGTGGCTCTATTACTGGGCTGGGTATTACCCCAGAGTTTGGCCACCATTAATATGACGGAAGAAGTGCAATGGGCGGTGCGCTATGGCTTGGCAATATTGCCCATGGTGATTCTCTTCCTGCCCTCAACGCGACGGCGCGGGGACTCATCCGGACTGGATTTTATCTACGGCGTATTGCTGTCACTGCTGATTATCGTGGTGGCGCTAGGCGTATTTGCTGTGATGGCAATCGGCAAAACCAGCTATGCCTGGGCGCTGGTGCAAACCTTGTTGGGGATGGCCATGCTGCTACTGGCGTTGTCCTGGCTGTGGAATCCACGCGCAGGATTTTCCGGTTTGGGGCAGATGACTTCAAGGTATTTGCTCTCCGTGGGCCTGCCTTTTGAAGAGTGGGCACGTCAACTTGCCACACTGGCTGAACGCGAACGCGATCCGGAGTCTTTTGTGCGTGATGGACTATCGAATCTTCAGCAGCTGACGTGGATTAGTGGCGTGACCTGGAAAGCCGCACGCGGTAATGGGCAGCTGGGTCAACGGGGTGGAGCGGATTTGGAATATGCATTCCATGGTCTTGAATTGACTTGGCATTCGCCCCGCACGCTCACGCCAGCGCTGGCGCTACACGTACGCTTGCTGTCGCAATTGCTGGGCTATTTTTATGCCGCTAAAGTCCGCGAGCAAACCCTGCGTGAGCATGCCTATAGCCAAGCGATCCACGACACTGGCGCTCGTCTCACGCATGATGTTAAAAACATTCTGCAAGCGATGAAGTCGCTGCTTGCAGCAGCGGAGATTTCAACTCCAGAAGATGGAGACCGGCTGCTGGCCTTGATCAAACGCCAATTGCCGCAACTGGCTACGCGTTTGTCTCACACCGTGGATAAATTAAAACAGCCCAGTGAGCAGGATGAAAGCCGGATGGACGCCAACGATTGGTGGCAAACACTGCGCGCGCGCTACGCACACGATGGCGTGCATTTTGTTCCAGAAAGCCTGGAAGGCAGCATCACCGTGCCGCAAGACTTGTTCGACAGCGTCGCCGATAATCTTTTGACCAATGCGCTAAGAAAACGCCAGACCGAACCGGGGGTTACTATCGAAGCGCGTTTGATATTAGAGCCCACCCTTGCGCTTACAGTGATCGATAGCGGCAGTCCTGCTCCGGAACACGTCGCACGTAATTTGTTTCAAAGCCCCGTCAGCTCTGATTCGGGTTTGGGCGTGGGCCTGTATCAGGCTGCTCGGCAAGCTGCCCGGCTGGGGTTTCAATTGAGCCTGACAGATAATCTGCCGGGTCAGGTAGTGATGAGTCTGATCGCTACGGGCAGCCGCCGGGAGTAGAACATACGCGGCTAATGAGCAAGGGTTTGGATATCCATGCCAGCAGATCATCGAACTCTCCTGCTGCAGCATCGGCCTTGCTCGGAGGTCGACTGACATAACTCGTACCCCCAATGGTATTTTCCAGTTCATCGGCACTGGTAGGGGCTTGCATCGGGGTATTTGGATTGTTTACATTACGCGCCCCCCAACCATTGGGCCCATAAGAGACCAGCACTACAGGCAAGTCTAGCGCTACTGTGCCGCTGATACAGCCGCCCACAGCAGTACTGCAAATTTGCTTGTCTCCGACATTGGCCTCTGTAAACCCAGTGTTTTTATTCCCGTATGGCGACGTTAATGCGTAATGCAGATGATTTCCCCATGCATCCTGCTGGGCTGTTCCCAAGGTAACCCAAGGAAAATTGCCAGAGGTAGCGAGACAGTCGTCCTTATTTGGTCCACTTATGTAGCGGTCTTCGCGGCCATTGTTGGCATCGTTTTGTAATCCATCGCCGTCATTGTCCACGGCAGGTTCGGGGTCGGTATTTACATCAGGGCAGGGTAGAAAATGGCGAGTTAAAGTTAAAGTAATGCTGCCCGAGAAACCTGCAAGTGCTGTAGGACAACTTGTTCCGGGACAGCTAGAACCGGAGATGGAACCGTTTGCATAGTTGCAAGCACAAGTGCTTGCAACGCTATGGGTCATCGCGTATCCAATAATCGCCTCTCGTGCTTCGTCCAGGGTTTTGCGTGTTTCAGCGATGCGTCGCGCTTCAATTTGCGCCGACAGGGGCACCGCTAATCCGCCAATCAATATCGTGACGATCACCAGCACGATCGCCAGTTCTATCAGGCTAAAACCCTTATGCATATTCATGGCGCAGCCTCCCGATTAATCGGGGGGTTGACAGCTTGCTTGGGAGTCACACCGGGCTGGCTAGGCCGAACCAGTTGATAGGATTCGTACACCTGATTATTGGCCCGAGTTTGGCCTGGCTTTAAGCGCTGAACATTTGTTGCCGGTTGGCCTGCATGCGGGCGGCCATTGATCCAATGCGTTGCAGAAACGCCGTCTGAGCGGGTAATCACGCCGTCAAAACTCAGTGGTGCAGGCTCGGGCAGCGCTTCGCGAGGGGCTAGCATTTTAGGTGCGTCGGTAACTTGATGAATGCGGGCATTAGCGAGCATTGCTCGTTGCGCGGGAGTGTAGAACAGACGGCCCGTCAATGGGTGATCGGGGGCGAGGGCCCACGCTCCGGCCCCATAAAGCGATAGCAAACCTATCCATAAGCCTGGTCTCATGATGCCGGGGCTCCCGTCCCCGCTACGGTAAACCACAGTAGCTCGCACTCGACTTCCAGTTCTGGCCGGTTCAGCGCCTGGGGAGCGGTTTCGACGACGCGAGAAATCTGACACGCGCGTATGCGAAATAAGCTCGGGGTACGCCGTTGCAAGGCGTCAAAAAAATGTGTCAAGTCGTCTTCCACCAAAATAGGCATGCGCAATTTCATCACTGTTTGGCCCAATAGCGAAGCTTTGGTTGATGGTGTGGATGGCAAAGCCATTCCTGAAACGGAGACGGGTGCGCGTGGTTCCAGGCTGTACTCGAGCCCATATAAGTGCGCATCTTTGTTGGCTTGTTGTACGGCTTCAAGCCAGGCCAGGCGATTCTCTGCGCCGATAAAGCCTCTGGCGACCAGCGTCTGATAAGCGCCCCGATATTGCTGGATGAGCTGTTTTTCTGTGTTCGATCGTTGCAAGTTTTGTTCGGCATTGCGATTGGCTTGGGTTTGTTGCGCCTGGACAGTTTTTGCCTCGCGCAGTTTGCCCGAACTCCACCACACCCCCGTGCCCGCCACCAGCCCTGTAGCGAGCAGCATGAGCAACGGAATTTTGATGGCATGCCACGGCAGAGTCGGCATCATGGGGTGTCCGTATAACGCAATTTAAGCGTGAACGCCGCTTGCAAGGGAACATTGCCGTTGCGGGTGTTTCCTCTCAGCATTACAGTGGAATCGGTATTTACCGGGCTGCGTATTAATGCGACTTCAAGCACGCCGACTTCTTTGCGCAGTTGTGCGATAAAGTTTTCGATACGTGTCATAGCGAAGCGATAGTTACCGTCAAAAGGAATCAACTCCGCATCAAGCTCAATATGACGTTCGCCTGGCTTGGCAGGCGTTGCCAACGCTGCATCTTGCCAGCTGATTTTTTTTAGCATGATGCCAGGCTGGGCATGGAGCACACGGCCGAGAAATGCCAGCGCAGGGGCGGGTGTCGCCCGCGCCTTTTCGATCTGTTGGGCAAGCGCAATGGTTTCGCCCAGTTGCTCGGCACTGACCGGCGTGGGCGGAAACGCGCGGGTAATGTCGCGATTACGCGCTTCGAGTTGTTGCTGGGTCATTTGCATCTGACGGGTTTCGTCGTTTTGGTCGAGCGTGCGTAACCACTGCACCCCGGTAAATATAATGCCCGCCACGCCTATGGCGAGGGCAGTTAAATGGATGCTGCGCTGCCAGCGGAATTCGGTATACCGACGCGTCAGCTCTGTAGGGGCCAGGTTCAGCAAGAGAGGTTCGCCTGCAATGGCGGCCAGCGGCGCAATTTCGGGCGCGCTGCTTAAAAACGCATCCGGCATGTGTAGCGCGCGCGCGAGGCTATGAGGCTCGAGAATGCGGGCATTGAAGGCGGGATCAGCATTTAACGGTGCCAACGCGCTGGTGAGGCTACCACTGGCATCCAGCAGCAACACCTGCAAACGCGCTTCGCGCGGCAACATCCGCTGTCCCATTAAATACAGCTGGGTTTTGGAGATTTCTTCTGCAGCCCAGCCCGGGCCTTGTGTGGGCGTTTCGCCTGCCAGCAGACGCGAAAAGCGCAGTAGCCCATCCTGGTAATACGACAGTCGCAGCCCAGTCCCCAGTCGATACGCCAGTAACGCATGCGATTCGCGAATGTGTAAAAGTTTGAGCAGATTCTGACAGGCGATAGACAAAAGCGTGATGCCCTCGAGCGGCATACGGGTGTTGTCGATTACCGCCAGCCAGGGCTTAAGCCAATCGGCATCGATCACCGCTGCGAGCAAATAACGATCATCGCGGCGGCCATCGTGCTCACGCATTTGCAGCCAGGCACCGGCAAATGCGCTATTGCGAAAAACCTGTTTAAGTTTGCGGGCAAGCATTTCTTCACGCGCAAGCCCACGCACATGGGGCAGCGTTTCTACCCGGTAATCTTCATCTACCGAGTCCAGAATGACACGCACCGGGGAGCCGGAATGCAGCAGCAGTACACGTTGGAATGCAGTTAATCCGGCCTGCGTGGTAGGGAATTCACCCAGCCAGTGCATGCGCCCAGGTCGCCAGTCGAGCACGCTGGCCTGGCGCGAATTAAGCAGAACAATCAGGCGGCGCGTCACAGTGGTAAATTCCCGATCAGGTCATAAATTGGTAGCAATACCGATACCAGAATGCCGCCGAGCATAATGCCAAGGAAAGCCGTTAACGCGGGCTCGAGAACTTTCAGCCCGTTTTCGATCGACTCCAATACATCCCGGTTATAAAAATACGTGACGTTGTCGAGCGCTTCATCGAGCGCGCCGGTGGTCTCGCCGACCCGCAGCATGCGAATCACCAGCGGGGGAAACAGGCCCAATGAATTAAAGCTTTCTGATAGGCCACGGCCATCGGCAATTTGCTGCCCCGCGCGACGGATGCCGCTGGCGAGCACGCGATTACCTGCCACCATTTCGCCTGCTCGCAATGCATCCAGCACAGACACGCCCGAGCGATACATCATCGACAAAGTATTGGTGAAACGCGACAGCACGATTTTTTGCAAAATAGGGCCGAGCACGGGTAGCCGTAATTGCGTGCGATCCCACCACCATTGGCCTGACTCGGTACGCCGTATCCATAAAGGCAAACCGATTGCAATCGACAAAGTGACGACCAACACGGGCAGCCAGTAGCTACGCAAAGCTTGTGAGACGCCAAGCAAAATCAGCGTTGGCAGCGGCAGCGTGACGCCCATGGTTTTAACCAGACTCAACACTTGCGGCACCAGGTATAACAGCAAAAACAAAATCGCTGCCCCGACCACGACCAGCACCAGCGCGGGATAAATCATCAAACGTTTGGCCTTACCCGCGACTTCTTCCTGCCACTTGAGCGTTTCGGAAAGGCGCTCGAATACTTCGTGCAACAAGCCTGTTTGCTCGCCGGCTTTTACGCTGTGCACAAATACCGCACCGAAGACTGCCGGGTGCGACGCCAGTGCTTGCGACAACACTTTGCCGCCTTCCAGGTCTTCCAGCAACGCGGTTAGCACATCGCGAAAGCCGGGTTTTTCCATACTGTCGCGCAGGTCGCGCAAGCCTTCGAGCAGCGGGATATTGGCGCGGGTGATGTAGCGCATGTGAATGCAAAAGGTGATCAAGTCGCGCCGGGTGATGCGCTCGCGACCTTGAGGGGCGTACTGGCGCGAGAGTTCGGCGAGGGTGACCAGGTCGAGGCCCATGCGTTTCAGACGCAGTTCTAGGTCGATGTCGTTGACAGCGGAGAGCACGCCTTTGACGGGGCGTCCGGTTTGGTCTACGGCTCGGTAGTCGAAGAAGGGCATAAGGTTATTTAGTTTTCATGGGTGAAAACTGGCCGTGCTTTTCGCCTTAGGGCGAGTTACTTTCTTTGCTTCGCCAAAGAAAGTAACCAAAGAAAGGCGACCCCTACTATGTCGGCCTTCGGCTTCCCTGCGATGCTCGCCACACGGGGCGGCGCCGCAACTCGCCCTGACACGGGGCACAAAACGCCCCGTGCTGCGGAGCTCAGACACGCGGCGCCTTTTCTCCCCGTGTAGCTGCGCTTCTCGGCGACATAGAAGGGGATCCAGCGAATGCACCATCGCTTTTGCCCTGCCAAAATTGAGTATTCGGCTGCGCGTAGACTTCCCTCCGGGTTCCCCTTGCTGAGTCGCTGAATCGAAGTGAACGGACGGAAGAAGAGCGGAACCGTGTTTGAGCTCCGCGACAGACTGCGTTTTGTGCAGTCTGTTAGGGCGAGTTGGTGAAGCGCCCGTCCGTTCGCTTCGATTCGGGAACCCGAAG
>JAYWDZ010000111.1:0-13120 GCA_043779595.1 Nitrosomonadales bacterium
GCAGGTCAGTTCAGGTCAGACCGGTCATGCCGAATCGGTTCGCATTACCTACGACCCGGCACGTATCAGTTATGGGCAACTGCTGAAGGTTTTTTTTGCCGTCGCACATGACCCGACAGAACGCAACCGGCAGGGACCGGACAGTGGCACGCAATATCGGTCGGCTATCTTTTATGCCAACGCGGACCAGAAACGCGTGGCTGAGGCCTACATTGCCCAACTTCAGGCAGCGCATGTGTTTGCACAACCCATTGTGACCCAGGTTACATCGCTGAAAGGGTTCTACGATGCCGAGGCCTACCATCAAAACTATCTGGCCGGTCATCCGAACCAGCCGTACATCGCCATCAATGACCTGCCAAAAATTGAGCACTTGAAGCAACAGCTTCCGGCACTGTATGTCAGCAAATAAGCCCGAGGCCCGGCAACCGAATTTTTAACTTACTCGTGAGGAAGGAATCATGGACAGACGTCTATTCATCAAACTGACGGCGGGCAGTGCCTCCGTGCTGGCATTATCGGGATGGGTCCTTCCCGGGAGGGCAATCGCCCAGGCGAGTATTGAAAAACACGTTCGCAGCAATGCCGAGTGGAAAAAACTACTTACCCCGGAACAGTACGACATCCTGCGCGAGGAGGGCACGGAACGCGCCTTCACCAGCCCGCTGAATGGGGAAAAACACAGTGGTGTGTTTGCGTGCGTGGCCTGCGAGTTACCGTTGTTTCCCTCGCGATTCAAGTACGACAGCGGCACCGGCTGGCCCAGCTTTTTCGATGTGTTGCCCGGCCATGTCGAAACCAGGACCGATTTTAAACTGGTGCTGCCGCGCACCGAATATCACTGTGCGCGTTGCGGCGGCCACCATGGTCACGTATTTAAGGACGGGCCCAAGCCCACTGGCCTGCGCTACTGTAACAACGGGATAGCCCTGAAGTTTATGCCCGACAAGGCGTGACGGCGCCTTCCCTCACTTTTCTTGGCCGTGAGCGTCAATCCAGCCATTTCTGCAAAAACTTCGCTCGTCCCATCGCCGAGTCGAGCTGATACCCATCAAAGCCACTGGCCGCATAAAGCCTGACAGCAGGCTGATTGCCTTCCAGTACTTCGAGGGTGAGTTTGCATGCGCCGCGGACGCGTGCAATCTGTTCGGCATGCGATAGCATTTTGGTCGCAATGCCCAGGCCGCGATACTCGGGGATAACCGCTACATCATGAATGTTCACCAGTGGGCGGCACGCAAAGGTGGAGAAGCCTTCGATGCAGTTCACCAGGCCTATCGCTTCGCTTCCGTTGAACGCTAACACGCTGAACATGGTCGCGCGGGCGGCGAGTTCGGTCACTAGATTGGTTTTTGTATGGTCACTTAAGGGCTTGCCGCCGCCCATAGGGTCGCACGCATAGGTGTCCAGCACTTGAACGATAGCGGCGGCGTGGATGGCGTTGGCGTAGTCGGCTTGCAGGATGGTCGGGTTTGGCAATTGAATGTCGTTCGTTTCCAAAATTTTCCTAAGCAGCTTGGAGGGCGGGGCGGTTGCTGTTGGCGGCCACGTGCAGTGAGGTTAGCAAACAAGTTAGCCCCATAAAGGGGGCTGATAAAGTTTGTAAGTTGAGAGTGTATCGGTTGGCATCTGCCGTATTCAACTTAACGCGGTTAAATACGCCAGGCCAAGCACACCATTAATGACTGCCACGCCTGTGGCATACTCGCACAGTTAATTTTGCGAGTCCTGCTGTGCTTCCTTACGAACTTCTGGTCGGTCTGCGTTACACCCACGCCAAGCGCCGCAATCATTTCATCTCGTTTATTTCCATCGTCTCGATGGCGGGCATTGCGCTTGGGGTGATGGCGTTAATTGTGGTGTTATCGGTGATGAATGGGTTTCAGCAAGAGCTGAGAACGCGCATTTTAGGCGTGGCTGCCCATCTGGAAATTAGTGGCCCCAGCGAGCGGCTGGCAGACTGGCGAGGCGTACTGGCGCAGACGCTGCATAACAAGGAAGTCATATCCGGCGCACCGTATGTTAATGGGCAAGGCATGTTGACCAACGGCCAGCAGGTCCGCGGGACGCTCATTCGCGGGGTTTTGCCGGAGTTTGAAAAAGACGTGGCGGATTTCTCCACGCATATGAAGGCAGGCAAGCTTACTGATCTAAAACCAGGTGAATTCGGCATTATCTTGGGGGGTGAATTAGCCCGTTTATTAGGCGTGGTGTTAGGCGACAAGGTCACTTTGTTGACGCCGCAAGGCAACATCACCCCCGCTGGCGTGATGCCGCGCATTAAACAATTTACCGTTGTGGGTATATTTGAAGCGGGTATGTTCGAGTACGACTCGGGCCTTGCATTAATCCATTTGCAGGATGCCCAAAAGCTGTTTCGCCTGGACGAAGATGTGTCTGGTGTGCGTTTAAAACTAACCGAAATTTTTCGGGCGCCGTTTGTGACGCGCGATCTGGCAAAGACGCTCACCGGCGATTATTACTTGAGCGACTGGACACAAAGTCATACCAACTTTTTTCGCGCCGTTGCGATCGAAAAACGCATGATGTTTTTGATGCTTTTATTGATCGTCGCGGTCGCTGCTTTCAACCTCGTATCGACCTTGGTCATGGCGGTAACCGATAAGCAGTCTGATATTGCGATCCTGCGCACGCTTGGGGCCAAACCCAGCTCAATCATGAAAATATTCATGGTGCAGGGCAGCATCATTGGAGTGTCCGGCACCCTTCTGGGCGTGGTAAGTGGTGTATTGCTCGCGCTCAATCTCGAAACGGTTGTGCCGGTTATCGAACGTTTGTTAGGCGTAGACCTGTTCCCGGCCGAGGTGTATTACATCAGTAAATTGCCTTCTCAACTGGTGTGGGCCGATGTAGGTGTCATTGGTGGGGTGTCATTGGTGTTAAGTCTGCTCGCTACGGTTTACCCCAGTTGGCGCGCGTCGCGTGTTGATCCGGCAGAGGCATTGCGCTATGAGTGAGCTGCAAGCGGATCGCAAAAGCGTGCTGAGTTGCGTGGGGCTCGGCAAAGTTTTCCACCAGGGCAAAGTCGATGTGCCGGTGTTGGGAAGCGTGGATCTTGACATGGGCAGCGGCGAATCCCTGGCCATTTCAGGCGCATCCGGCTCAGGCAAAAGTACCTTGCTCCATTTATTGGGTGGGCTCGATAAACCCAGTAGCGGCCAAATTACCTTGATGGGGCGCGACCCCTTTGCTATTTCTGAGGACGAACGCTGCGAGTTGCGTAATACTGCGCTGGGGTTTGTATACCAGTTTCATCATTTGTTGCCTGAATTTTCTGCGGCAGAAAACGTCGCGATGCCGCTGCTGATTCGCCGCATGGAGCGCACTCAAGCCTTGGCCCACGCCGCTACCATCCTGGGGGAAGTCGGTCTCGCGCATCGCGTAACGCATCGCCCAGGCGAACTCTCCGGTGGCGAGCGCCAGCGCGTCGCCATCGCCCGGGCCTTGGTCACCCAACCCGCTTGTGTGCTGGCGGATGAGCCTACGGGTAATCTTGATCGACATACCGCTACCGTTGTATTTGACTTGATGCGCGAACTTAATCGCAAACTCGGCACCAGTCTCATAGTCGTGACGCACGATATGGAGTTGGCAGCACGAATGGATAGACAAGTGCGGCTGGTGGATGGGTGTTTGCAAGGCGCACCCTATTGAGCCCTACGTGGACAGTCTCCACTACAAGCTTTGATTCTATTCCCGAGCAGGCGGCCATCACAATTACTACCCATATTGCGACGATTTAATTTGGGTAAATCGAAACTCGCAGTGATTTGACAATGTTGAGAAATTGACAAGTAGACTCACACTCGGTATTTTCCCCACACGAAGTTTTTTTTCTTCGTAATTACATCTAACTATGAGGAGAATTATTATTATGAAATTACTGCCCTTGATGATCTCAGTCGGCCTGATGGCAAGTGCTTCAATTGCTAATGCCAGCGTGTTGTTTTCCAACGAATGGGCGGCACAGGCCTGCGACGCGTGGAACAAAGACACTACTCTGACCACCGGTCTGGTGGACAAATGGATTAAAAATGACAACGGCCATGGTCACAAGGTAATCCATCTTTACCGTACTGATTGCGGAGATCGCTATCAATCTGAAATGCGTATTGCGCTTAAAGACGGCAAAGCGATGTGCGTATACGGTGGTGCTATTCAGAATAAGTTGGATCTAGGTGTCGACTATCTGATGCATGGCACGACCAAACATTGGATTGAAATGGGCGCCGGCGAATACGGCCCCGTAAAAGCAATGATGTTTGGATATCTGAAGTTCCAAGGCCCAAAAGTGGAAGCGATGACGGTGATGAGTCCTTTCACCGCGTTCCTGGAATTAACGGGTAAGGTTCCTGGCACCGATACTGCCAGCTGCCCCAAGTAAGTTATCAAGCCTCTTAAAAGCCGGGTTACTCCGGCTTTTTTTATGCCTGCGTTTAATCAGGCCTGAAGTTTTATTTAATGAAGATGACCTGAACTCGGAGATGTCGCAGCAACTGCTACGCCATTGCGAATTTCTTCGGGTGTAGCGTCGCGAATATCGATCACATTCACGAGGCAGGTTACGGTTTGCCCCGCCAGGGTGGGATTACCATCCAGCGTGAGTTTGCCATCCGCGATGCGAGTCACATAAAACGCTTTGGATTCCCCTGCCTCGTTTTGAAACTGGACTTCTGCGCCTACACGTCGAAATTGAGGCGGCACGTTATCGATATCATCGGTAAATTCCAGGCTCTCGTCACGCACGCCATAGGCGTCTTCAGGGGCGAGCAACAGTTCGACGCGTTCGCCCACCTTGTGGCCTTCCAGTGCGGCTTCGATCCCCGGCAGTAAACCCCCGTTTCCGCCATGTACATAAGCGACGGGGACGTCATGCTGTTCCACCACGGCCTGTTGGTTGTTCAAAATGGCGTAAGTAATCGTGACCACTTTATGTTGTTTGATCGTATTCATAAGTTCCTTACAGACTAATATTGGAGCATATGATAGCCTCCAAAAAAACATCGCACACCTCTCTCATGTCCACACCTGTCACAACGCCACCTACCCAATTGCCTGCCTGGCAGGCGCTGTCACAACATTGGGAGCACATGCGTGAGTTTGATATGAGGCAGGCCTTCGCCGAGGATGCAGCGCGCTTCGGCGAGTTCTCTCTTCGCGCCAATGGCTTATTGCTGGATTATTCCAAAAACCGAATCAATGCAGAAACCATGCGTCTGCTGGTAAAGCTTGCGCGAGATGCGGGAGTCGAGGACATGCGCGCTGCCATGTTCGCAGGTGAACCGATTAATTTTACTGAGCAACGTGCCGTTTTACATACCGCATTACGCAACTCCGACCAGGCTTCACTTCTTGTTGAAGGTAAGAACGTAATGCCCTTGATCCGCGATGTACAGCACCGCATGCGGGGTTTTACTGAAGCTGTACATTCAGGCGAGTGGCGCGGTTATCGCGGGCATAAAATTACCGATATCGTCAATATCGGGATTGGCGGTTCGGATCTTGGCCCGGCTATGGTGTGTATGGCTTTGCGCCCATACGCGAACGCGAGTGTGCAAGTGCATTTCGTTTCCAATATCGACCCGAGTCATCTGTCCAGTACGCTTTCATCGCTGAACCCCGAAACGACGTTATTCATTATTGCGTCCAAAACGTTCACCACGCTCGAGACGCTCGCCAACGCCCATGCAGCACGCACATGGTTGCTAGCGCACATGCATGATGAAACAGCCGTCGCCCGGCACTTTGTTGCGCTCTCTACAAATACTGAGGGCGTGCAGGCCTTTGGTATTGACGCCAACAACATGTTTGAATTTTGGGATTGGGTAGGGGGGAGATATTCGCTGTGGTCTGCGATCGGGTTATCGATAGCGCTCGCGGTGGGCTGGGAGAATTTTGTAGCTTTGCTTAACGGCGCGCATGCGATGGACACGCACTTTCAGAATGCGCCGCTGGAACAAAATATGCCCGTGGTGATGGGCTTGCTCGGCGTGTGGTACAACAATTTTTGGGGTGCAGATACCTATGCAGTCTTCCCTTACGATCAACGTTTGGCACTAATGCCTGCGTTTTTACAGCAACTGGATATGGAGTCCAACGGCAAGAGCGTCAACCGCGCTAATCGCCCAACCGATTACAAGACCGGGCCGATCATGTGGGGGGCACCAGGCACCAACGGCCAACATGCTTTTTTTGAATTACTGCATCAGGGTACCCAGTTTGTCCCCGCGGATTTCCTGATCGCCGTTGAGAACAGCACGCCGTTAGCAGACCAGCATGAGTGGTTAATTGCGAATTGTTTGGCCCAAACCGAGGCGCTGCTGGTAGGCAAAACGCAGGCTGTGGCCCAAGCTGAACTAATGGCTGATGGCTTGCCCTTAATTGAAGCCGAAGCGCTGGCGCCGCACAAAGTGTTTGAAGGAAATCGCCCCAGTAACACTTTGCTATATCAACGCCTCGACCCCCAAACACTGGGAATGTTAATTGCGCTCTATGAGCACAAAGTTTTTGTGCAAGGGGTGATTTGGCAAATCAATAGCTTTGACCAGTGGGGGGTTGAGCTTGGTAAGCAGCTCGCACCGCCCATACGTAAAGCCCTCGAGGCCGATGCTGATCCGGGACAGCACGACAGTTCAACCCTGGGGCTGATTGCAGAAATTCGCCGCCACCGTTAGCGCTAATATTTAACGCGCACCCGGTAAGTCAAAGTGGCCTTGCTCTCGGCGGGCACCTGAACCTTCCACTCGGCCACCCCTGATGCCACTTTGGTATGCGGCAACGATTCCGATAGCATCGTCCAATCCCCCGGCATCGGCTCGCGCACAGTGACCGTCACTGCTTCGTTTTTGGCGTTCTTCACAACGATCTGATAAGCCGTTTCGAATACCGAGTTGTAACGACCCGCGCCCGTTAACTTTTGAAAATCGGTTTGTTTCCTGTCGGCGGTGAGATCAAATGCCTCGCCCACCTTCATACGTATCGTTTCGTTTTTGGGTGTGTGATCAATCTGGTTCTCGCCGATAAACTGCGCGTTGCCTTGCCGATCTTTTTTGTAAACGCGAATCACGCCTTTAGGCAGTGGAATGCCCAGCCCATCGCCCTTATTCTGGAACTCGATAAACACGCCAATTTTAATTTTTTGGCCAATATCCCCATATTGCCCCGAGTAATAATGGCTCGCGCCTTCAAGTAAAAATTCCTTATTTACCGGCACGTTGGCAGCGGACATCAGCGCCACCTGTTTGGTTTGATTCTCGGCCAAAGTAGTAGGGCGCTCCAACGTGTAAAGATGGTATTCAAACAACGATTCCTCTTTCATTTGTGCAACGTTTGCCATTTTTGCAGACAACACCATCGACTCCCGCGGCGCTTGTGGGATGGGGACTATATTTATATCCCCCGCGACCAGCTGTAATTTTGCGGCGGGATACGCCGCACCACTTTGATTGATTAGCGTGACCCAGCCGCTGAGGTCCAGTCGGTCGTCGCGCTCATTCAGCTCCGCCACATAGTCCGCACGCCACGACAAGCCACTGGTGAGATAGGTGAGTTCAAGGTTGTGGTCACCCGGCACAGAATTGATCAGCGACATCACCAGCGTAGGCGTATCGCGCAAATTCTCGGGCACAGTTGCGAATGCCAGTCGCCCAGGGATGCCGGTTTCAATGCGGTCGGCAAACTTGAGCACTACGCCGCCATTGGTCGCCAACACTGTCGCGGCCTCACGGGTTTCCTGGCCCGTAGTGGGTTGGGTGCGGATCACAATCACTTCCTTGCCCAGATATTTTTCCAGCAGCTTTTCCGGGGTCAACAGATCAAAGTCAAAGTTTTGTTCCTGCAAATGAAACCCAGGCAAAGGGGAAAGGCTACGCAATTGCGCGGTTTCAGGGCGCATTTGTGCCGATACGCCGCGCCAGGCAAGCTTGTTAAAATCACGCGCTAACCTGACCCGGCGGGTGTCTTTGATTAATGCCAGATTGTTGTTATAAATCGTCACAGCGATCTCTTTTTGATCCGCCACTAGCGAAACTATTTCGTCACGAGGCGCAGCCAGGCTATAAGCGGATAACATTAACCCGCTGGCGATCAGCAAATGTGCATATAGGGGTTTCAACGGAGACTCCGATAGGGATGTTGTAAGAGGCATTTAGTTTATAGCGGACGCATGCTCTATATTCAATATTCAGGGTCCGATGTAAATTACGGGATTTATTATTTCACCTATCCACAGGTATGATATTTTGATGCTAGAAAGCAAGAAAAATGTGCCCAACCCCATGACGGGTGGAGGGATCAATACCGGTGAAAGCCAGCCCCATGGTGTGGTAACCCAAGTGCTCGGAATTGATACTGACGCAGCCCCCATCAGGGAGGAAGAATTGCGAGCCCGGTTCCTCTCATTTGAGCCGATTTTTAATGCCGATTCCACGCTGGTTGCCAATGAATTATTGCTTAAAGGCAGACTGACATCTGAAGAGCAAAACAGCAAAGCGCTGGCTCAATTGGATGAAGACATGTTGTTAACGGGGCTGTACTCGCTGGTGCAGGATGGACTTTCCGGTGACTTGCCTTTATTTGTACGGATTAGCGCCGACCTGGTCCAGACCGGGGTACCCGAGCAAATCAATTACTCCCGGCTAATATGGATTGTGCCAGCGATCAATCAGGCGGCGCTGGAGCGCGCGCGCGAACTGAAGCGCAGTGGCCTGCAAATTTGTCTGGATATGAATTCCTCAGCGAGTACGCTCAAACTGGAACCGGGCGAGTGGCCGTATTTGCAATACAGTGCTGCGGCAAGCCTGCCGCAAACACCACCGACTGCGCAATTGATCGTAGAAAATATTCGTTATGCCGATACGCTGGCGCAGTGGCCGGTGGAGTCCTGGTTTAAAGGCAGTCTGTTTACCGGTGAAACCGCGCAACCCAGCCGCGAAATGGAACATCGCCTGGAGTTGTTGGCGATTGCGATGCGTCATCCACTCGAAACTTTAATCCATTTCTTTAAGCTTAATCCGGACATGGAGCCGCGTTTTTTGCAGATCGCCAACTCTTCTGCGGGGGGGTTAAGTCGTCCCGCAGAGTCGGCCGCGCATGCGCTCATCATATTGGGGCAGCAACGCTCGCAGCGTATTGCGATTTTGGCGGCGCTGGCAGGCACGACCACTACTGAAAACAGTCGCTTGTACGCCAAAGTTGCGCTCATTCGCGCTTTGTTTATGGGCAAAGTCACGCGTTTGGGCGCGCCTGCTGAAAACGCCGCCGTGGCGTTTGAAATTGGCTTGCTCTCCACGCTGCCGCATGCGCTGGAATTAAGCACCGTCGCGCTGGTCCGCAGGCTGGGTCTCGACCCAATAGTTGCACGTGCGTTAGGCGGTTGGGCCACGCCAGAAAATCAGCTACTCAAATTGGCACATGCCTGCGAAGAAAATAACGCGGAACTTATGTTGCACTACTCCCACGATCTCAACATCGACATGCAGAATATTTCGGCAGCGTATCTGGAAGCCGTTGTCGCGGGTCAAGTACTCGAAGCGGCGCTCTCGTAGATCGGCGTAAAATACGCTTCTTTTGTCCGCTCTAAACGAGCGCGTCTTATGCAAAGCACCCTGGTTTTTGATATCGAAACCATCCCTGATGTGGCGGGTTTCTCGCGCATCCACGACCTCGACACGGCAGCATTGCCCGCATCCGAAATTGCTGAAATGGCCTTGCTGGCGCGGCGGCAAGCAAGCGGCAGTGACTTCATGCCCTTGCATCTCCATCGCATCGTCGCGATTTCTTGCGTATTGCGTCACTCGGATGCAAGCGGTAGCGATCAGCTCAAGGTATGGTCGCTTGGTGAAGCTCAAAGCTCTGAAGCCGAGCTGATACAGCGTTTTTACGACGGCATCGAGCGTTATACGCCGCAGCTTGTGTCATGGAACGGCGGGGGTTTCGATTTGCCGGTGCTGCATTATCGCGGGCTGATTCACGGCGTTGCCGCCTCACGCTATTGGGACTGGGGCGACGACGACAAGGAGTTCAAGTGGAACAGTTATCTGGGACGCTATCACACCCGGCACTTGGACTTGATGGATGTGCTGGCGATGTATCAGCCGCGCGCGTGTGCGCCGCTCGATCAAATGGCCAAGTTGTGCGGCTTTCCCGGCAAGCTGGGCATGGATGGCTCAAAAGTCTTTGATGCGTTTCAGCAAGGCCAGATTAACGAGATACGCAACTACTGCGAAACCGATGTGCTGAATACCTGGCTGGTGTATTTGCGCTTTCAAAAAATGCGCGGCACCTTGAGCGAAGCGGCTTACGCATCCGAGATTGAGCTGGCGCGTTCCACATTGAGCGCCAACCCGGCACCGCACTGGCACGAATTCCTGGCAGCCTGGCAGTGAACCCCATTGTCGAAATTGAATCCCTCGATTATGAGGGGCACGGTATTGCGCGCCTTGAGGGCAAAGCGACCTTTGTAGACGGCGCGCTGGCCGGAGAACGCGTCGAAATCGCCGTTTACCGTAAACACGCCAAATATAATTCGGCCAACACGCTGACGATCCTGCGTGCGAGTGCCCAGCGCACCACGCCACGATGTCAATACTTTGGCCTGTGCGGTGGCTGCTCGATGCAACATCTGGAAGCCACTGCGCAAGTCGCCGCCAAACAGCGGGTGCTGGAAGAAAACCTGGCGCGCATCGGCAAAGTGAAACCGGAGCTTATGCTGCCTGCCTTGCATGGGCCTGCCTGGGGCTATCGCCACCGTGCCCGGATCTCGGCACGGCTGGTGGATAAAAAAGGCGGGGTGTTGGTGGGCTTTCACGAGAAACGTTCGCGCTACATTGTGGACATGACGAGTTGTGAAATCCTCACCCCCAATGTATCGGCGCTGATACAACCATTGCGCGAATTGATCGTGGGTTTATCCAATGCCGTGCAAATCCCGCAGATTGAAATCGCGGTCGGTGAACACGTCACGGTATTGGTATTTCGTCTGTTGACGCCCTGGACCGTTAGCGATGCCGAGCAGGTTCGAACCTTTGCAGAATTGCATGGCGTGCAGATATGGGAGCAAAGCAAAGGCCCGGACACCGTACGCGCTTTCTGGCCGCTGATCTCACCAGAGCTGAGTTATAGCCTGCCTGAATTTGGGCTGGTCATGCCCTACGTGCCTACGGACTTTACGCAAGTCAACGCCCCACTGAATCGCAGCCTGGTCAGCAGAGCGATGCGCTTGTTACAACCCAAAAGCGGCGAACGCATTGGGGATATGTTTTGTGGTCTGGGTAATTTCACGCTACCCATCGCCCGTCTCGGCGCGCAAGTGCTGGGTGTGGAAGGTAGTGCACAGCTTGTCGCGCGGGCTCAGAAAAACGCACTTCGCAATGGCTTATCCAATGCCAGCTTTGCGGTCGACAACCTTTTCGAGATGACCTCCGAAAAGTTTTTAGCACTCGGCCACTTCGATAAATTGCTAATCGATCCGCCCCGCACTGGCGCGCTGGAATTAGTACGCGCGTTGCCTGATCACGGCAGCCCGCACCGCATCGTCTACATATCGTGCGACCCGGCTACCTTGGCGCGCGATGCGGCGGAGCTATGCCATGCCAAAGGCTACCGGCTAATGGCTGCGGGGGTGGCGAATATGTTTCCGCATACCGCGCATGTCGAATCTATCGCATTGTTTGAGCGCTAATCGCGCGAAATTCTATTAAAATCTTGCGCTTACCTTACCTATAAACCTTTATGGCACTCATCGTACAAAAATACGGCGGCACTTCCGTTGGCAGCACTGAGCGTATTCGCGCAGTGGCTGAACGCGTTGCCAAATTCAAAATGCTCGGGCATCAAGTGGTGGTGGTCTTGTCTGCAATGTCAGGCGAAACCAATCGGCTCATCGGGCTGGCGAAAGCGATTCAGGCCACGCCCGACCCGCGAGAATTGGATGTGCTGGTGTCGACCGGCGAGCAGGTGACGATTGCGCTGCTTGCTATGGCGCTGAAAGATCTGGGGTTAAAAGCCAAAAGCTACACAGGGGCACAGGTACGGATTTTGACTGATGACGCGCATACCAAAGCGCGCATACTGAACATTGACGAAACGGCTATGCGCGCCGATCTGGATTCGGGGCATGTGATCGTCGTGGCCGGGTTTCAAGGTGTGGACGCCGCAGGCAATATCACTACACTGGGACGCGGCGGGTCGGATACAACCGGTGTGGCGTTGGCCGCCGCGCTCAAGGCAGATGAGTGCCAGATCTATACCGATGTGGACGGGGTTTACACCACCGACCCGCGCATCGTGCCCGAGGCGCGCCGACTTAATACCATTACCTTTGAAGAAATGCTGGAAATGGCGAGTCTCGGCTCAAAAGTTTTGCAAATCCGCTCGGTAGAGTTCGCCGGGAAATACAAAGTAAAACTCCGTGTGCTGTCCAGCTTTCAGGAGTCAGGCGATGGCACACTCATTACCTTCGAGGAAAACGACATCATGGAACAAGCCATTATTTCCGGCATTGCGTTTAACCGCGATGAAGCCAAAATTACCGTGCAGGGCGTGCCTGACCGTCCGGGCATTGCTTATCAAATTCTAGGCCCGGTCGCCGACGCCAATATCGATGTCGACATGATTGTGCAGAACGTGGGGCATGCCAACACCACCGATTTTACTTTTACGGTACATCGCAATGATTTTGCAAAAACCTTAGCCATTGTCCAGACCACCGCCGCAGCCATTGGCGCCCGCGAGGTCAGCGGGGACGACAAAATTGCGAAGGTCTCAATAGTGGGCGTCGGGATGCGTTCCCACGTGGGCATCGCACGTCAGATGTTTGAAACCTTGGCGAAAGAAAACATTAATCTGCAAATGATTTCCACCTCTGAAATCAAGATATCAGTAGTGGTGGAAGACAAATATATGGAATTGGCCGTACGCGCACTGCATGTGGCATTTGAACTCGATAAAGTCCCGGCCTAAAGTAGCTTTAGTCCGGGCTTTCCGTTAGAATTCGCCGCGTCCGGAGACATGGCCGAGAGGTTGAAGGTACTCCCCTGCTAAGGGAGCATACGGGCAAAACCTGTATCGAGGGTTCGAATCCCTCTGTCTCCGCCAGCAA
>JAYWDZ010000112.1:0-5180 GCA_043779595.1 Nitrosomonadales bacterium
CCGCCGCTGATTCTCGCTTCCACCGCATCGGCCTTAGGCTGGGACGTGTCGGTGTTCTTCACGTTTTACGGCCTGGAGTTGCTGAAAAAAGAGCTGCATCTTGAAGTCAGCCCGCTGGGCAATCCGGGGATGCCGATGAAAATGCCGTTCGGGCCGAAATGGTTTAAAGGCATTAACTGGGATGTCCCGAACCTGGTGATGGCGAGCGTACCGGGCTTCGAAAAAATGGCAACCAGCATGATGAAGCAGACGGTTAAAAACAACGGCGTCGCCACCATCGCCGAGCTACGCGAGGCTTGCATCGAAGGCGGCGTCAACCTGGTTGCGTGCCAGATGACAGTAGACCTGTTCGGATACAAGCACGATGACTTTATCCCTGAGATTAAAGATTGGATCGGCGCGGCCACCTTCTTGCCGATCGCGCAGAAATCCGACGTCTGTTTGTTTATATAGACGCGCGTTAGCTAAAGAAGATCGTTGCGGCGAAGAGTCCGCGCTAGCGCCCCGCCTAGGGGCGCTAATTAGCATTTAGCGAGGCTTCCGCGGATAAATTTGGAGGAGAAAATGTGGCCGGATCGTTTACTAAAGTTGGCGGTGCTAAGCGGCGGCATCCTGACCACTATCATCGGAGTTGCGCCTATTTTCATGCCCTCTCTCGGGTACAGCGGCGCTATTCCGTCTAGCATGACTACAGAGATACGCGATCATTTTTATTACCTGGCGACCTACGCGATTGGTACATTTTTGCTTACTCTTGGATTTTTATCCATTTACTTTTCCAGACTCGACTATCCCAAGGCATCATTTGTCGTATGCGCGGTTCTGAGCGTGCTTTGGATTACGCGGGCAATATTGGAATTCGCATACCCCGTTGAGATCGGAATTTTCTTCATGGACCGACCGACGGTAGTGTTATTCCCGGTCATCTCCACGATTGCGGCGATGTATTCAGCCGCGACGGTGAGTTATGCGAAAAGGGACATGCCATGAATAAAATCCAATCCGGAAAGGTGATTGGAAAACGCACGCTCATGACCGCTGAATCCAGGCTGATAGAAATTCCAGCCGCTAAATATAGCGTTCATCTTCAGTTTCGCCGGTTCGCGGGCTGTCCTTTTTGCAGCTTGCACCTGCGGTCGTTTGCGCGGCGGTACGACGAGGTCGTCACGGCGGGTATTCGGGAAGTGGTCGTATTCCGCTCCACGGCGGCGGCATTACGGCACCACCATGCCGACACACCATTTGCTGTCATCGCCGATTTCAAGGACAAACTTTATGCCGAGTTCGGCGTCGGGGCCGGGCTGGGCGCGCTGTTGAATCCGCGCGCACTGTTGATGGCGCTGCCCAATGTCATCCGTATGCTTCCAAGACTTCCGGGGATACCGCCATGGGGCAAGGGCGTGCTTGGACTTCCCGCTGATTTTCTGATTGCGCCCGACGGGCGGGTGCTCGCGTGCAAGTACGGTGTGCACGCCGATGACCAGTGGTCAGTAGACGAGCTCCTTGATCTGGCTCATCAGCACGTACCGTAGAGCAACACCTGCATTTAAATACGAGGTCTTTAACATGAATGATTTTCAGAAAAAATACGGTCCTTGGGCCTTGGTAACAGGAGCCAACGCGGGAATTGGCAGAGCCATTGCCCACGAGCTCGCCGCACGCAAGCTCAACATTGTCGCCGTGGCGCGCCGACAGCATTTGCTGGATGCGCTTAAAACTGAATTAGAAGAGCAGCACGGTATTCAAGTACGTACACTGGCGCTTGATCTGACCGAACCGGATGCTATCGATAAAATCGACCATGCAACTCAGGATATCGCCGTCGGCTTGGTCGTGCCGGCTGCGGGATCAGCGGATGCCGAAGAATTTACAGCGACAGCGCTTGCGCGCAACACTCAGGTTGCCCACCTGAATATGATCGTCCCAATGCAATTGGTTCATGTGTTTGCGAACAGGATGGTTAAACGCAAACGCGGTGGCGTGCTGTTTATATCGAGCCTCTTTGCCTATCAGGGAATACCCTATGTCGCAAACTATGCCGCCACCAAAGCTTATATTCTCACTCTCGGCGAAGCACTACACCATGAATTAAAGAAACACGGTATCAATGTCAGCGTGCTGTCGCCGGGCCTTACCGACACGGATATGCCCGTCAATATGCCGTTGAATTTTTCCAAGCTGCCCTTGTTGTACCAGTCACCCCAGCAAGTTGCCAAAATTGGTGTGAAGGCTTTGGGTAAAAAACCAACTGTCGTATCCGGTTTTACCAATAAGTTCTATGCCTGGCAGAACCGCCTGATACCCCGCTCCATGCCGGTATCGCTTTTTGGCTTTCTGATCAAAAGAGCCTTTAAGCCCCAATCGCAAAACAGCGAGCGTGACCGCGCGGTTTGAGTATCCGTTTAACAGGTACGCCACCATGGACGGCGAGCGTCGGCATTATCAAGACGAAGGGAAGGGTCGATCATTTGGTTGATGCATGGCAATACGACCGTGAGCTACCTGTACCGCAAAATGATTCCGCCGCTGGTTCGGGCGAGTTACGGATGCTTTGTGCCCGCCTGGATGGGCTTCGGACTGCCGGACAAGCCCGAAGACGAGAATACTTACAGCCTGCAACGCCACGTATCGCAGATGACAACATTAATCAAGCATCTTGGGTTGCATGGATTGACTGTTATCGGGCAGGACTGGGGTGGCCCCATTACGTTGCGTTACGCCATCGAGCACAAGAACAATAAACGGTAAGAACGAATTGACAGGTCTGTATTTCTGATCGATACTGTTAGTTAGCTGACTAACTTACTTTTCTAATTGTTGTGAAAAAATCCAAAATTGATAAACGGTCACGTCTGATCGAAGCTGCGAACAAGCTGGTTCAGCAGCAGGGTTTCAATCAGACCACGCTCGCGGACATCGCGCTAGAAGCCAAGGTGCCGTTGGGCAATGTGTATTACTACTTCAAAACTAAAGAAGACCTCGGCCACGCGCTGATCGAGCACCGCACAGAAAGTGCCTGTGGTCAGTTCAGTAAGTGGGACAAGCTGCCTGATCCCCGTGCGCGGATATTGGCCTCGATCAACATGGTGGCCGACCGGCGCGCAATGGTTGCGCAAAGCGGTTGCCCCACCGGCAGCCTCTGTCAGGAACTGCACAAGGATGGCGGGCCGTTGGCAGAAAAATCTGCGGGCACGTTCTCGGCGATGCTTGGATGGCTCGAAGCGCAATTTCGTCTGCTAGGCACCGGAAAAGAGTCTGCCGGTCACGCGTTGCATCTTGTTTCGGCATTGCAAGGCGCGAGTTTACTGACGAATGCCTTCAATGATCCCACGCTGATGTTAAGAGAAACCGCACGCCTCACCAAATGGGTTAAGGCATTGAGCACCGACGCATGACGTACCCCCTAACGATTACGCAGGAGAAAAGGTAATGACCCCTACGAATGACCAACACCCTCTGTCGATGTTTCAAGCTTCCATACCCGTATACATTCATATGCTGAGCAATCTCTTGGCGATACTCCACAAGGCCTCGGCCTATGCCGAGGCCAAAAAGATCGATCCTGCGGTGCTGATTGGCAGTCGACTCTACCCCGATATGTTTCCCTTGGTGCAACAAATTCAGATCGCTGGCGACACGGCCAAAGGATCAGCCGCGCGGCTCGCTGGCGTGGACGCGCCGAGGTATGAAGACGATGAGAAAACGTTTCCGGAGCTCTACGAGCGCCTGCAAAAAACCATCTATTTCCTGCGCACATTCACGCCAGAGCAGTTCGACGGCGCGGAAAACCGCACCATTACGTTACAACAACGCGGCGAGACCACGACATCCCAGGGCTTACCGTATTTGCTCTACTTCGCGCTGCCGAACGTCTACTTTCATGTCACCACCGCCTACAACATCCTGCGCCACAATGGCTTAGAAATCGGCAAGCAAGATTTTCTTGGCAAGGCGTGAGACACCATCTTTCCAGCATGATCTAGCACGCAACGCGTTTTCTCGTACACGGTATCACCATCGAGGCATAGCAAATGACAACACCATTGATCTTAGTGACCGGGGCAACCGGAACCGTCGGCAGCGAAGTCGTCAACCAACTCGCTCAGGGCGGCCACCGAGTGCGTGCGCTGGTACGCGACCTGGCGAAGGCGTCGAAATTCGGCTCCGAGGTAGAAGTCGTGAAGGGAGACCTCTCAAAGCCAGGGACGCTCGCGACAGCGTTTAACCGCACCACATAGAAAAGGAATCTGATGTGAACAAATCTCTACATGGCAAAGTTGCGCTCGTCACAGGCGGTAGCCGCGGTATCGGTGCCGCCATTGCCGAGCGGCTCGCCGCCGACGGTGCTGATGTTGCCATTACTTACGTCAAATCGTACGAGGCGGCGCAACGTGTCGTTGCCACGATCAAAGGGAATGGCGTACGCGGCGAAGCGTTCCAGTTCGACGCCGCCGATGCCAAGGCTGTCGCCGCCGTGGTGCCTGAGGTCGTCAAGCGCTTCGGCCGCCTCGACATCCTGGTGAACAATGCCGCCATTTTTTTCGCCGGCCTGCTGGAGAACAGCAGTAACGAAGAGTTCGAGCGCATGGTCAATGTCAACGTGCGCACTGGGTTCTTCATGGGGCGCGCCGCTGCGCGCGTGATGGGTCCGGGCAGCCGTATCATCAATATCGGCGCCACCAGCGTCAATCACGTACCGTCTCCCGGGATCAGCCTCATCGTGATGACGAAATCCGCCGTCGCCGGTTTGACTCGCGCCTGGGCGCGAGAACTCGCGGCGCGGCAGATCACGGTCAATTGCATTCACCCTGGCCCGACTGAAACCGACGCACTCCTCGGCGCCGATCCGAAGTTCCTTGAGGAGCTGCGGCAGATGATGCCGGTGGGCCGCGTGGGCCAGCCGTCGGAGATCGCAGACGTCGTGGCGCTGTTGGCAGCACCCACTTCTGGTTTTATCACGGGCACGGCCATCAATGTGGATGGCGGTTTTTCAATTTAATTGAACGAACAAGGAAATAATAAATGAACAAACTACAAAACAAAATTGCCGTCGTCACCGTTAGATTCATGAAAAGTTCCGGTAAGTTATCAAACCAGGAGACACAAAATGGAAGCCGTTAAATCGCGCTTTTTCCGCCCCTATGCACAGTGGATCATTGCCCATCGCCTTGTCGTTGCTG
>JAYWDZ010000113.1:0-5179 GCA_043779595.1 Nitrosomonadales bacterium
GCCCAATCTGGATGGGTTATGACCAATGTACCCGAGGTACTCCTTTTGTATCGCCAGCATGCCTCACAGATATCAAGCAAGTCATCATTTCGGCAACAAAGCATCTGTATGGAAGTACAAAAAAGATATTGGGCATACACGGCGAAAATGATGGAACTTAGCGAGAAAGATTCGCAAGAGATCTTGAACTTGATTGGCTCTAACGTCAAGCCCGATATGAACGTGGTGGATGCGGCATTGGAAAAACTTCTACGGAGAAATCAAGGCGAGGCAAAAACAGCCATTATGGATAATTTGACTCGATTTTATTTACGTGCGAGCGCCGATTATCCCGATGTGGGGGCCAGATGGGGCAGGTTAAATCAACATTTTTATCCACGTTCTTCGATGGGGATACGGTTTAAAATGTGGATAGTCCATGTTCTTCGGATACGCTATGGGCACAGTTTCTTTAATCGTATTGCAAAAATGTATGCTTTCTTAATTCGGTAAGCGGAAATGAGGAAACATTACTAATGCAGATTAAATCAGCTAGCTTGAAAAGCTCGGGCGGATTTAATCTTGGTATTGATGCATCCAATATTCGTGCTGGCGGGGGGGTAACCCATCTTAGTCAATTTATTGCTGCGTCGCATCCGCATCAATACGGTTTCCAGAAAGTGGTGGTCTGGTCTGGAGCGGCGACTCTGCGGGAACTGCCGGAGCGTGAGTGGTTGCACAAAAGCCATATATCATGGCTGGATAAAGGCCTACCATGGCGCGTGTTATGGCAACAATTAGGACTGCCTGCCGCGCTCAAAAAAAATGGCTGTGTTGCGTTATTTTCTCCCGGCGGTACGTCGCCAGTCTATGTGCCAGTACCCAATTTTGTGATGTCGCAGAATCTTCTGCCCTTTGACTCTAGGGAAGTGGCACGCTACGGTCTATTAAGCGGTATGCGGTTAAAATTGAGGCTATTGCGCTGGTCACAGTCATGCTCTATGCGCAAGGCAGATGCCCTGCTTTTTCTGACTTGTTACGCGAAAGCACATATGCTACGGATACTAGAGAAGCACACCGATAGGGTAGCCGTCATTCCACACGGAATTGAAGAGCGATTTTTTTTGGAGCCCAGGTTTGCTACACCTGTTGCAGGCTTCTCATTAGCGCGGCCCTTTCGGTTACTGTATGTGTCGATAGTGGACATGTATAAGCATCAGTGGCAAGTGGCGCGGGCGGTCGGTGACTTGAGGCGTAAGGGCCTGTTGATTGCCATTGATTTTGTCGGTCCCGCTTACCCGCCGGCATTGCAGCGATTGCAGGCGGTAATGAAAGATGTAGATCCGCAGGCTGATTTTTTGCATTACCTGGGACCTGTGGCATTTCCGGAATTGCATGCGGCTTACCAGAACGCGGATGCATTTGTGTTCGCATCGAGTTGTGAGAATTTGCCAAACATCATTCTGGAGGCAATGGCTGCCGGTTTGCCTATTGCGTCATCAAACCGCGGGCCGATGCCTGAGGTATTGGGGGATGCGGGAGTATATTTTGATCCCGAATCTGTGGAAGAGATTGCCGTCGCACTGCAGTCCTTATACGAGTCTCCCTCTTTGCGCAATACTTTGGCGCAGCGTGCGTATGTCAAAGCCCGTCATTATTCATGGACTCAATGCGCCCATACCACTTTCGAATTTATTTCGCATGGGATTGAAGCAGGTTTTCGCCCTCATGGTGTTAACTGAGCATCTATTGTTCTTAGAATGCTTTATAGAACAGGCTTAGGCACGCAATTGCGAATTCTTATCGTCACACAATATTTCTGGCCGGAAAATTTCAGGATTAACGATTTGGCCCATAGCCTCGCGGAGAATGGCCATGCCGTCACAGTGCTGACCGGGATCCCAAACTATCCCACAGGGCGTTTTTTCCCAGGCTATGGTTGGTTCAGAAAACTGCGTCAAGAACATGCTGGCGTTAAGGTCGTACGGGTTCCGCTCATTCCACGGGGTAAGGGGAGTGGGCTGAGTTTAATGCTTAACTATATTTCTTTTGCCTTCTTTGCAAGCCTCCTGGGTCCCATTTTATGCCCGGGAAAATTTGATATTATCTTTGTCTATCAGCCATCTCCCATCACAGTCGGGTTACCAGCAATTTTTTTAAAAAAACTCAAGCATGCGCCAATTATGTTTTGGGTACTGGATCTCTGGCCAGAAAGCCTTGCTGCCACCGGCGCAATAACATCATCAACCATATTGAAAGGCGTGCGTTCTCTAGTGCGGTATATTTATCGGCATTGTGACCGTATACTGGTGCAATCACCTGCGTTTGTGCAGCCTATTAATAAGGCAGGTGCTGAGCTCGATAAAATCCTATACTTCCCCAGTTGGGCCGAGGCGATATTTCGACCGTCTGCAGAAAGCAGTGCCTTGGTGGATCCTGTGTTGACTGGGGGGTTTCGTTTGATGTTTGCGGGCAATGTCGGAGCGGCCCAAGATTTTGACACCATTTTAGCGGCAGCAGAACTACTTAAGCATGAGCCTGAGATTCATTGGTTGATTGTGGGTGACGGACGCAAATTGGCTTGGGTGCGGGAGCAAGTTAAACACAGGGATTTGTCCAGGACCGTGTATTTATTGGGTCGGCATCCACTGGAGTCTATGCCGCAGTTTTTTTCCCAGGCAGATGCGATGCTGGTAACTCTTAAAAGCGAGCCCATTTTTTCCTTGACGATTCCGGCCAAAATTCAGTCTTATCTGGCATATGGCAAGCCGATTATCGCTGCAATTGATGGTGTAGGTGGTCAAATAGTTGAAGAGGCCCAAGCGGGTCTGACCTGTCCGGCGGGCGATCCGCAAGCCCTGGCCGATACCGTTCTTTCTATGTCCACGAAACCGGTATCCGAACGTAATGCAATGGGTATACGGGGTAAAGCATATTATGCAGAAAATTTTGAGCGCGGAATGTTGTTTGATCGGGTACAGGGGTGGATGCAGGAATTAACGGCCGAGGTTCGTTCGTGAAAAATTTTAAAGATAAAACTATTCTAATTACTGGTGGGACCGGTTCGTTTGGTGGCAAGATTCTGCGCTCCTTGCTTAACACTGGTTTCAAAGAGGTACGTATCTTCAGCCGGGACGAGCTGAAGCAGGAGATCATGCGGATAGAGTTAAATGACCCCAAAGTAAAATTTTATATAGGGGATGTGCGTGATCGCGATAGTGTCGATAATGCCATGTGGAATGTTGATTTGGTTTTTCATGCCGCGGCACTTAAGCAAGTACCTTCGTGCGAATTTTTTCCAATGCAGGCCGTTCTTACTAATATTATCGGAAGCAACAATGTGATCGAGTCTGCAGTGAGTCACAAGGTAAAAAATCTCGTCTGTCTCGGTACAGATAAAGCCGTATATCCGGTTAATGCCATGGGGATGACCAAGGCGCTGATGGAGAAGGTCGCCCAGGCAGCTTCTCGCAATCTACTCGAAGGGGACACCATAGTTTCATCGGTACGATACGGAAATGTCATGTGTTCGCGTGGATCGGTTATTCCGCTTTTCATCAAACAGCTCAAGGCAGGCAAGTCCATCACCATAACCGAACCAGGCATGACGCGTTTCCTGCTAGCGCTGGATGATGCCATAGAGCTAGTCAACTTTGCCTTTCACAACGCGCAACAGGGCGATATTTTTATTCGCAAGGCCCCTGCCTGTACTATTTCAGACCTGGTACTCGCTCTGCAGGCCATCTTCAAATCAGATGTGCCGGTAAAATATATCGGCATACGGCACGGCGAGAAGATATACGAAACCCTGGCCACTCGAGAAGAACTACGTCGCGCCCAGGATATGGGCGATTATTTCCGCGTAAAAATGGATGACCGGGATCTTAACTATAATAAATACTACACAGAAGGCGACTTGAAAGAGGTGGACCAGGATGACTACACTTCTCACAATACCACACGCCTGACTGTTTCCGAAGTCAAGAAATTATTGTTGACTTTGCCCGAAGTTACTGCCGAACTATAAAGAATATCCGGTCTTTACCATATAAAAACTTTGGAGTGCACGATCCGTGTCGTTCAATTTTTTTTCTAAAAATGTCATCATATGAAGTGCATCGGTATAACGGGCGTTGATGGCCTTATCGGCTGGCAACTGCGGTGCTTTCTGAAGGGGCAGCCGGATATACGAGTCATCCCTGCTAATCGTGCAACTTTTTCATCGCCAGATTTTCTTGCCGAGTTTGTCTCCTCGGTGGATACTGTTATTCATCTTGCGGGAATGAACCGCGGTGCAGATTCCGAAATTGCTGCGACCAATATAGCGTTGACTGAGGCCTTGATAAAGGCCTGTGAGCAAACGCGATGCACGCCTCATATTTTCTTTGCATCATCCGCACATGCAGTTTCAGCTACCCATGAAAAAATGAATTCCCCATATTCCCAGTCAAAACGGGAATGTACTCGTTTACTCAAGGCATGGGCGTTAAGAAATCAGGCGCTATTCACCAACCTAATTATGCCGCATGTCTTTGGAGAACACGGTAAACCTTTTTATAATTCGGTAGTTTCCACATTCTGTTATCAACTCGCTGTTGGTGAAATACCCACAGTAATTAACGATGGAGAACTCGAATTAGTACATGCCCAGCGGGTTGCACAGAACATTCTTGCGCTTGTTCACGCTGGACGCACTGGCGATGCCGCTATTCCCGGGACTCCCATGACCGTCCAAGAACTTTTGGAAAAACTGTCTAATTTTTCAAAACAATACCGCGGCCAGATTATGCCTGATTTGCGGAGTGATATTGATTTATTCTTGTTCAATACCTATAGATCCTATCTCTATCCTACGCATTATCCCGTCACAGCTACCATGCACTGCGACAATCGGGGTTCACTATTTGAGGCCATTAAAAGCCACAATGGCGGGCAATCTTTTATATCAACGACGCGGCCCGGAATTACCCGCGGCAATCATTTCCACCTTTCTAAAGTGGAGCGCTTCTGTGTGGTCAGTGGAGAAGCGCTGATCCGTATTAGAAGGCTGTTTTCTGACAAAATCGTTGAATTTCCCGTTTCCGGCGTCAAACCGCAGTACATTGATATTCCTACTCTGCATACCCACAATATCACCAATACTGGCAAGTCTGAATTGATCACTTTGTTTTGGACGCATGAAATCTATGACACGGCACAT
>JAYWDZ010000114.1:0-2040 GCA_043779595.1 Nitrosomonadales bacterium
GTGCTATAACGGACAACTTGCCGTCGACATGGACAGCCTGCTGATCGTCAACACCGATACCGTGCAGGCATGCAACGACAAACAACAAATCCAGCCCGCACTGGAACGTCTTGCTGAGCTACCTGACGCATTGGGCAAGCTTGAGCACCTGGTGGCGGATACCGGTTACTGTTCCGATGTCAACGTCAACGCCTGCGTTGAGCAGAAAGTCATACCGCTCATTGCCGTCAGTCGCGAATCGCACCATCCTGATCCTTTAGAACGCTTTACTGAACCTGCGCCTCTCCACGAGAATGCAACAGCGATGGAATGCATGCGGCATTTACTGAAGACGAAGGCGGGACGTGCAATCTATGCGCAACGCAAATGTACGGTGGAGCCGGTGATTGGCATCATCAAATCGGTACTGGGATTCCGTCAATTCTCTCTGCGAGGCCTGGAAAATGTTAAGGGCGAGCTGAATTTGATAGCGATGGCATGGAACCTGAAGCGGATGTTTGTATTGGCGGGGTAGCAAAAAGGAAATAAGGCAAGATTGAGCGTAAAACGCCATGTTGCAGGGCATCAAATAAGCGGGTTGATGAAAACCGAATATAAAATATTTGAAATGTCGAACAATCCCGTTCTTCAAATTAGCGAGATTGGTTGCTGTGAAGAGAAGACCGACAGGCTGCTAGCATTGTCCAACGGGGTTTGAGTCTGAACCGGGAGCGTGATTCCACCGGGGTTTGAGTCTGAGCGGGTAGCTGGGATCGATCATGATGCGAGGCATGGTGATCGACATGAATGACGAACAATTGGATACGCTGGCCCAGCTACGGGCCTTTCTGGATGGAACTACGGCAGTTGATTTCGCGGTGGCGGCTGACGCACGCTACGACTTCATCGTCCGTACCGTACGCCGCTTCGGCTATCGCCACTTGAAGCGTGCCGACAAAAGCGTAGTGTTACGCTTCCTTGAACGGGTCAGCGGCTACTCGCGGCAACAGCTCACTCGGCTGGTTAAACGGAGCGGTGAACGACGCCCGCTCACCAAACGTTATCGCGCCTCGCGCACCAGCTTTGCACGCACCTACACTAGCGCTGACGTGCGCCTGCTCGCCCACACCGATACCTTGCACGGCACATTATCAGGCTTGGCCACCAAGAAGCTCATGGAGCGCGCCTACGGCGTCTTTGAGGATGCCCGCTACGAGCGCCTAGCGGTTATCTCGGTGGCGCACCTGTATAACCTGCGCAGCCGTGTCGGTTATCAGCGGCACCGCCAGGTCTGGACCAAGACGCGGCCAGTGACGATCCCTATCGGTGAACGACGCGCTCCGTCCCCCAACAACCAGCCCGGCTACCTGCGCGTGGACAGCGTCCATCAAGGCGATCAGGACGGGGTCAAAGGTGTCTATCACATCAATGCCGTGGACTGTGTGACCCAGTACGAAGGGGTGGCTACCTGCGAGCGCATTAGCGAGGCGTTCTTGATCCCGGTGCTCGAAGCGTTGCTCGAAAGCTTCCCTTTCGTCATCAAGGGATTTCACACCGACAATGGCTCGGAATACATCAACCACCACGTCGCAAAATTACTCAACAAGTTGCTCATCGAAGAACAAACCAAGTCGCGCTCCCGGCACAGCAACGACAATGCGCAGGCCGAGTCAAAAAACGGCGCGATCGTGCGTAAACACCTGGGCTACAGTCATATCCCGCAGCGCTTCGCGACCCTCGTCAATGCGTTCTGTTGCGATTATCTCAACCCTTACGTCAACTTCCATCGTCCGTGCCTGTTCGCCGAAACCATCACCGACGACAAGGGCCGAAGCCGCAAGCGCTATCCCTATAAACTGATGATGACGCCCTACGAGAAATTCAGATCACTGCACTTGGCCGAGCAATTCCTTAAATCAGGGATTACTTTCCAACAACTCGATGCCGAAGCTTGCGTGATGAGCGATAATGAAGCCGCGCAGCGTCTGAACGATGCGCGGGCAATTCTCTTCAAAACCATTTTCAACCGGTCGAAATCAGCCGCCTGAACATAATCAAAAA
>JAYWDZ010000115.1:0-2035 GCA_043779595.1 Nitrosomonadales bacterium
CATTCAGATATTGAAAGAACTGGTCAACGCCTGCCGCACCCTGCGCAGCGAAATGAGCCTGTCGCCCGCCCAGCGCGTGCCGCTGGTGATCGAAGGCGATGCGGATCAACTCAATGCGCTGACAATCTATATCAGTGCACTGGCAAAACTGAGCGATGTGTCTATCGTCGAAAAGTTGCACGATGCCGACGCACCCGTAGCCATCGTCGGCGAGATGAAGATGATGTTGGTAGTGGAAATCGACAAGAACGAAGAGCGCGCCCGACTGACCAAGGAAATTTCAAAAATCCAGAACGAAATCGTCAAAGTACAGGGCAAGTTAGCCAACGCCAGTTTCGCCGATAAAGCCCCCGCCGCCATCGTGCAGCAAGAACAGGCACGGCTGACTGGCTTTGCTGCAATGTTGCAGAAACTGGAGACGCAGCACGCACGACTAGGCTGATTGCTTACGGGTTTGCACAACAAAAAGCCGGGGTCAATTGACCCCGGCTTTTATTCAACCCAATAATGGCTGAAAATTACATCTTCCAGCTGTACGCAATACCGATCGAATTCTGATACATCTTAATTTTTTCAGTACCACCAGCGGGGAAGTAGAGTGGGTTTGGCTGCCCAGTCACGTCGTTTTCGAAGGCATGCATATAGCTCATTGTCAGTTCGTTACCCGAAGCCAGTGTATAGGTAAACCCCAGGGTAACATGATCCTTCACTACACCAGGTGCCAAAATGTTAAAAGTCACATCGCGCGACTGAATCGGGTTATCTCCGTGGTTGTAGCCCGCCCGCAAAGTCAAGGCCTTGCTATATTTGTACTCAGCACCCAATTTCCATACATCAATATCCTGCCAGCCGAAACCAATACCCGAGTTGCCTCCGAGGCATCCAGCGCCCACACCCGGCCCAGAGGGAAAAGTAGGAGCACATCCTAGTTGCTGGCTTGAGTTGGCAATTGAGGGCACATCACTATAATTAATTCGTTGATAATCCAGCGCAATCAGAACCTGAGGGGTAGCTTGCCATGCCACGCCCAGGTTGTAATTCTCCGGGATATCAAAGCCGCCTTGCTCTGCAAACAGCCCCCTATACTTGCCGAACTCCTTAAAGTTCATTTTGCTTGCATACGCTGCACCGATAGTCACTGTAGGGGTTATCTTCCCTTGATAACCGATGCGTACTCCGTAGCCAAAGGAATCGTCATAACCACGGTTGGTCAGGTTATTAGGATCCGTTGAAATTGCACCAAAAGCTTGCAACCCTTCTGCTTTGAAACGCTGATAACCCAATAGTGGAGCGATGCCAATGGAATGACCGGGAGCAATTTTATAAGCTACGGTCGGAGCTACGATCAATTGCATTAAATCTACCCCTAAATTACCGACGCCGCAAAGTGCGTTTTGACCGGGGCCACCCCCAAACGGAGTACAGTTGAATTGGCCCGCTTTATAATTCGAGTTCATGCCGCCATTGCCGTATACCGTTACACCTAGGGCCAAGTTTGAATTAACCATCCGGTTATAGCCAAACTCTGGGATGAGAAAATAATCACTATCGCTCTCCACGCTACCAGGAACAGCCGTCGCGCCTGTCCGGCTCATTTCGCGGCGAGGGCTAAATAAATCCGCCCCCAGGTCAATCCGATTCCCTACAAAAGCCATGCTGGCCGGATTGTTGGCGCCGCCGAACGCGTCATTTGCGGTTGCCGTGGCCGCACCGCCCATTCCTTTCGCTTTCATACCATAACCATGCGAAAAATAGCCATTGGTAGCTTGGGCACCCGTGGCAAAACCGGCCAGTACCATCAGTGTAAATACGCGCGTTAATTTCATTATAGATCTCCGTAGGGTTAAGTTATTTACGATTTTTATTCGTGTAATCGTTTATGCGATGCAGACTACTTGTCGTTGTATAGCCACACAAGCTAATAAACGGCTTTTGGGCCAGATTCTTTAAAGCTGTGGCTAATTTGTAACAATTGCCCACTAAAAAAGCCGACTTAAGTCGGCTACGTCTCGACGCCGAGCCAGTGCGTCGGTTG
>JAYWDZ010000116.1:0-2027 GCA_043779595.1 Nitrosomonadales bacterium
GTCAACGGCAACGGTAGTAGCATTCATGTCGGACTCCTTTCGTTGAAGACATCTGATCCCCCTCCATGAAGACCAGTGATGCCAACTATGCAAAAAAAAGCGGGGGGAGTCCATCCCATCACTCAACCTCGCTCCCTTCGGTCGCTGGGCGGCGCTAAAGCGCCGCCGGTTAGCTCTACGTTAGGGCTTATAGAGTCTTCCACACGAACTGACAATGGGAGAAACAAGTATGTTTGTAGTTCTGCTCAAATTTTCGACGAACAAGGCCAATGCCAGTCAATTCATGGACGGCCACAATTCGTGGCTAAAGGATGGCTTTGCCAAAGGCACGTTCCTACTAGCAGGCACTATTCAGCCGAAGCTAGGCGGAGCGATACTCGCTCACAACGCAACGCTTGAGGAAATACAGGCAATTGTCAAAGAAGATCCATTTATTTCTGAAGGCGTCGTAACTGCAGAGATTATTGAGATCACGCCTTCCAAGGCGGCACCTCAGATGGATTTTTTGTTGCAACAGTGAGCGGAGGGGAAATCATGAGCGCTACCGTTTCCGGCCCAGACGGGAAGCCACGTTGTCGCTGGTGTGTTGCGGCACCTGAGTTTCTCAATTACCACGACATAGAGTGGGGATTCCCTGTTGATGAGGACTTCAGGCTATTTGAGAAACTGTGCTTGGAAGGGTTTCAGTCAGGGCTGAGTTGGCGCACGATACTCGTAAAGCGAGAAAACTTCCGCGAAGCGTTTCATGGCTTCGACTACAACAAGGTTGCAAAATTCACCGCAAAAGACGTGGATCGTTTGTTGCGAAACGAGGGGATCGTGCGACATAGGGGCAAGATCGAGGCGGTCATAAACAACGCACAACGCGCCGTTGAACTGGTTAAACAAGAAGGGTCGCTTGCGGCCTACATTTGGAAATTTGAGCCAAATTCAGAGAATGTCGCCACGCCACAAACCGTATCAACGTCTCCCGAGTCTGTCGCGCTCTCAAAGGCATTGAAGAAGCAAGGCTGGAAATTTATTGGCCCGACAACCGTCTATGCTTTCATGCAAGCAATGGGGATAATCAACGACCATGTTGAGGGTTGCGTGGTACGCAGCAAGGTTGAAATCAGTAGGAAAAAATTCCGTGTACCTCGCAATAAGCCCTAACAATCGCGTCAACTCGGACAGCAAAAAGCGCCGCTCCTTCGTCGCTCTGCCTTTTGCTGCCGGTTACGCGAAACGTTAGGCAACACAAGTTCCGCGGCCAGACGCTCGCAAGCTGTAGTGCAAGTGGTTGTTTCTTATACTCGGAGAACTCGCATGAGGGATGAAGTGATCGGGGTGGTCCAGAAGTACATCGATGCGGTTCGCCGAAATGACCCGACGGACCTTTCCCTACATCCAGACGTGATCGGGGTATTCCCAATGAATACCTATCGCGGCGCCGATGCGTTCGTTCAAGCCTTGGAGTCATTCGCGAAGATCGTCAAAGACATCGAAGTGCTTCGCCTCGTCGTTGACGGCGAGCACTGTGTCGCGATCCTCAGCATCGACACGACCTTCGGACCAATTCCATTCGCGGAGCACATTCATGTCGTAAACGGGCAGATCTTGTCCGTTCGCGGCTACTACGACCCGCGCCCCATGCTGGCCGGGGCAAGCGTGAACGCTTAGCTCATCGGCCATCACTGCAGTGTCGCCTAACCCTTCCATCGAGTGGACGTCCTCCACCAGGCTGCGCCTGCTTCCGGCCGCCGCTCATGTCAAACGTTGGGCAACACCAAAACCAAATCAAAAACGCATGTGTAGACAGCAAACAAAATTGAAACTGCATCTCTTCGCTCAGCTTGAGAAAATCTCTCAACCCGGTGCGCAACCGGATACGCCGTCCCCTTCGTTCGCCACCGCAGCCGCTTGGCTCACCGCTCATACTTACCGCACCGTTAAACAGGGTGCCGTTCTGCTCACCGCAAGAACACGTGGCCGCAAAGTCTGTCGCGCACAAAACCCACAGCGCCATAGCATCGCCTTCTCCCAACACC
>JAYWDZ010000117.1:0-5106 GCA_043779595.1 Nitrosomonadales bacterium
CTAGAACAGACTTTCCTTGACGTAAATCACGTCGTCTTTTTTCACCGGGTCCGAAAGCTGTGTCGCCAGTTCCTGCATGGCACCTTTGTCATCGCGGCGCAATATCTTGATGCCCCGCTGCGTGCCGCGTTGAGTCAGCCCGCCTCCCATCGATAATGCTTGTACTACCGTCATGTTTTGTTCCAGCCGAAACGAACCCGGGCGTTGTACTTCACCATAAATGTAAAACATCGGTTGTTTCGCTACATTGATGATGTCGCCATCACTGACTACCTCGTTGGAGGTTTCACCGCCTTCTTTGAAAAGCGCAATGACATCTATATCGCGGTACTCTGTTTTGCCATGGCGCTCGCGTACCAGTGTGATGGTGTCTGCTCCATCAACGACAATTCCGCCCGCCAACGCTAACGCATCGGACACCCGACTGATTTTCTCGAGAACATGTTGACCCGGTCGATTGACGCGGCCCAACACTGAAATCTGCTGGCTATGGTATTGCACTATATTGAGGTTGACATTGGGGTCGAGAATGTATCCGCCCTTTTTAAGGCGACGTACAATTTCTGCTTCGCCCTGGGAGGGCGTGCTGCCCACCATTTTAACTTCACCTATCAGGGGGAAGGTAATACTCCCACTCTCGCCAATACGCGCTTCCGTGGTCAGATCAGGCTGCCCATATACGGTAATGCGTAATACATCGCCGGTACCCATCCGGTAATCGTTGTTTGCACTGATTGCGGGGTAAGCCAATACAAGGGCAAGTAAGGCAATAAAATTACGTAACAACTTGGGCATAACAAAAGCTCCAGTGGATTCAGTCAAGACTACCAGCATTGTCTGTCATTGGGATTACCGTCACACCCGATACTGTGAATTTTTTCCTGTTCACACAGATGGGCTCTTTTGCTCCATGAAATTTAAAAATCTACTCGCACATTACCAAATATTGTATTGAATTTATAACTGCTCTGGTTGATAACATCGTTGGACACGCGTCGGCCGGTCTGTAAACCGATACCTATCACTGTAGATCGTAGGGGCTGGTAATTCAGACCAATTGAGGCATTTACAGTTTTATCCTGACGGATCGGTAAATTGAATGTAATAAATCCTGCTTCACCTTTGAAATCATCCGTTTCATGGGACAGGGCGCCATTTAAACTAAGTTTGGAGGTCATATTCCATAGCCCATTTAAACTATATCCCGTAGTAATACGATAGCTACTGCTGATAGTACTGGCCGCACCCAATTCACGATACACGCTAAGGTTGTAGACCGTTTTTCCAGTAGCAAAATAAGCTACGGATACCCTACCAGTGACCCCGGAAAAATCTCGTACCGATAAACTATTATGTTCACGCTTCTGGTAACCAATCCTGCTTTGGAATTGCATTAACCCACTATAAGGCCAAACCGTAAATACATTGACCTCCTGCTGAGAATACCCATTATCTATCGCGGCTAACGGGGTATGGAAATATGAAGCTTTAGCTATGCGCATTTGAGTTCGCACGCTGCTCCCTTTAGGGGCGGACCAGGTCAAATTTAATTCCTCGGCTTGCTCCTCGAAATCATTTGATAACTGCGTTACATCGCTATTGATGGCTTGAACTCTACTCACTGAACCCCCTACTTGCCAACTGGGGTGAAATTGCCAATTGGCAGTACCGAACACGTTACGCACAGTCCTCTGATTATTTAATGCCTGGCTGGTATTCAAGTCAGTAAAACTGCTTTGTGACTGTGATTGGGTTGCGCCAATCTGTCCATTCCAATGATTACCCAATTGCCAATTCCACTGACCCAAAAAATCAGAGCCATCATAATTCAAGGAATCAAATTGCGAATAACGCACCAGGCTTTTTGCTACACGGGCAACAAGCTGCTGACGCTTTATACGCCAATCTATATTGGCCCCAAGGTTCAACACACTATACGAATCGGCTTGTGGGCCTACCAATACTCGCTTATTGAAGACGGTAGACTCCTTATCATCAAGGCGAAATAGATTGTCCTCGTAATACTGCGAGAACGATACAAATGGGCGGAACGTATCGCCTTCCAGAGCAAATGCTGACGATGCGAATAGCAAAGCCAGGATGCCTGCGAGGAATACCGGGTCATGTCTCTTCACCAAAATTGCCAACGTTCTGTCATCACAACATAAATACCCAGACCGCCGTTTGTGATCGCGTGCGCTATAACCGGCGCCCAGAGGTTACGCGTATAAATATATAAACCCCCATAAGCCAAACCGGCTATAAATCCGGCGAACCATTGCTGGTGCTCAACTGCAAACAAGGCACTGGCTATTAGCAAGGCACGCATCCCTATTTGCGCTGGATTCAGTGCCAAAAAATCTGGTCGCTGTATCCAGCGCTGAATGAACGAGCGCCAAAATAGCTCCTCCATCAGGGGTACCACTAGCGCGGCTCCCGTTATTCTGAAAGCAATCAATAACGGTTCCATTCTGCCTTGTGCGTCTAACGGAATATAGCCTTTGCCTGGATCACCCAACAGCATCCAGCGGGCTTCCAGATTGACCCACAAAACCAGGACGATCAACCCAACAATAATTGCCAACAGTATGTGGGAGTGAGACAAACGCTCACATTTGAGTTCTGTGTAATGCCGCCACAAAATCAGCAACGCTACAGTGACCAGCCCTGCCTTAATTGGATATATCCAGCGGGCATCAAAACCCGGAACCCAATTCGACAAGCCGCCTTCCAGTACAAGAAACAATATGTACAACGCAAACGGCAGGCTACGAGCGAATATAGGTGACATAGTCAAAACTGACCAGATTTTAGCCAGTTTTTAAAAAATTACTTCAGGCCAGAAATTCCCTTGCTGATCGCATCGGAATTAGTATTTTCGGGCACGCTTTTGCCATTCACCGCTGGAGCTTTAGCAGCGGGCGCAGGCTCCTTGACTATCACAGACTCTTTCGCTGCGTCCGCAAATTCGCCGAGATATTTAATCTTGGCGGCAGCTTTCAACGTATCTAACTCATGTTTGGCAGCATCCTGACGTTTTTGGTTCTGCAGCAATTTCTCTATCGCGGGTTTAGCCTGTGCTTCGGTTACGGGTTGTGCCTGGGAACCTGCCAGCACGAGCACCAGCAAACCGTCTGGGGTCGTCACCACCATTGCCTGTCCATCGGGCATACTTTGGAGCTTAGGTAAAAGTTGCGGTGGCAATTGCTCCGAAGCCTTAACCCCTTGCGAAGCCTTGACAGGATACTTTTGAGCTTTCAGCCACTCGCCAAACTCATTCAGAGTTTTGGAAGCAGCAAGCTGAGCACGTATTGTTTCATGCTTTTCTTTGGGTGCCTGGATAGCGATCTCCTGCAGGCGATAAACTTTGCGCTGCGAAAAGAATTCAGGATGTTGACTGTAGTAGGCGGTCACCTCAGCAGCAGTTGGCTCAACGGGTGTTCCCAGCTTGCGCGCCATATATGCCTGCGCCAATATCTGATTGCGGGCAGCATCCATGGCTTGCATCACCATAGGGTCGCGATCCAGCTTATCTTTGACTGCCTGTTGCACAATGACTTCTTGATCAACCAGAGATCTAATAATTTGTAGCGAGGCTTCCTTGGCGCGGTTTTTGTCCAGGTTAGGGATGCTTTGCATCGCAAAGTTGACTTGGTGTACCGTCAACTCCGTGTCATTCACTTTAGCTGCAACCTGGGAGCCACCCTTTTCAGTGGTGTCTTTCTTCTTATCTCCGCATCCGGATACAGTCACTATCGCACCCAGTATTAAAGGTAGAAGTATTTTTTTCGAAAATCTGATATTCATTGTTTTCCTTTCAATCAGCTTTAATTATCGCGCCCGAATATTACAACACCACTCGCTCATCAGGGGCGTACTGTACAGTAGTCGGCAACAGAATCTTTAATGACTTCTCAATATCTGTTTCTGGATGTATTGTTTTCACTTGAGTATATGGTTGCTACATTCAAGTTAAATATGGCAGGGGTCGCTAAGTAAACAGGGGACTTTAAAACCACTTACTTGCCGCCTTGCCTAAGCAGCCAGGCTTCCTATAGTTTGGAAATGCGGAGAACATCATGAAAGACATAATTACTGAAAGCTCTACCGAATCTGACCACACTCGTGTGATAGAACGACCTGACGGATTCTATTGGCTCGATACTGATTCAGGCATTGAGTATGGCCCATTTGCCACTTTACTAGATGCCACGCAGGATATGGATTACAACGCCGACAGTGATTTCGAGCCTGGCGAAACATTGGAAGAGGCAGAAGACGAATTAGGTATATCGGACTGGATTGATCCGGATACGGGTGCACCGGGCGAGGAAACACACCGATTGACTGATTAGAAATTACGCGAGCCAAGCAAGGGAAACGCTTCGCTAATCCTGTGTACTGGTGCGCCGGAAGAGATTCGAACTCCTGACCCCTTGGTTCGTAGGATCGAAGTTAGATAATTATACTCATTTAATCAATGCCTTGCATCACCCGCAATCATTGATATGAAGCCTCACAAAGCCTTATAAACCGTTGGTTCTGTTTTAACATGGTTACGTTTTGGCTACGGTAGCGGGGAATATGGGTTCGCCGGACGCTTACGGACCAGCCAGTTCAAGCGCGACTACAAACGTGAGAGTAAAGGCCAACCCCGGGCAGCGCTCGAAATTGATTTGTTTCCCGCCGTGGATGCACTGGCGAATGATCAACCACTTGAACCGCGTTACCGCGATCACGCGCTAACCGGCGAATGGAAAGACCATCGGGACTGTCACATTAAGCCCGACTTGGTGCTGATCTATCAGAAACTGAACCGCCCCGACTTTCGTGGAGGCCATTTGGTTTAAGTGCAGACTGCTGATTCGGTCTGTTGTTCGGCGAGTTGCCGATAGTAGTTTGCCTCAGCTTCTGCGGGCGGGATATAGCCGATCGGTTCGAGCAGCCTGTGTTGATTAAACCACGCCACCCATTCCAGCGTCGCCAGCTCCACCGCTGCCTTCGTCTTCCAGGGTGCTCTGGGGTGAATCATTTCAGCTTTGTATAAGCCGTTGATCGTCTCGGCCAGGGCATTATCGTAGCTGTCGCCTTTACTCCCCACCGACG
>JAYWDZ010000118.1:0-34360 GCA_043779595.1 Nitrosomonadales bacterium
GATTGGCTGGATGATGACGAAAAATATGCTGACACCACCGAGCGGCACAATGAGCACCGCGAGCATCAGCACCATCCACGGCATGGTACGCCAGCGGTCCTTGCCTCCCATAAAAGTCATCAACACTTCGAGCAGATAAGCCACGGCGCCCAGACCGGCATCGGCAATCGGCCAAGCCTTCGACATATCCGAGGTGATGATGGTCTCCGTGCCGACACCGAAAAAAGGATCCCAAGCGTGGTCAATATGGCCCAGTTGATACGCCGTCATATAGCGTGCGATGAGAAACCCAATCAAACCGAACACTGCGATCGGCAGGCGTTGCAGCCAGCTTGCCGGCGTATAGGCCCAGCCGGGCGGGACATCCGGCTTGCCCATCATGCCCGCCATGCTCATGCCGGGCATCATTGGGATCAGCACTGAAAACGCAATCACCAGCGCGCCGATCAGCGTCCCATTCGCGTAGGCTTCCGGCAAGGGCGTCCAAAATACCAGCGGGGCGAATAATAGCCAAAAGCCTACCGTAGCGTTAGCCCACTGAGCCCACGGATAACGACGCGTCGGCGACGCCGATAGCGCACTGAAAATGATCACCAGAATACCGCTGAGCACATCGCTCCAGGTCATCGCCAGGTTGCGACTCTCAAACGACGGCAATCCGCGCTCGGCCATGACGCGCAACACATTGGCATCGGGCACAAAATTGCTCAGATATCCCAGCGTAAATGGGCTGGTCAGCAGCCAAAACCCGAGCATCAGATTGACATAGTGCGGCCACATCATTTTGCGATGCGCGTTGACCATCATGTCGGCATCCCCGCTCGCGTGTTCCCCCACTTGTTCCGTCGATACACCGCGCGGCACCAGTGTCATGCCGCATTTGGGGCAGTTGCCGGGTTTAGGGCTGACAACTTCCGGGTGCATCGGGCAGGTATACGTGACGCCGCCAGTGGCGGGAGCCGGTTCGGCGGCCGTTGGTGCAGAAGGTTTACTCGGTTCGGGTGCCTCCTGCGCAACCTGATTTTTTTCCGCTAACGATGAAGGTGGCTCCAGGTCATTCTCGCGATACCAGCCAAGCGGGTCGGCCTTCAACGCCGCCACCATCTTCGGCAGTGTAGTACGCAGCGAACGACTCGGCGCCCAATCAAGCAGGGTGCGAGCGCGCGTGATGTCGAGGGCGTAGTGGTCGTTGGCCCGGTCGATCATCCACGGTTTGATGAACGCATCCTGGCCCGGCAGGTGATTCTCAATCCACGCGCCAGCCTTTGCGATTGGGCCGGGCACATTGTGCGTCTCCCACGACTCATTGTGAATCAGCCGCAGGAACGTGTGCTGCAGTTCATCGTAGCTCAATGTCTCCGGTTCGCCGAGGAGGATCGTCGACTCCGGCGGCAACTGGGCGCGACGATCGACAACGCGCTCGATGGCGTCCAGTAGGTCATCCTCGTGCAAAAAGGACTGGCCGTGCGAGGTCTCGCCAGAATACAGATGACTGGAAAACTGCCGCTCATAGATGCGCTGCATTTGGTGCGCCAGCGGGGGAGAGTGGCAGTGATCGTCGTAGATACCAGCGATACGAAGCAGCACGGCGGGAATATCGCCGCGCTCCGCGCGGATGAGCGCTTCGGTCTTTATCTTCGATTCCGGGTAGGCCCAGGTCGGCCCTATCGGCGAGTCCTCGGTGAGGAATATGCCCGGCTCGTCCGGACGGTGCACGAGCATGGTGCTGGAGAAAATGAACTGCGCAACGTCGAAACCCTCGCGCAGTCCGTGCAGCAGGCGTCTTGTACCCTCGACCGTGATCTCGTCGTATTTCGGGCTAGGTTTGCCGAGGAAATCGTAGTAGGCGGCCAAATGCACCACTGCGGCAATGCGCGTCCCGTGGTGCTCATGCAGCACGCGAAAGCCTTCTCGTACGCTGTCATCAGAAGTCACATCGACGGGGATGTGCGTGCAACCCGGCGGAGGCGGGCTCGGCGCTTTGCGGTCGAAGCCGACGACATTGTCGAAGCGTTCGCTCAAGCGCCGCATCAGCGCCGTGCCTATCCTGCCATTCGCGCCGGTGATCAGGACGATATCGCCTGTGGGTTTCACGGTTGGGTTCCTATAATTTCACGTAAGACGATGTTGCTTTTTCCAGGCGCGTTGCCTGACTTAACGATCCGCACTTCTGAAAGTGATCCCGTTTGGCCCCTTGCCAACTTTGATCCTATTGATCACTTTTTGCGTCGCCGTATCTATCTCCGACACGGTATTGTCTGCGGTGTTGGTGATATAAGCGCGTTTTCCGTCATCGCTGACCACGACGCCGTGTGCCCCATTTCCGGTCTCGATGGTCGCAACCACGCTGTTATTGACGGTATCTATCACCGACACAGTGTTGTTCGGATTTGGTTCCGTTCCTTGATTGGCGACATAGACGTAACGTCCGTCCGGCGTGGCGAAGACTTGGATCGGGTTGCGTCCGACTGCGACGCTAGCGATCTTTTTACGAAGCGTCGTGTCTACCACGGCGACGCTGTTCTCATCTCTCAAAGAGACATAGGCACGCCGACCGTCCGGCGTGAATCCTACTTGCACGGGCGCTTTGCCGACTGGTATGCGCGTCACCTCTTTCGATTGAACGACGTCTATTACCGATACGCTGTTGTCGTTGACATTGGCGACGTAGATTTCGTGCCCGTCGGGGCTCATGCGCAGACCATGCAGAAATTTGCCGGTCTTGATCTCGCCGACAACTTTTTTCTGGGCGATATCGATGACAAGTACATTGTTATCCTCAGAGTTCGTCGCGTAAGCCAGCTTGCCCTGGGCGTCAATGATCACGTGCCCAGGATGGTGACCAATTTCTATATCCGCGGCGCTGTCGACAGCAAGGGTTTCAGCGTTGAGGATTAAAAGCCTTCCGCGCTCCATATCGCCGCCCTCGTTCATCTTCGCCTGGGATTGGTTCCCGGTCTTTGCGGCGACGGTCCCTACAGCGAGCAGCAGGCTGCCATCGCGCGATACCTGGAGGTTATGTGGCGAGATGCGTACTGCAATATCTCTAACCTGCCCTGTGCTGAGATCAATCCTACTGATCGAATTTGCGCCTTCGTTAGCCGTATAGACGAAGCTCACTTCCCGCATGACCGTCGGAGCGGGGGTGGTGGAAGACTTGCTGGTGTTGCTTCTTCGCTCCTGATTAACGTCCGCAGGCTGGGAACAAGCGGTGAAAAAAACAACTAGGGTGAGTAACGCAGGCATCACGCTTTTGTTCATCAGATTAAATTCCTTAAATAAGTTGGTTTAATTGACATCTGCGGATGGAACGAGCCACGCTGGCAGGAGCCCTTTTCTCGTCCTCGCTGTCTATCACTCTCGCCCTTTGGTCTGCATAGGCTAACTTGCGCACTCATATTTTCGGCACAGTCATGCCCGATTCTCCCCGAGGCTGACCACCAGCAATATCTGAAAGGACGAGATCACGCCGCGCGTGTTCCACCTCGGTCCGCAGAAGCTCGTTTATTTGTAACTTCGCGTCGTATATGACGGCTTCGAGAAGTTGTGTCGCGATATCAACCGGTTCTCGATTCATGACTTTGGCCAGCGCGCGCAACTCGTTATAGACATCGCGCTGTACCGGTACTGGCAGAGTCATCGTTGTCGTGGTCAGGGGTCGTGGCGCCGGATCTTTCATGCGCTCTTTTTGTATCGTATCCAGCGCAAAGGCGACAAACCCTTCACCTTCCGACCCTGTGCTTTGTGGCCCCGTTTTAATATGATCCAAAAAATAATTTTCGAACTCAACTTTCGCCTGGGTTACCCATTTCCCTTGAGCTAGCCAGTTAATGTTGCGTAGTGGAATTTTCGGCTCGGACAGGTAGCCTGCACCCAAATCACCCACATCATTGAGCCACTCGGCGCGTTGCGGCGAGGCGCTGACCAATGCTTTACCAGCGAACGCCGCAACCATATTTTTGACCGCCACTTCCATTTCTTTTTGGATGGAGTAAACGGTAGCAGGTACACCGATACCCACTGGTGTGTCGTGCAAGGACGGCCGCGCAATGCAAAGCCCAACAGCATATATATTGGGGAACGCAGGGTTGCGTAAGAACTCGTCTACCCGTACAAAGCCGCGCTCGTCGACGAGCCCTGCATTTGACTCGCGCAACGCCGCCACACCGCGAAACGCTGGCCAGTAAACGCTAAAGTCGAATGGCAGCACGCGCCTGGTTTCGCCCCGGGACTGTGGGTTCACTTCGCTGATATGAATTTGCCCCGCTTCGACTCGCTCGGTCCTGGCGTTGCAAATCGCTTCGATGCCGCTCGTGTGCAAAGCATCTTCGAGTAATTGACGCGTATCAGACTCTAAACCCAGGCCCAAATGACCGACATACGGCTCCGGAGTCACGACAGTGATGCTCGCGCGCTCGCGTAATCCGCGTTGACGTAAATCCGCATCGACGAGAAACGCAAACTCATATAGCGGGCCCAGGATTGAGGCGTTCGGCGCGGCGCCAATGACGATGGGACCTAGGTTGCCGATGAATTTTTGATAGGCATCGTGAGCTCCGATAGCCTGCTCGATGTGGATGACACTGTGGATGTCGCCGCTCGGACCTAGGCCAGGAACCTCATCAAATGCCGGTTCAGCGCCGGTTGCCACAATCAGATAATCGTAATTTTCGATGTCACCATTGCTTAAAACGATAAGGTTTTTTTCGGCTTCAATACGAGCTGCGGCGAATGGCAAAAATCTAACTCGATGCGCTCCGAGATAAGGCTCAATAGGAAACGCCACGTCATCAAAACCACGCAAACCTATCGCCACCCAGGGATTTGACGGCACAAAATTAAAATACGCTTTATCAGATATGACCGATATATAAGCGGACGTCCCTAACAAAGCTTTGGCCAAATAAGCAGCGGGCACTCCACCAATGCCCGCGCCGAGCACCACGATACGAATCATGTCGACTTCCTCTTGCGGTGATGAGGGTCATGTCGGGTCTGCCGCCCGCCCTTGTTCACAACACCTGTTCAATCGGTTTATTAAAACGTCATTACTGCATTTAGAAGTAGCCCGAACTCGTTCGGTGCTCGATTTTGTCAACCTAGGTGCGATACGAGACGTTTTATTGCCCGTTATTCAAACCGCTCTCGATTGCATTGATTACTTTGTCTTCAAGTTCTTTCGCTGGTGCCTCGGCCTTGCTGCCCTGAGCAATAACGCCTGGACGGACAAACAGCACGGTCACGCGTCCCGCCTTTTGCGTGAGCGTCAGATGTAGCGGACACAGCCCCAGCATCGCGGGGTCGGCATTGCTGATTTTTACGGCCAGAGGGCCATTACAGAAAACCATGCTTTTGATACCTTCCAGCTTGTTAAGATTGAAATCCTTAACCGCGTTTTTAGCAGCGAATTTTGTTAAATTCTCCTGCATATCGATCTCGTAAACCACCTTGAAACCATTGCTTTCTAGAGCTTTATAAACACGCGGATAGGCGGTATCCAGATTTTGGTCAAAAGATTTTTCGTAAACAGTGGGGGATTCGGCTAATGCGTTTGCGCTGACCAGCGCAAACAAAAGTATGAGGGCTGACTTCATGGAAACTCCTGAAAGGTCTATGGTTGTAACGCGATTTATGGGTAAATTTTATTTCTTGGAGTCGAAATAGGCGTGCAGTTCTACCTCTGTCGGTTGTTCGCGGAACACAATTTCATTGTCCACAATTAAATTCGGCGAATGACGGATATTGAATTTTTGAACCAAGTCCGGGCAATCCTCTACAAAACACACGCGATAGGGGATGTGTAAACAGCCGAGTTCCTTTTCCAGGTTGATACGGTGCGTACACGCTTTCGTCGCGATAATCGTTACATCCATAGTGCCTCCTGCAAAACTGGAGCACGGGTTTACAGGCTTAAAATACAGTCAGCATCCCCGCACCGATAAACAAGACAGCTGTTACCTTGAGCTTGCTTGTAACCAAGTTTGCTTCATGTGTAAAACTGAACCTTGCGGCCATAAAACCAGGCGATTTCATCGCCCCGTTAATCCTCACATCCCGGGAGAGGCAGGCATATCTTTGCGCATCTGTTCCATCTGGCTGCGCATTTGATCCACTTTTTTCTGCTGCATGCTGGACATTTTTTCCATATCTTTGTGGTTCATCATCCCGGACATGCTGGTCATCATGCCGCCCATTTTTTTCATCTGGCTCGCCATTTTTTTCATCGTGTCGGGCTTCATGTTTCCACCTTCCATCATCGTCGACATGTCTTTCATTTCACCTGACATGTCATTCATCATTCCTGATAACTGCTGGGTGCCAGGTTCATTCATGTCACTCTTTACATCAGACGCCCCATGGCTGTGATCATGTCCCCCCATCGAGTCTGCCGCAAAGACCGGCACTACAAACGCACTTCCGGCAACCAACATTAACGCGCCCATTTTTACTAAAACTGACTGTTTCATGACTTACTCCTTGATGAAATGAGAGGGAAACACCCCCGGTTTTGGTGCAACATCTACCCGAGTTGTCGAGGATTTTTTGATCAGCCCACCATGGCGCGGCAAGCTGTGGCACAACGCCGACACGCGTCAGCACAGCGCTTGCAATGATCCATGTCGTGCGCATCGCACTGTTTTTCACACCAGTCGCAAATGTCTGCGCATAGCTTGCAAATTTGTTTGGCGAACGGACTATTGCGGGCGACAGCGTCGGCGCACAAACGGCACATCGCCGAACACTCGATGCAGCAAGCCGGGCAGTCATTTTTGCTCTCTACCCCGACCATGTGCGCGAAGCAGTTGCCGCATTCGGTCGCGCAGAAGTTGCAAGCGTCGATACAGTCTTTGGCAAGTTGGTCCAAACTATGATTCATGGTTTGTAGCCTTTAATGAATGAGAAGACGGGCAGGGAGCTCTCATGTTCTTACTTTTTTTGTCCAAAAATAACCCATAGGAGTAGCGCAAAAAGCCCTCCCATTAATAAAGTGGGAAACCACATTGAGTTAATCCCGCCCATCGTGCCGTTTCCCATCATTCCGCCGCTCATCGTGACGCCTGTCATCGTTCCGCTGCCAAACAGCAGCAGTAACACCAGCACAATCGCAAAAGCAATTACAAGGGCTGTTTTGTTGGATTCATTCATGATGCTCTCCTGGGTAATTTGGGGGATTCGATCTGACCTGACCTGATCTTGCATTTGAAGTGGCGACTCAGAGTAGACCTTGTGCGATGACAGTCTGCTGACGTTCGGATTACATTTTTGTAATGTTGCGTTCGGTCAGGCGAAAGCATAATCAGCAACACTTGGGGATGCGATGAAAATTCTGGTAGTAGAGGACGAACCCAAAACGGGCGATTACTTGCGCAAGGGTCTGACGGAATCCGGATTTACGGTGGATCTCGCGCGCACCGGGATCGACGGCCAACTGCTTGCGCTGTCGGGTGATTACGACCTCATCGTGCTGGATGTGATGTTGCCGGGCAAAGACGGCTGGCAGGTGTTGCAGGCTATCCGCAAGTCTAAATCGGTACCGGTCCTCTTCTTGAGTGCATGTGACGCGGTGCAAGACCGGGTGCGTGGCCTGGAACTAGGGGCCGACGATTACCTGCCCAAACCGTTTGCGTTTGCTGAACTGCTCGCGCGTATCCGCAGTTTGTTACGGCGCGGGGCGCGGCAAATGCCGGAGATTCTATGCATTGCCGACCTGGAATTGGAGCGCACCAAACGCCGTGTGCAGCGCGCGGGCCAGCGTATTCACCTCACTGCGAAAGAGTTTTTGCTGCTGCAACTATTGATGGAGCGCCAGGGCGAAGTACTGTCGCGTTCGCTGATCGCCTCCCAGGTGTGGGACATGAATTTCGACAGCGACACCAATGTGGTGGATGTCGCGATTCGAAGGCTACGCGCCAAGGTGGATGAGCCTTACCCGGATAAATTGATCCATACGCTGCGCGGCATGGGATATGTACTGGAAATTCGCCCGTGAGTTTGTGGCAGCGCATTTCGCTGACTCAGCGAATGACAGGCTTGTTTACCGCGGTGACCGCAGGGGTGTTCGCCGCTACAGGAACCTATCTGTATCAAGCGCTGGATCGGCAACTGGAAATTCGCAACGACGCGGAGCTCGTCGGCAAACTTCAGCAGTTGCGCCATCTGTTATCGGAGGTGCCCGATATCGCCACCATCCGCACCGATCCTCACCGTTTTCACGATGTCACCATAGGGACTGAAGGACTGCGCCTGCGTATTCTGGATAAAGACGGCCGAAGCGTGGCAGAGGTGGGCGAGATGCCCTTGCCCTTGCGTGTCATCGTCCCCGCGACGGACAGGCCAACGCCTGAGGCAATACGCGACTGGCCCATGAGCGATGGCGGTCATGGGCGAGTGTTAACGGCATGGGCGACTATCGGGCCGAATGTTCACGGCTCGCGTGTATGGGTGGTGCTGGCGCGCGAAGGCCCCGAGCGAATGGCGTTGCTACAGAACTACCGGATTAATTTGTGGATTGCGCTGAGCGTGGGGGTTGCGGCAATGGCGCTACTGAGCTTTGTGGGGGTGCATCGTGGCTTGGCGCCGTTAGGACGCGTGACCGCGGCTGCGGGCAGTATCACGCCAAGTCAGCTGGATCAACGTCTCGAAATCGCGCAGGCCCCCCCAGAAATTGCCGAGCTGACGCGCGCGCTGAATCGCATGCTTGGTCGTCTACAGGAAGGCTACGAGCGCTTGAATCAATTTTCGGCCGATCTGGCGCACGACCTGCGCACGCCTATCAGCAATTTAATGGTGGCGAGCCAGGTCATGTTGGCGCATCCCCGCTCGGTCGAAGAGTATCAGGCACTACTGGCGTCCAACATTGAGGAATACGAACGCCTGGCGCGTATGGCCGAACGCATGCTATTTCTGGCCCGTGCCGACAATGAACAGATCGCGCTACGCCCGGAAGACCTGGATATGCAAAGCGAGCTCGGCCGTATTGCCGAGTATTTCGAAGGCGTAGCGGATGAGGCTGAGGTGACGCTGTCGATGCACGCTGAAGGCATGCTCAACGCCGACCCGGTGTTGCTCAATCGGGCATTGAGCAATCTGATTGCGAATGCAATAAGGTATACCCCACCGGGTGACACTATTCACGTCACCGCTCAACCCCGCCTTGAGGGGAAGTATCGAATTGAGGTTGCCAATCCAGGCCCAGGGATTGCCCCCGAACATCTAAGCCGATTATTCGACCGGTTTTACCGGGTGGATAGTGCGCGCGGTGGCGCTGAAGCTGCCTCGGGGATGGGGCTCGCCATCGTTAAAGCGGTGATGGTGCTGCACGAAGGCGAAGTGTGCGTGGAGAACGAAAAAAATGCACAGACGCGGTTTGTGCTGACGTTTCCTGCGCAGCGTAAGGAACGCCGCCGAGCCCCCCGAGTGGAAGCTCGGCATCATTGAGATCAGTAATGCCCTGGTTTTGAATGGAACAGTAAGCAGCGATTAGACGATAATGAATCAGACGAGCTTTAAGCGCGATATCCTCTTTAAGCATGTCTCGACCCTATGCATTTGTGCACGCATATCTTTATCAAAAGGAGATTTAAATATGGCTACCGAAGTAGTAAAACACCCTTTCCTCACCGACATAAAAACTCTGCGCGCACGTGCACGTATGCACATTGAACAAGGCGCGATCACCGAGGGTTATCAAGCTGATCGCGAGGTAGTCGTCAATCTGCTGAATGAAGCATTGGCGACGGAGCTTGTATGCATCCTGCGCTATAAGCGCCATTACTTCATGGCAAGCGGCATTAACGCCGACTCGGTTGCGCAAGAATTTTTGCAGCATGCGACCGAAGAACAAGGCCACGCCGATCAAATCGCGACGCGTATTGTGCAATTGAAAGGTGAGCCAAACTTCAATCCAGAAGGTATGGCGATGCGCTCGCATGCTGAATATATCGAAGGGAATTCGTTACTCGATATGATTAAAGAGGATTTGGTCGCCGAGCGAATTGCGATTGATAGCTATGGTGAAATGATCCGCTACATCGGCGATAAAGATGTGACGACACGCCGCATGCTCGAAGGCATTTTGGCAATGGAAGAAGAGCACGCCGATGATTTATCCAGCTTGCTGGAGGACTTGGGGAGCTGAGCTTTCTTTAGTCGCCGGGGCGGGGTGCGGGTGTCCCAGTGCCAGCGCATAAATGCGTTGCAGGTCTTCCTCGCTGACGTCTATAAAGGTGTCGAGTTGCGACAACGCATAGACCAGATCACTGTGTGGAATCATGCATTTCTCTTCCGCTCCGCTCACCGGGTTGACGCAAGCGTTGGCCTCAACCGACTCCCGCCACCATGACTGGGGATAGCGCCGCCAGGTCAACGGGTAGTTAAACAGCACCGCTATGATTAGCAGCACCACCACGTTCAATAATACGGGTACAAATAAGTAGTTGTATCCGAGCGCGAGGATAGAGGGGCCACCCATCACCGCGAACAATGCTGTTGCGCCGCCCGGGGGGTGCAGGCATCGCAGCCAGTACATCAATCCGATCGCAGCCGCCACCGCTACCGATGCGGCCAATAAGGGTTCGGCAATGTTTTGTGCTGCGATTACCCCGCATAAGGCTGAAATCATATGGCCGCCCAATACCGGCCAGGGTTGCGACAAGGCACCGTGCGGCGCCGCAAACAGCAACACCGCGGAGGCCCCCATCGACGCGACAGCAAGCACGCCCGAGTGCGGACCCAACAGCGCATGGCTGACGCCCAATACGGCCAGCATGCCGATCAGGCCGCCGACTGCCGAGATCCAGTGTTCCCGGTCTGAAACCGAATAGGCAAGCTTACGTACCTTCACTCAATTCCCCTGTCGCACAGGCATCTCCATAGCATGAAGCAGGCTTAGCCCGTACTCCACGCGCGCGGACGGCGCATGCCAGCAATCTTGCAAGCCTGTTTTACATAGCCATAGGGAAATAATTCGGACAATTTTTTTTGCGCTTCACGGCCCACGCGTTCGGTAAGGTGCTTAATCACAAAGCGCGCATCTGCGGCTACTTGATGTTCCTGGTAAAATTCCCGCATAAAACGCACCACATCCCAATGATCGTCGCCGAGCTGGATGTTTTCTTCTTGCGCCAGCACTGCCGCAATCTCTTCGTTCCAGTCATCTGGCTCGATGAGATAGCCCTCAGCGTCGCGTTCCGGCATCACTGCTACAGAGTCCGTTGCTTGATTCATATTGCCTCCCTGCTGAATGGTTTAGGGGCAGTGTACGAAACGCATGAATATTTGACTAACGATTATTATTGATGTTTGCTATCGAAAACATCGATAGAAAGACAATGGACACAGAACTCGCTCGCACTTTTTTGGCCGTGGCTGCCAGTGGTAATTTTGTTGCCGCTGCGAATCGATTGCACGTCACGCAATCTACTGTGAGTGCGCGTATCCATACCTTGGAAACCACGCTTGGCGCGACCTTGTTTCAACGGGGGCGCAATGGCGCTGAGCTAACGGCATCAGGCAAACGCTTCTTGCGCCACGCCAAAAATCTGGTGCGCACGCTGAAGCAAGCGCAGCACGATGTGGGATTGCCGCAGGGGTTCCGCGATGTGTTGACACTATCCGGCCGCATCGCATTGTGGGAAGGCTTTTTGCCGCAGTGGGTGGATTGGATGCGATCTGCTGCGCCGGATGTGTCGTTGCGGCTGGAAATTGGTTTCGAGGCGGATATCATGCAGGGCTTGATCGAAGGCACCGTGGAGGTAGGCGTAATGTATACGCCTACGTCGCGTCCCGGGCTCACGGTAGAAACGTTGTTCGATGAAACTTTGCTCTTGATGAGCAACGAGCCAGCGCGCCCCTGGCCCGATCAGGGCTATATCCACATCGACTGGGGACCCGAGTTTCATGCCCAGTTCAGTGAGCATTACCCGGATGTCGCGCCCATCATGATCGCTAATATCGGCTGGCTAGGGGTGCAGCACATTTTGGCTTACGGCGGCAGCGGGTATTTTCCGCAGCGTCTGGTGCGGCAATATATCGAAGCGGGTAAATTGTGGCGGGTGCCGAATACGCCGGAGTTCACACTGTCGGCGAGCATGGTGTTCCCGCGTGATACCGACAACCCCACGCTAAGCCATGCGCTCCAAGGATTACGACAACTGGCCCACGAAGAACAGGCACGTATTTAAAGCGCTGTGGTCTACACTCTCGCACTTTAATCACAGAATAACGGAGGAGTACTCATGCTATCTGCCGAAACGCTCGCCACCATACACTCGACTGCCCCCGTGTTGGCCGAGCAGGGAAAAGCGATTACCGACCTGTTTTATGCCAAGCTGTTTAACCAGCATCCGGAATTGCAGCATGTTTTTAATATGGCAAATCAGGCGCAGGGCGAACAATCCCGCGCGCTGGCTGATGCCGTATTTATGTACGCCACCCACATTAATGCGCTGCAAAATCTTGGCCCGATGGTGAATCATATCGCCCACAAACACGCGAGCCTGCAGGTGGCACCGGAGCACTATCCGATCGTGGGTAAATATTTGCTGGAAGCGATTCAGGACCATCTGAATCTGGAAGCCGGGCACCCGGTACTACAAGCCTGGGCAGAAGCCTATGCGCAACTGGCCGATATTTTTATTCAGACCGAAGAAGGCATTTACAACCACAATGCCGAAAAAATTGGCGGGTGGCGAGGGTTTCGCCCGTTTGTGATTCGGGATATTCAGACCGAGACGAACGACATAAAGTCAGTGTATTTGCAGGCTCAGGATGGGCGGCCTATAGCCCCCTTCGAGCCAGGCCAATACATCGGCATCAAAGTGCGGCCGCCGGGGAATGAGTACGATGAAATTCGACAGTACTCGTTGTCGAATGCGCCTGGCGAAGCGCAATACCGCATCACCGTCAAAGCCGAGGGCACACCGTTAAGCCATCAGGGGACCGTTTCCCACATGCTGCATCAGGCGCAGTTGGGCGACGTGATATGGGTACAGCCTCCGACGGGGGATTTCACCCTCAAGCATCCCGATAATGCGCTGGTACTGATCGCGGGCGGCGTGGGGATTACTCCTTTGCTGAGCATGCTCCACCATCGGATCAATAGCCGTGACGATATATCAGATACCGTGCTGATTCAGTGCTGTCGCGACAGTACACATCACGTGATGGCAGATGAGTTGCGTAGTCTCAGTACGCAACACGGATTCAAGTACTACGTCAGTTATCAAACCGGAAGCGGGGCCGATCATCAGGGTTACCTTAATCAGACGGTCTTGTCGCAATGGCTTCAACGCGCTGAGGCCGATGTGTATTTTTGCGGACCCAAGCCCTTCATGGCTGCTGTGAACACGCAGCTGTTGAATATGGGTTTTAAAGACAGTCAATTGCATTACGAGGTTTTTGGGCCCGGAACGCGCTTGCAGGCACATTGATGCTTAGGGTTTGACGGCCACCAAATCCACTAGCGCAGACATGCCGTGATGATGGCTGCCTTCGCTAATCATGGCTTCGTGCTCAAGCAGGTGGCTAATTTTCCAATCGCCAAACCACTCGCGCAACCGCGCGCTGGTATACATATTGGCGGCACTCCCCGGTCCCCCTGTCGCATATTCAATCTGCTTGGGCGTATAGCCTTGCAGAATGAGCACGCCACCGGGCTTTAGACAGCGTCGGATGCCTGCAATGATCCGGTCCCGCTCTGGAGGCGGGGCGAACTGAATAAAAATCGCGATGACAAGATCGTACTCCGCCTCAGGCCAGTGTCTATTCAACAAATCGGCTTCTTCAAATTGAATCATCACGGAGCGCGAAGCCGCTAATTTTTGCGCTTTACTCAGTGCTACCGGCGACACATCAATGGCGTGAACATCCACACCCTGCTCGGCCAGCCAGACACTATTCCGGCCTTCCCCGTCAGCAAGGGCGAGTGCACGCATTCCTGGCCGGATCAGCGCAGCCTGGCTTGCTAAAAACTGATTCGGCGCGGTGCCAAAGATGTAATCCTTGACCGCGTAACGTGCATCCCAAAAGGCTGCGGTAGCCGAAGGGGCAGTGCTGGTGGCGTCATTCATTTTTTGGCAGCGCGAGCCAATAATTCTTCAAGCTTGGCCGCTGGCACCATGCCCGGCACCCGCTGACCATTATTAAAAATAATCGTGGGCGTGCCTGCTATGCCAAGTTTGCTCGCGAGCGCGATATTTTGATCGACTGGGTTGGCGCATTTACCGTCGTTGGTGGGAACTTTGCCGGAACTTAAATATTCATCCCAAGCTTTATTCTTGTCGGGTGCGCACCAAATTTGGCGTGAGGTCTGCACGGCCTTGGGGTGCAAACCTTCCACCGGGAAGAGAAAGGTATACACCGTAATGTTATCGACCTTGGCCAGTTCAGCGTCAAATTTGCGGCAGTAAGGGCAATCCACATCGGAGAACAACGCTATCTTGCGTTCGCCTTTTCCTTTAACGGATTTAATCGCGCTATTAAAAGGCAAGGTGTCCCATTTAATCGCGGTCAATACGCCCAAGCGCGCCTGGGAAAGATTGGTTTTATTTTTGATGTCGAGAATATCCCCCATGAATACGTACTGTGCATTCGCGTCGGCATAAACCAGTTGGCCATCCATATAGACTTCGTAGAGCCCGCTATAAGGGGTTTTGGTGATCGAAACGATTTTAGCCTCGGGGAATTTTTCGCCCAATACTTTGCGTATGGTGGCTTCATCGGCATGTGCCCAGCCCATCGTGCACAACAGCGTAGCGACCAGCGCTAAAGATTTGAAAAACATTTATAACTCCTAAGGTAAGTACGATTAAAAAACGGGAGAAAAACTAGAGTGAAAAGCGAGTAGCTTCGCGTATTAATGCAGATTTGGCAAAACCCAGGTGGTTCAGAATATTCATGCCTGCATTGCGCGGCCAGCCCGCCCCTTTTTGATAAAACAAATGATACAGCCCATGTAATACGCCCTGCATTTGGGTTACTGATAACGCACGCTGACGTGCATACCGCGCCAACAAGCGTTCGTCCCCACACCGTGCTGATTGCCGTTCAAGTAAGGCCGAACTAAGCGCGGCGACATCGCCAAATCCCAGATTCACCCCTTGCCCAGCCAAGGGATGCACGCCGTGCGCGGCATCTCCGATCAACGCCAGTCCCGGTTTAAAAATGCGCTCAACCCGCGTGAGTTGTAAGGGGAAGGCAACGGGGGGCGTGAGTAAGCTTAACTTGCCCAAACGCGAGTGCCCGGCTGATTCCACCTGGTGGCAAAAGGTATCGGGGTCGTACGCGAGCAAGGTTTTTGCATCTTGAGTGGACCACACCAGCGACATGCGGTTCCCCCCCAGGGGCGGCTGATGTTGTCCCGCCACGGCCTCGGGCGTTGTCATAGACCCGGCCAAAGGCAGGTAAGTCACAATATCGCCACGATGTTGCGCGTGGCTGAACCATTGAAAGGCAGTACCCCGATGGGGCAATTCGCACGCAAAGTTAGCCACCACGCCGTGTTGGGAATAGGGCGTTGTGTGATGAGTGAGTCCTGCCAGGTTGCGTACCCGTGAATGCAGGCCGTCGGCCGCAACGATTAATTCGGCGCCCAGGCGCGTGCCGTCGGCAAAATGCAGTGTGGAATTCGGGTTGCCCCAGTTGATCGATTCGAGTTCGGCGGGGCAGCGCAAGGTGGTTTCGTCATACTCGGCTATGGCCTGCCACAAGGCCTGTTGCAAACGGTTGCTTTCCAAAATGGTGGCCAGCCGCCCAAGGCCGGATTCATAGGCGTCAAACCGTAAATGTCCTTGCGCGTCGCCATAAACGTCCATTCGGTAAACCGCTTGTAAGCGTGCGGGGTCCATGCGCTGCCAAACGCCCAAATCATGCAGCAAGTTTTCACTCGCAGGGCTGATGGCATAAATGCGCGCATCCCAGGAATCGGTAGGGGCAGGGGCAGGGTGCTGTTCAATCAACACCACGCGCAAGCCCTGCTTGAGTAAAGCTAGGGCTTGCGCCGCGCCGACCAGGCCACCGCCGATTATCGCAACCTGACAGGTGTCGCTCATGTTCATCCGCGTGACCCAAATATCATTCGGCGCGCAACAAAATGTTTTAGCGGAGGCAGCATCTCCAATGCTAACAATCCTAGCCCGCGTGCCTGACGCAGCGGCGTGATGTCGTTCGAAAATGCGCGCACCAGAAAATCGGTAAAGCCCATGCCGCCCAATACGTCCATGCGGCGCGATTGGGTATAGGTACGCAACATTGCAGCGCTACCAAGTGACTCAGGCGGCGTGTCTCCGCACAAGGCAGCAAGCTCCCAGGCATCGCGCATGCCGATGTTAAAGCCCTGGCCGGATACCGGATGCAGCGTTTGCGCCGCATTGCCAATACGCACGATACCGGCGTGGGCCTGCGTGCCGACAAAACTTAATTTGAGCGGGAATCGCTTGCGCGGCGTAACGGCGATAAACCGGCCCTGACGCCCGCCAAAGTGCTGGTATAACGCGGTCAAAAAGGCATCATCGTCGAGAGTGGCGATATGTTCTGCCTCTTCCGGGGGAACACTCCACACCAATGCGTAGGTAGTGTTAGCCGAACGTGAAGTGAGGTTGTGGGTTGGAATAGCACCATGGTCATGTGGCAAGAGAGCCACCGGGCCATCCGGCGTAAAACGCTCGTAAGCGAGATTTTGATGCGGTAATTCGGTTTGCACTTCGCACACAATCGCCATCTGGTCGTAGTCGCGCGCAAGCTTGGGGGAGGGCGAGGTTTCGCTGCGGCCACCATCGGCCACCACAATCAGCGGCGAGGTGTAGTGTTGATTTTCGGCGGCATAAACAGTGTGGGATTCTACGGATTGCACATCGATACTGTATTGCACTGCAATACCCGCCGTCCTCATTTCAGCCTCAAGCGCAATTTCAAGTGCCCCATACGACATCACATACCCTAACGCTGGCAAATACTCCTCGTCGGCGGACAGGCGCGTAGCGCCGAATCCGCCCCGCTGCGATATATGAATGCGCGTGATCGGCGTGACCTTGTCCAAGCGTGCCCATACGCCCAGGCGCTCAAGGATTAAACGTGATCCGTACGACAGCACCAAGGTGCGAGCGTCGCCCTCAGTGCGACCTTGACCGCGTACTTCCAATACGCGCGGAGTGATTCCATGGTGTTGCATCGCCAACGCACAAATCGCGCCGACCGGACCCGCACCCACGATGATCGGCGATTCAGGGGGTAGGGCGCTGGTTACCGACGCGTGGTCATCGCTGGCATGACTTGGATTTGGCGCGGTGTTATTCACCGCGCATCCAGTTTTCTATGTCCGCCACGGTGCGCGGAGCTGAGGTTAAAACCTCGCACGCGGATTCGGTCACCAGCACGTCGTCTTCGATGCGTATGCCGATATTCCACAAAGCTTCAGGCACATCGTCAGCCGGGCGAATATACAAGCCCGGTTCCACCGTCAACGTCATGCCAGGCTGCAAGGGGCGCCATTCGCCATCAACTTTGTATTCGCCCGCATCGTGTACATCCAGCCCCAGCCAGTGCCCGGTGCGGTGCATGTAAAACCGGCTATAGGCTGCGGATTCGATCAAGCCATCCACGTCGCCGCTAAGCAGTTTGAGATCAACCATGCCTTGCACCAACACCTGCACCGCCGCAGTGTGCGGGTCGAGCCAGCGGCTACGCGGGCGCACCTGCGCAATCGCCGCATCTTGGGCAGCGAGCACGATTTGATAAGCATCTTTTTGTGCAGCGCTAAATCGACCATTGATCGGAAAGGTGCGGGTAATGTCAGAGGCGTAACCATCGAGTTCGCAACCGGCATCGATCAACAGCAGATCGTTATCTTTGAGCGGTGCGCGGTTATCTACATAGTGCAGCACGCAGGCATTCGCGCCGCCCGCGACGATAGAGGTGTAGGCCGGATATTGCGCGCCTTGCGCATAAAAATGGTGCAGCAATTCGGCTTCGATTTCGTATTCGAATCGCCCCGGGCGAGTGGCGCGCATCGCGCGACGATGCGCATCGGATGCAATCTTGCCCGAGCGCCGCATCGTGTCGATTTCAGGCACCTCTTTAAACAATCGCATTTCATCCAGCGCCGCCCGCACGTCGATGATTTCTGACGGCGCACGTATGCCTTGTCGAGCTTTGCCACGCACCGTGTTGAGCCAGCCGAGCATCCGTGCATCCCATTCCGGGTCGAAGCCAACCGCATACGCGAGCTTGCCGACATTGCCCATCAAGTCCGGCAACTGGCTATCCAGCTCGTTGATCGAATACGCGGTATCGAACGCAAATTGTTGTTGCGCAGCCTCTGGGCCAAAACGAAAGCCATCCCAGATTTCGCGCGTCTCGTCCTTGTCCCGGCAAAAAAGTAGCGCGCGCGGTGACGCGCCGCCGATGATTACGGCGACCGCTTCGGGCTCGGTAAAGCCGGTCAGATAATAAAAATAGCTGTCGAAGCGATATGGGTAGTGCGAGTCGCGATTACGCGTGGCTTCTGGCGCGGTCGCGATGATTGCGATGCCGTCGCCCAACTGGGCGGCAAGGCGTTCGCGACGAGTCTGGTAAATAGCGGCGTTAAACATGGCTGCGTTAAATATGAGGGGATTCGGTTTGATTACGGAGTATCTCATCCAGTTGTTGCAGGCGATCAGGCGTGCCGACATCCACCCAGCGGCCCCGGAAGTGTTCGCCGCTGGCTTGTCCGGCAGCGATAGCGGCGCGCAACAGCGGCACCAGTGGTTCTTTGATTTGCGGCGCAAGGTCTGCAAACACGCTGCGGTGATACACGCCAATGCCGCTGAAGGTGAGTTTGTCGCCGTCGCCCTCTACCACGCGCGCACCGCGCAATACGAAATCGCCATGCGGATGCTGAGATGGATTATCGACCAGCACCAGATGCATCTGCGCGTCGCCTGTCGTGATGAGGCTCATAGGCTTGGCCAATTTCGCAAAATCGTATTCCACGTACACATCCCCATTCACCACCGGAAAAATCTCGGCGTCGATCAGCGGCAACGCAGTGGCAATGCCGCCAGCGGTTTCCAGTGCAATTTCTTCACGCGAATACACAATTGACACGCCCCACGCCGCGCCGTTCCCCAGAGCCGCTTCGATCTGCGCGCCGAGATGCGCGTGGTTGACCACAATGCGCGTGTAACCCGCAGCGGCCAGTCGCTCAATATGCCAGACGATCAGCGGCTTGCCGCCCACTTGCAACAACGGCTTGGGCGTGTGGTCGGTGAGTGGACGCATGCGTTCCCCGCGGCCAGCTGCGAGGATCATGGCGGTTTTCATGGGTTCGGGTTACTCATTCTTGGCGGTGCTGCTTATAGGCTAAGCGCGTATCTTATCTGGAGCGGTTTGTTCTGCAAGCTACGGAAGAGATTACTGTTAGCTGGCCGGGAGTTACCCGCGGCCAGCTACTTTTCTTTTGCTTCGCTAAAAGAAAAGTTACCAGGGAATAAGGCGACCCTAAATCCGCGAATCCCAAAGCCTGAATCTGCCGGGGGCGGCGAAGAAATCGGCTCGTTGATGTTTGACGAGAGCAAGTCTCAAACACTTTCGTCGGTGATCCGCCCGGCAGACTCAAACTTCGGCGAGACTGAAAAAGGAAAGGTCAAAATCGGAGCGGTGTTAACTCAGGGCACGATTAAAAATAATGTGCATTGCAAGACTTAACCCTGGTACGTCCGCGTAGCGCAGAGCGTTTGAGGGGCGCGGCTGCTGCTGGAGTTTGCACCAGGTATTTTCAACGATGCAACACAATTCGATAGTGCGCTTTGCCACTGCGTAACCTGTCGAGAGCCTCGTTAATCCTGTCAAAGCTAAATTTCTCGATGACCGGTTTAATAGCATGGCGTTGCGCAAATTCCAGCATCTTGGCGATAGTGGCCGGGCTGCCGACCGGTGAACCCGATATCGTCCGTTGCGCCATGATGAGTGAGAACACATTGATATCCAGTGGATCGAGCGTTGCTCCGACAAAATGCAAACGTCCGCGCGGTTTCAAAGTGCCCAGATACAGGTTCCAGTCGAGTTTGACGTTGACCGTGGAGATGAGCAGGTCAAAGCGGCTTGCCGCCGCCTCGATGGCTTTCGGGTCGCGAGAATTCAGCGTGTGGTGCGCGCCCATTTCCAGGGCTTCCTGCTTTTTGTCATCGCTGGACGTAAACGCGGTGACCTCGCAACCCCAGGCATTCAGAAACTGCAAGGCCATATGCCCAAGCCCGCCGATGCCGATCACCGCAACCTTATCGGTCGGCTGAATATCGAACTGAACCAGCGGGTTGAACACCGTCACCCCGCCACAAAACAGCGGCCCAGCCGATTCCAGATCGATGCCCTCCGGGATCGGCACCACGCTGTTGGCCTGTGCTCGCACTTTGTCGGCAAAGCCGCCGTGATGGCCGATGATGGTGGCCTGTGACGCGGCGCATAGATTATGGTCGCCCGCGTGGCAGGGCTCACAGACATTGCAATAGCCGGCATGCCAGCCCAAGCCCACTGTTTGCCCTACTTTCAAATCTTTAACATGATCACCGACCTGTGAAATGGTCCCCACCACCTCGTGGCCTGCCACCACTGGATACTGGGTCATGCCCCATTCATTATCAATTACGCTCAGATCGCTGTGGCAAATGCCGCAAAACTGAACATCAATCTCGACCTCATGCGCCTGTAGCGCACCGGGGTCATACTCAAAAGCTTGAAGTTTTCCTTTGGGTTCATGTGCTGCATAGGCTTTGATCATGCTGAATATCCTCATTGATTAATGGCTGCATATTCGCTATTTGACTGGATTATTCCACTTCGGCTTGCGTACTTTGCGCGTGCCGTGAAATTATTCCAACTCTATTCGAATATTTCCGGGTTTGTCTATCGTCTAAATGTTGATGGCGTATATGAAAAACTAACGGAGTCGGACACGATATGGGCACCACCGGAGAGTCTTGCGCGAACATATTTTGCGCACAAACAATCCAACCCATCCACACTGGTTTGACTATCCCTCTTTCAGCCTTCGGGGATTCGGGGAGGTAGGGTCGCCATTTCTTTGGTTACTTTGGGTGGACATGCCGGCATGTCCACCCATTAAGACAGCAGGGAAGCAAAGATAAAGTAACTTGTTGCCGGGCAATCCCCCGCCAACGGTCCCTAAAACGTATACCCCACCTGTGGCGCTTTATTCAGCAACCCATCCAGCAAATACAATAACGGTTTCAATTCGTCATACCGCGCGCACACAGTGCGTAGATACTGCATCACGCGCGGCATGTCTTTTAGGTACCCATCCTTGCCATCACGGTGATACAACCGCGCAAAAATGCCGAGCACTTTGATGTGGCGCTGCGCGCCCATCCATTCGTAGTCGCGATAAAAATCGCTGAAGTCGGCAGCGACGGGCAGACCGGCGGCGCGGGCTTTTTCCCAATAGCGAATCACCCAGTCCAGGCTCTGTTCCTCGTCCCACACGATGTACGCGTCTTTGTAGAGCGAGGCGAGATCGTAGGTGATGGGGCCGTAGACGGCATCTTGAAAATCCAGAATGCCGGGGTTGGGGTGGGAGACCATCAGGTTGCGCGAGTGCCAGTCGCGGTGGACATACACCTTTGGCTGAGCAAGGTTGTTGGCGAGCAAGCGCTCGAAGACGGTATGCAAGGTGGCGGCTTGCTCAGGGGTCATGTCTACGCCCAGGTGTTTCGTCACGTACCATTCGGGGAACAACTTCAATTCGCGCGTCAATAGCGCGCGGTCATATTCGGGTAACACCTTGGGCCGACTTGCCTGCTGGATGCGGATCAAAGCATCGTTGGCTGCCAGGTAAAGATCGCGGGCGCGAGTATCATCGGATTTTGCGTCGGTGAGGGCAGCGAGATACGTGGTGTCGCCGAGGTCGGTCAGCAGTAAAAATCCCTGATCCAAATCCTGAGCCAATACTTTGGGCACGTGAACGCCTGTTTCACCGAGCAATTCTGCGATCCGCACAAAGGGGCGACAATCCTCATGCGACGGAGGGGCGTCCATCACGATATAATTGCGCCCTTTGGCAGCACCTTGAATTGTTGTGGCACGAAAATAACGGCGGAAGCTGGCATCCGCTGACGCGGGAGCTAGCTCGAAAGCGTCTGCCCCCAGTTGTTGCGCGGTCCAATTTTTTAAAACGTGCAGACGATCCAAGGCTCGTGCTCCGAATAACTATTTTGTGTGGATTTTACATCGCTTGTTAAATAAGCCCCGTCTTGTTCTGGCCCTATTGGGCGTCGCCATGTGCATGCCCGCTATGGGGGAGGGGCTCGCGCTTAAAAAAGATCTTGAGCTAAAGGGCTCAGCAAGTGCGGGTAAAGAGGGCGCGATGTTTGTTACCGCTGACAAGATCGAGTCCACCGAAGAAAATGTCATGGAGGCAACCGGCAAGGTTGAGGCGCGGCAGTCCGGACAGAATTTTTTTGCGGATTGGCTGCGATACGACATGACGCTGAATGAAGTGCGCGCGCGCGGCGATGTTCGATTTGAGCAGCCCGCTTTGACGGTAACGGGCGACACGCTACGTCTCAAGCTCGACGACTCTAGTGGTGAGCTTCTCAAACCGGTCTATCAACTAGTGGCAAGCCCAGGGCGGGGAGAGGCGGCCAGGGTAGACTTCATTAACAAAAATCAATACACCTTTAAAGATGCAACCTACACCACTTGCCCGGTAGGAAATGACGACTGGTACCTTGATGTCGGCACCTTAAATATCGATAGAACGCGTGATATCGGCGTAGCCAGAGATGCTACTTTGCAGTTTTTGGGTGTACCGATTCTGTATACGCCCTGGATGAGTTTTCCGCTCAACAACGCCCGCGAAACCGGCATCCTGGCGCCCACGCTGGGCGCGAGCCAGCGTACCGGTATTGATATTGTCGTACCCTATTATTTCAATCTCGCCCCTAATTACGACGCCACGCTTTATCCACGACTGATGTCGAAACGTGGGTTTCAGTTAGGCGCGGAGTTTCGATATTTGTTCGAAAAATTTTCCGGCACCTCACAGGTGGAATATTTACCCAACGACAGCGCGGCGGGGTATTCACGCTGGGGTGTGTTTCTGAAGCATCTGCAAAACATTAATCCGAGCCTTACAGTCGGCCTCGACTTTAATCGCGTGTCCGATAACGATTATTTCCGCGATCTATCCAATCTGGTCAAGGCAACGTCGCAGTCTTACTTGAATCGCGAAGCCTGGGTCACGTATCAGCGAGACTGGTGGAATGCAGATCTTCGCGTGCAGAGTTTTCAGACCTTGCAAGACCCTGCCGCACCGCTTGCCATTCCGTATAACCGGTTGCCCCAGCTTAGGGTTAACGCTGCCCGCGATTTGCCAGGTGGGGTGCAGTTTAATCTGGTGAGCGAAGCGACTCACTTTACGCACCCGACCCAAACCGAGGGCACGCGCGTGCTGGCGTATCCTACTGTCAAGCTGCCGCTGACTAATTCATACGGGTTTATTACGCCACAGTTGGGCTGGCATCTCACTCACTACAATCTGGACGGCAGCGTCCCTGAACCCAAAATTAATCGAAATGTGCCGATCGCCAGCCTGGATGCGGGCGTTATCCTGGATCGCCCTTTTAGCTTTAAGGGGCAGGCGTATCAACAGACGCTTGAGCCACGTTTTTACTATGTATATGCTCCGTTTCGCGAGCAAAAATCCATACCAATATTCGATACTGCCTTGCTGGATTTCAACTATGCCCAAATGTTTACCGAAAACCAGTTTGCGGGCGGGGATCGAGTCAACGACGCCAATCAATTTACGCTGGCGGTAACCTCGCGTTTTTTTGAGGAGGAAAGTGGCATCGAGCGTTTACGAGTGACGCTGGGCCAGCGCTATTACTTCAGTAGTCAAAAGGTTACTTTGCCGGGTGTGCCGGCACGCGATAGAAGTTCAACCGATTTGCTGGCGGCGCTGAGTGGACAGATTACGCGCGCATGGCGCATCGATACCGGTTGGCAGTTTGATACCGATAACGGCACCACTGTGCGCCAGAATCTGGGCGCAACTTACCGCCCCAGCCCCGGACGGATATTGAACTTTAGCTATCGCACCATTGACAAAACTACCGAACAAATCGATGTCTCAGGTCAATGGCCGTTAAGTAGCCGCTGGTATGGTGTGTTCCGATACAACTACTCGCTTAGAGATAATAAGCTGGTCGAAGGCTTGGCCGGGCTTGAATATAACGCCGGCTGCTGGGCGATGCGCGGCGGGATTCAACAGTTGGCAACCAAAGCAAACCAGTCCACCAGTGCGCCGTTCTTTCAGCTGGAATTAAGCGGAATGGGACATTTGGGCTCCAACGTCCTCGACGTTTTGAAAAATAGTGTTCCCGGATATAGGCCAAGCAATGAATTTAATCAAACGCCCTGAGTTTTTTCTCGCACTATGGATGGCGTTAGTCAGCCCGACATGGGCCGCGCCGACCCCCATGGATTATGTGGTGGCCGTAGTGAATGATGAAGTGATCACGCGGCTGGAGTTGACACGTCGCTACGATGAAATCGTTCAGGGTTTAGCGCAAAAAAATACGCCGCTACCGCCGCGGCCCGTGCTCGAAAAACAATTACTGGACCGGATGATTACTGAGCGCGCGCTGCAGCAGCACGCTCGAGCTACGGGTATACGGGTTGACCCGGTACAAGTGGAACGCACTTTACAGCGCATTGCCACGCAAAATAAAATGGAATTGCCTGAACTCAAAGCCATGCTGGAAAAAGAAGGGCAAAGTCTTGACCGTTTTCGCGACAACGTCCGCAACGAAATTTTGGTTGCCCGAGCGCGCGAACGCGACGTCGACAATAAGATCACCATCAGCGATGCCGAAATCGACGGCTATCTTCAAACCCAATCGCAACAAGGCGCTGATAACGAGTACAACTTTTCCCATATTTTAATCAGCGTGCCGGAAAACGCTTCACCCGAACAAATTCAGGTACGCCGCGCGCGCGCGCAAGAAGTGCTGGATAGTCTGTCGAAGGGCGGCGACTTTGCACAGCTTGCGGCGAGCTACTCAGATGCCCCGGATGCGATGCAAGGCGGAGTTTCTGGTTGGCGCGCGAGTGGGCAAATACCGGCAGCGTTTGCTGAGGCGTTAAAGTCTTTAAAGCCCGGCGAAACTGCCCCCTTGCTGAAAAGTGCAAACGGCTTTCATATTCTGAAGCTGATGGATAAACGCGGTCGCGATGTGCCATTGACTGTCACGCAGACCCACGCGCGCCATATCTTGATTAAAACCAACGAAATCACTTCTGAATCAGATGCAAAAAGTCGCTTGCTACAACTTAAAGAGCGACTGGATAACGGCGTGAAATTCGAAGAATTGGCCCGTTTGCATTCCGATGATGGCAGCGCTTCCAAGGGCGGTGATTTGGGCTGGCTAAATCCGGGCGACACCGTACCGGAGTTTCAAAAAGCGATGGATGCCTTGCAACCCAATCAGATTAGCGAACCGGTCCAGTCGCCCTTTGGCTGGCATCTTATTCAGGTACTTGAGCGCCGCACTCAGGACGTCACTCAGGAGCGCCAAAAAATGGTTGCACGTCAGGCATTGCGCGAGCGCAAAAGCGACGAAGCCTTTCAGGACTGGGTGCGGCAGATCCGCGACGCAGCCTATGTGGAACTGCGACCCCTAGAGTGAGCGCATTACCCATAGTGGCCATTACCGCAGGGGAGCCTGCCGGTATTGGGCCTGATCTATGTGTCGCGCTCGCCGACCATGCAGTAGACGCGCGGATTGTAGTGCTGGGGGATGGCGAAGTGTTACGCGCCCGCGCCGCTAGGTTAGGTCGCAATATTCAAATTATCGACGCGACGGAAATCCCGCCGCACCGTGTGGGGATGCTTTGTGTCCAACATATACCTACCGTTGTGCCGGTCATTGCGGGGCGACTCGAAGCCCGTAATAGTCCCCATGTACTGTCTTTACTTGATGCCGCTATCGAAGGCTGCCAATCGACTCGATATCACGCACTGGTGACCGCACCGGTACACAAGGGCATCATCAATGATGCTGGTCTCAGCTTTACCGGCCATACCGAATATCTGGCTCAGCAGACGGCTACCCCCAATGTGGTGATGATGCTGGTAGGCGGCGGGTTGCGTGTCGCCCTGGCCACGACCCATCTGGCGCTGAAAGACGTTGCCGCGGCGATTACGCCATCGAGTCTGGGCGAAACTTTGCGCATTCTGCATGCCACGCTGGTGCGAGATTTTGGCATCCCCCAGCCGCGCATTTTGGTCGCAGGCCTAAACCCGCATGCGGGTGAGTCCGGTCATATGGGGCGCGAAGAAATCGACGTGATGGAACCGGTGCTGGTTGAGCTCCGCAGCCAAGGTATGGATCTGGTTGGCCCGTTACCTGCCGATACCTTGTTCTCACGTATTCGCGATGAACGCTGCGACGCTGTGCTGGCGATGTACCACGATCAAGGCTTGCCGGTGCTCAAATATGCGAGCTTTGGTTCAGGCGTGAACATCACCCTTGGCTTGCCGCTGATTCGTACTTCGGTCGATCACGGCACTGCGCTTGACCTGGCCGGATCAGGGAAAGCGGAGGTCGGAAGCCTGCTAGCCGCCATAGAAGCCGCAAAGGAGATGGTGAAGAGACGCTCGGCTCTTTCGCTTACGTGAAAGAGGGACGCCATGCCAAAACCGGCCAACCATACCCCTCGTAAACGTTTCGGCCAGAACTTTCTGATTGACGACGGCATCATTCACGCCATCGTCAATATCATTAATCCGCAAGCCAACGACATGCTGGTCGAAATCGGCCCGGGTTTGGGGGCGTTGACTCGGCCTTTGCTGGAGCGCGTCGCGCATATCCATGCGGTGGAACTTGACCGTGACATCATCGCGCGGCTACAGGCCCAGTACCCCGCCGAACGTTTAATGCTGCATTCTGCGGACGCATTGAGATTTGATTTCGGCGCCTTGGGTAACGGTCTGCGCATCGTTGGGAACTTGCCTTACAACATCTCAAGTCCGCTGCTATTTCGCTTAATGGAATTTGCCTCGCACATTCGCGATATGCACTTCATGCTGCAAAGAGAAGTCGTTGCGCGCATGGTGGCTGAACCTTCCAGCCACGATTACGGGCGGCTCTCCTTAATGCTACAGCGGCGTTTCCATCTCGAATGGCTGCTGGATGTGCCGCCCACCGCATTTGACCCTGCACCTAAAGTAGAGTCAGCGATCGTGCGCTTAATCCCCAAGACCACCGCCGAAATCGTTTCGCTGGATGAGACGCTATTTGCGCGGGTGGTCCTCACTGCATTTTCGCAACGGCGTAAAACGCTGCGCAATACCTTGGCAGGCCAGCTGGGGTCTGGGGATTTTGCCCAGTTAGGCATTGATTCCGGCCAGCGTGCAGAAAACCTGTCGCTTTCAGACTATGAAAAAATCACTTTTCATTTAATGCGACGTTAACGTTGAGCGGTCGTTGAATTCCATTACGGGTCAAAGGCGCCCAGAACTAATGGAATCTTCCGTGTTCTATACGGGTTCATTAAGTGGGATTAGAATCAGGTTCGGAATATAAAAGGCGGAAAAATCATGGTTCAATTGAAGTACATACCCTGGGTGTTGGGTATGTTGTTAACAACAGCGTGCAGCCAATTAGCAACCAAAACCAGTGCATCCAGCACGGCTACCGAAGTTGAGCCTGTAGCGACAACTGTTGCCGCCGATAATTTCCCTAAACAGGAATTGACCCCCGAAATTCTGTATCAGTTTTTATTAGCAGAAGTCGCCGGTCAGCGAGGCGAAATTGGCTTGGCCAAAGCCGCCTATCTTGATCTGGCGCGTAAAACCAAAGACCCGCGTTTAGCTCAGCGCGCCGCTGAAATAGCCGTGTTTGCGCGGGATCAGAACGGTGCGCTGGAAGCGACCCGTTTGTGGAATGAAACTGACGGCAACTCTGAGCGCGCGAATCTAACGCTGGTTACGCTGCTATTAGCTCAAGACAAATTGGCTGAAGCCGAACCTTTGCTTAAAAAAATCATTGCTGGCGATGCGCCCAACGGCTTTATGCGTCTAACGGCGTGGCTCGGCCAAACGCGCGATCCAGAAGGCGCGTTAGCCATGGTGCAACGGCTGGCTACCGAGTACCCGATGCTGCCTGAGGCGCAGCTTGCAATTGCACAAGCTGCCAGTCAGGCAAACAAACCTGAGTTGGTGTCAGCAGCTCTGCAACAGGCGGATAAACTCCGCCCGGGATGGGAGCACGCGGCTTTATATCGCGCGCAGTGGTTGGCTAAAACTTCACGCACGGATGCGCTGAGTTCGCTCCAGGATTTTTTGAGCCGCTACCCCAAGGCGCGCGATGTGCGCCTAGCCTATGCCCGATTGCTGGTCAGCACCAATCAGTTTCCAGAGGCGCGCAAAGAGTTCAACCGCTTGGTTACCGATTTCCCGCGCAATCCAGAAGTGAGTATCGCCGCCGGTTTATTGGCGCTGCAAGTAGGCGACGCTGAACCGGCCCGAACTTATCTGACTCAGGCACTGGAATTTGGTTATAAGCCGACGGATACCGTGCATTACTACCTCGGCCTGGTGGCTGAAGAACTGAAACAGCCCGACGTCGCGGCGCGCGAATATCAGCAGGTAGACGAGGGCGAGTATTTGGTACAGGCGCGCGCGCGCCAAGCCAGCATGCTGGTCAAGCAAGGTGCATTGCCGCAAGCGCGGGCGTTGTTAGCCGCGACCACGGTAGGAAATGAAGCCCAGAGGATGCGTTTGATTCAAGCCGAGGCTGAGCTGCTGCGCGATGCCAAGGATTATGTGCAGGCGTATCAGGTATTGTCAACCGGGCTTAAAACATATCCCGATTCGCCTGATCTGTTGTACGACCAGGCCATGATGGCCGAGAAAATAAACAAGCTCGATGTGCTGGAGGCCAATCTGCGCCGCGTGATCCACATCAAACCTGATGAAGCCCAAGCTTATAACGCGTTAGGTTATACCTTGGCGGACCGCACGACGCGTCTGGATGAGGCGGTAGAGTTACTGGACAAGGCGCTGAGCTTATCCCCGGATGATCCTTTTATTCTGGACAGCATGGGCTGGGCGCAATATCGCAAGGGCAATTTTGAACGCGCACGCACTTATCTAGACCGTGCGTATAAGGCCCGACCTGACCCTGAAATCGCCGCACATTTAGGCGAAGTGTTGTGGGCGCACGGTCAGCGCGACGATGCCAGCACGCTGTGGCAAAGTAGCCTTAAAAGCCATCCACAGAACGAAGTGCTGCAAGAAACGCTACGTCGCCACAAGCCTTGATGCGCTATTTAGCGTGGGCGGCGCTGACGCTATTACTCAGCGCCTGCGCCACAGCACCGCACCCCGACGTTAACGCCCTTTCTTTACGCGTGTGGTCGCACGATACGCCTTGGTCTTTGCAGGGGCGTATTGCATTGAAGGCGGGGGAGAACAGTCTTTCAGGGCAATTGCAATGGCAACATCAGCCCCATCAGGATGAGTTGTTGTTGTTATCTCCGCTCGGGCAAGGCATGGCGCACATTGTCAGTAATGCCGAGGGCGTATTACTTGAAATGCCTAAACAGGCACCGCGCCGTGCGCCGGATGCGGAAAGCTTGACCCGCGACGCATTGGGTGTTGCGCTCCCCTTATCGGGATTAGCCTACTGGTTGCAAGTGCAGCCTGAGCCGTCGCGTCCCTTCGAGCAAAGTCTGGATGACACCGGACGCATTGCGCAAATCCGTCAGGACGGCTGGGTTATCGATTATTTGCAATATATGAGTGAACCCGCTTACCGCCCGCGCAAGCTCAATATTGCCCGCGACGGTCTGGAAATCAGGCTGGTGATAGACGAGTGGAAGACCGAATAAAAGGCATTCAGACCTTCCCTGCGCCCGCCAAGCTAAATCTTTTTTTGCATGTGGTGGGGCGTCGTGAGGATGGTTATCACCTGTTGCAAAGCGTATTTCGTTTTATCGATTTCGGCGATGTGGTCCATCTGCAATTGCGCGATGACGGCTGCGTCGAAAGGATAGGGGATTTACCGGGTGTTCCTGAAGACTTGGATATCACCCTACGTGCCGCCTATTTATTGCAAGCCTTTGCTCCTCCAGGTGCGGGAGTCAATATCCAGGTCGATAAGCGTCTGCCACTGGGCGGAGGATTAGGAGGAGGGAGCTCGGATGCAGCGACCGTATTGCTTGCGCTGAATCGGCTGTGGAAACTTGATTTTACCCGGCAGCGTTTGCAGGAGTTGGCGTTCAGTCTTGGGGCCGATGTGCCCGTATTTGTGTTTGGACAAAGTGCATTTGCCGAGGGCGTAGGCGAACGATTGAGCCGCGTTACGCTGCCGCCAGCCTGGTACGTAGTCTTAATGCCACCGGTACATATCGCGACTGCGTCGATTTTTGCTGCGCCAGAATTGACACGTAATACCCCAGCCCTCACAATAGCGCCCTTTTCCGCCAGCCAGAATTCGGGCGTTGCAGGTTTGCATAATGACTTGCAGGCAATCGTGGTCAAGCGCCATCCTGAGGTTGCTCACTATCTTGAATGGCTCGGGCGATATGCCGAATCCCGAATGACCGGATCGGGGGCGTGTGTGTTTGCCGCCTTTAATAACGAAGAAGCCGCGAAACACGTGCTGCGTGATTTACCGGACGGAATGCAAGGATTTGTTGCGCAGGGTTTAAACAAGCATCCGCTGTTTGAATACTGCGACGAAGAGTAAATTGGGGAGTCGCCAAGTGGTAAGGCACCGGATTTTGATTCCGGTATTCGTAGGTTCGATCCCTACCTCCCCAGCCAGATAATCGTGTCGCCCGCTTAGTCCTTAATATGACAGCGGGCGATTGTTTTCCGCCGTGGAGTCAGCGTGTCTATAGACAACTTGATGGTGTTTGCCGGTAATGCCCATCCCCGCCTGGCGGAGGATGTGGTGCGCCATCTGAATATCCATCTCGGCCGCGCGACGGTGTCGCGCTTCTCTGACAGCGAAATCATGGTCGAGATCCTGGAAAACGTGCGCGGCAAGGATGTGTTCGTGCTGCAATCGACCTGCCAGCCAGCCAACGACACGCTGATGGAAGTGATGGTGATGGTTGATGCACTCAAACGCTCGTCCGCGGCACGGATTACCGCGGCGATTCCGTATTACGGCTACGCGCGCCAGGACCGGCGTACACGTTCGGCGCGCGTCGCGATTACCGCCAAAGTCGTCGCCAACATGTTGCAGGGCGCCGGCGTAGATCGCGTGCTGACGATGGATTTGCACTCCGATCAGATTCAGGGTTTTTTCGATATTCCGGTCGACAACATTTATTCCAGTCCGATTTTGCTAGGCGATATCTGGAAGCGCGATCATCCGAATATGATCGTGGTATCGCCCGACGTGGGCGGCGTGGTGCGCGCGCGCGCTATTGCGAAGCGCCTCGAATGCGATCTTGCAATTATCGACAAACGCCGCCCCAAGCCGAATGTGGCCAAGGTGATGAATATCATCGGCGATGTCGATGGGCGTACCTGCATCATCATGGACGACTTGGTCGACACTGCGAACACTTTGTGCGAAGCGGCCAACGCGCTCAAAGAGCACGGCGCCAAGCAAGTCATGGCGTATTGCACCCACGCGGTGCTTTCCGGCAGTGCGGCCGAACGCGTCGCGAATTCTGCGCTGGACGAGCTGGTGGTGACCGATACCATTCCACTACGCGATGACGCGCGCGCGTGCAAAAAAATCCGGCAGTTGTCGGTGGCTGAATTGCTGGCGGAAACGATCCGGCGCATCAGCAACGAAGATTCTGTCAGTTCGCTGTTTATAGAATAGCGAACCGGCTAGATGTCCCTGGTCGCGGGGACTGTTTTTTTAACGTTAGTTCAGGAGAACATTATGGAAATCGAAGTTATTGCTTACAAGCGCGAACTGCAGGGTACGGGTGCGAGCCGCCGTCTGCGTTCCGCAGGAAAAGTCCCTGGGATTGTCTACGGTGGCACGACTGCGCCAATGCAGATTGAGCTTGATCACAACGCGCTGTATCACGCGCTGCGTAAAGAAGCCTTTCATGCGTCGGTGTTGAATCTGACGGTTGATGGCGCCTCGGAATCGGTATTGTTGCGCGATACGCAATGGCATCCGTACAAGCAGCAGGTCCTGCATGTAGACTTTCAGCGCGTCGACAAGACGCACAAAATCCACGTCAAGGTGCCGCTGCACTTCCTTAACGAAGAAACCGCACCCGGCGTCAAAACGGGCGGCGGCAAAGTCAGCCATGTGATGACCGAGATCGACGTGACCTGCTTGCCCGGTAATCTGCCCGAGTTCATCGCCGTGGATATCGGCCAGCTCGAATTGAATCACTCCATACACGTCAATGAATTGAAGTTGCCGGAAGGAGTTGAAATAGTCGCGCATCTGGTCCACGAAAACCCTGCTGTGGTTGCGCTGACGCTGCCCAAAGGCATGAAGTCGGATGAACCTGCGGCTGAGACGCCCGCTACGCCATCTGCTAAAGAGTAACGCGACGATTTCGTTGCGTGAGCCTCGCTGATGACGGCGCCTCGCCTGATTGTCGGCCTCGGTAATCCGGGGCGCGACTACGAAGAAACCCGGCATAACGCCGGGTTTTGGTTTTGCAGCAAGCTCGCAGCTCAGCTGGGCGTTGCGCTCCGCCAGGAATCACGCTTTCACGGCATCACCGGGCAGGCGCAATCCCAAAAAATATGGTTATTAATGCCGCAGACGTTCATGAACCGTTCGGGCCAAGCCGTCGGTGCGCTCACGCGTTTTCATCACATCACGCCCGCAGAAATGCTGGTGGTGCACGATGAATTGGATATTCCGCCCGGGCAATTACGTTTGAAATTCGGCGGGGGTCTGGGCGGGCATAACGGTCTGAAGGACATCACCGCGCATTTAGGCACGCAGGATTACTGGCGGCTGCGCATCGGTATCGGCCATCCCGGCGACCGCAATGAAGTTATCAACTATGTGCTGAAGCCGCCACGCCGAGAAGAGCAAACCGACATCGACGCCGCAATCGGGCGTGCGCTTGACCTGATGCCACTGATCGAAAAAGGCGAATGGAACGCTGCGACCCAACGTGCAAACACCAAACCCTAGCCTCTACTTCACTGGAAAATCATGAGCCTCAAATGTGGCATTGTCGGACTGCCCAACGTGGGTAAGTCCACCCTGTTCAATGCGTTGACCCAAGCGGGAATCGCCGCGGAGAATTACCCTTTCTGCACTATCGAACCGAATACCGGTGTGGTCGAAGTACCCGATCCGCGCCTGGGCAAAATAGCCGAAATTATCAAGCCGCAAAAAATCGTGCCGGCGATTGTCGAGTTTGTCGATATTGCCGGGTTGGTTGCCGGCGCGTCGAAAGGCGAGGGGCTGGGCAACCAGTTTCTGGCGACGATCCGCGAAACCGATGCGATCACACACGTGGTGCGCTGCTTCAAGGACGACAACGTGATCCATGTTTCCGGCAAGGTCGATCCGTTGTCGGACGTGGAAACCATCGCGACAGAGTTAGCGCTGGCTGATTTGGCAAGCGCTGAAAAAGCGCTGATCCGCTATGAGAAATCCGCGCGTGGTGGGGATAAGGAGGCGCAAAAAGTGGTTGAGGCGCTCAAACCCGTGTTGGCCGCGCTGAATGAAGGGCGACCCGCGCGCGCTGCCGGATTGGATGCCGAAGCGCTCGCAGTGATCAAGCCGCTATGCCTGCTCACCGTCAAGCCCACTTTGTACGTCGCCAACGTGGCTGAAGATGGCTTTCACGATAACCCGATGCTCGAGGCGCTGGTTGCATTTGCAGCGCTTGAGCATGCGCCCGTTGTGCCGGTGTGTGCCGCACTGGAAGCCGAGTTACAGGAGTTATCGCCGCAAGAGCGTATGGAATATTTGCACGAACTCGGCTGGGAAGAACCCGGATTAAACCGCTTGGTGCGGGCCGCTTATGATTTATTGGGTTTGCAAACCTATTTCACTGCAGGTGTGAAAGAAGTGCGCGCGTGGACGATCCAAAAAGGCGCTACCGGACCGCAAGCGGCAGGCGCGATACACACTGATTTTGAGCGGGGTTTTATCCGTGCCCAAACGATTGCCTACGAGGACTTCATTGCCTGCAAAGGCGAACAAGGCGCGAAAGAGGCCGGAAAAATGCGTGCCGAGGGCAAGGAATACATTGTCAAAGACGGCGATGTAATGAATTTTCTGTTCAATGTTTGACCTCTTACAATTGAAGCCTTATAATTCCGGGCTTCGTTTTGGGTGGGGTTCCCGAGCGGTCAAAGGGATCAGACTGTAAATCTGACGGCTCTGCCTTCGAAGGTTCGAAT
>JAYWDZ010000119.1:0-5087 GCA_043779595.1 Nitrosomonadales bacterium
GCCTTCGAAGTTGAAATCGTCGATTACCATTGAGGGGTTTTGTCATGATTAAAAACGGATTACCCAGCATCCACCCCGGCGAATTTCTGGCCGAGATACTGGAAGGCTTGGGCATGTCACAAGCAGCGTTCTCCCGGGCGGTAGGCGTGTCGCCCATGCGCGTGTCACATGTCATTAAAGGATCGCGCCCCGTCACCGCAGAACTCGCCTTGCTGTTTGGCCGCGCTTTTGACCAGACCCCGCAGTACTGGCTGAATTTGCAAGCCGATTATGATCTCAAGACAGCCGAGATCAGCATGGGTGCAAGGTTGAAGGCGATTCATGCTGTTGCCCATCCTTGATAGAACGTCTGCTAATACTGTGGTCTGTCCCGAATGGCGCTAAGTTAAGCCGGATCAGCTGAATTTTATGGTAGGCCGAATGAGGATCGCGGGATAATTCGGCATGAAGAATACGACGCTTTTTCTCCCCGGATTTCACCTTTCCACCCTTCGTCGCAAGCCGCGATCCGAAGCCCAAAAGCTGGCGGACGAGAAGTCTCGAATTCGACGGCACACGATCAGCCAATTGGGTGAGTGCTTTGGATCATTCATTCCGGTGCATGAATTGAGTAATGTGCCGGAGGGCGATTTCAGTCGGCGGCGGATATTCAGCAAGGAGAACACTTTCTGGGGGTTTTTCACTCAAGTTCTCGACGCAGAAGGTGGCTGTCAGGAGGTCGTTCGCAAGGTGCAAGCCTTTGCGGCAGCGCGATCAATGCGGACCCCTTCCGCATCGACTTCTGCGTACTGTCAGGCAAGAGGCAAGCTGGAACGAGCTGGCCTGCAACGCATACTCAAGCACACCGCCGAGCACTTGCAGCACCGGGGACGTAATCGCCGCTGGAAAGACCGGCGCGTGGTGGTGGTCGATGGAACCGGCGTGAGCATGCCCGACACTCCGGCCAATCAAGCCGCATGGCCCCAGCCTGGAAGCCAGAAACCGGGTTGTGGTTTCCCGCAGGCACGCATCTGCGCCTGCTTCTGTTTGCAAACAGGCGCCTTGTTGAGCCATCGCGTCAGCGACCTCAAAAGCGGCGAACTGACGCTGTTGCGCGAGCAATGGAGCGAATTCAAACGGGGCGATATCCTGATGGGCGATAAGGGATTTTGCAGTTACTACGATGTCTGGAAGTTCCAGGAATTGGGTGTGGACACCGTGATGACATTGGCGCGACGAACGCCGGTCGAGGCCGCCAAGGCAACTGAAGTGCTGGGGCCGGACGATTTACTGATTACCTGGCCAAAGCCTGTCTGGCAAAAGAGTCTGAGCTACTCCCATGAGGAATGGCTGGCACTTCCAGACCGCCTGACGTTACGCCAGATCAAGGTGACGATCGCCGCGCCGGGAATGCGCAGCGAGTCTTTTTATCTCGTGACGACATTGACTGATGCCTCGCGCTATGCCGCCTCAGAACTGGCCGATTTGTATTTCCAGCGCTGGGATATCGAACTATTCTTTCGCGACATCAAGACCACGATGGGGATGGATGTATTGCGTTGTCGTTCTTCGGAGATGGTGGAGAAGGAAATTCTGATGCATTTCATTGCCTACAACGCCATCCGTTTGCTGATGGTGGAAGCAGCGAACGAGGCGGGGCAGGCACCGCGTCGGCTGAGTTTCAAAGCCAGCATTCAAGCCCTGCGACAGTGGGAACCCTTGCTCAGTCGTGCCAGCGATCTGCGGGAACAGCAGCGATTATTCGATACACTTCGTTCCACCATCGCCAAGCACATCGTGCCTTACCGACCGGGACGTCGGGAGCCACGATGTGTCAAACGAAGACCCAAACCCTTTGCACTTTTAACCGCCCCGCGACGCCAGATGGTAGAAACCCCTCACCGGAGCCGATATCGTGCCAACATGGCTTAACTTAGCGCCATTCTGGTCTGTCCCCAGTTGTATTCAGTTGTATTGCCAGTTGTATTGAGTCAACGGGTGTTCAGACGTTAAACCCTTGGTCAGTTCCCGAAACGCCCTTATAAATTTTGTCGTTGATGATTACTGAGGCCATTCCACCATGCTGAAGAACGGAGTACCGGCCCACTCAAGCGAATATCTGGCCGCGCCGCCGGAGGAGTTGGGTATGACACAAGACCCCAGAATGGGTGAGTGTTGCAGTACAAGACCTGGTTCCAGGGTTTTAGAAATAGAGGGCTTGGAGGTTTGATGTTGGATGAATATTCAATTGAGCAACGCGCAGCGCAGATTTTTGACACCCGATCAAAGGAATATTTTTCCGAGGTCTTGAGTTGCTACGCAGCGGGCAATTATCGATCAGCCGTAGTGATGCTCTGGTCAGTCGCAGTCTGCGACCTGCTCTTCAAGCTGCAGAATCTTGTCGACCTGTACGGCGATGTGAAGTCCAAGGCCATACTCGCCGAGATTGGTGCGATGCAGGAGGGTAACGAGCGATCACCTATTTGGGAAACCAAGCTCGTCGAGTTAGTGGCAGATCAGACACAACTGCTTGACGTCGCCGAGCGAGAGAATCTATTGCATCTGCAAAGGCAGCGACATCTCGCTGCGCACCCTGTGGTCACCGCGAACTTCCAGCTTCACAGACCGAACCGTGATACTGCACGGGCTTTGATACGGAATACGCTCGATGGCTTGCTGACCAAAGCTCCAATCCTTTCCAAGCAGATCGTCAATGAACTGGTCGAGGATCTCGAACAAGTATCTGGCATCCTGGTCGACGACAAGAAGCTGAAGGCGTACTTGGAGAGTAAATATTTCAGCCGATTCAATCCAGAGGTGGAGAAGGCAGTCTTCAAGGCACTTTGGAAGTTTGCTTTCAGGTTGGGAGACGAACACTGTGAGAAGAACCGAACTATCAACTACAGTGCACTGCGCCTACTGTTTTCAAGGAATCCAGCGCAGTTCCGGGCGCTCGTCGAATCTGAGAAAGACTACTTCAGCGCCATTGCGGCAACTGGTGCTCCGGTCGTATGCCTGATTCACTTTCTGTCACGTGAATCTACCCTCTATGGGTTGCTGGCGGATCACGCCAAGACAGCCGTGCAGCACATAGCCGAAAGTGATACGTCAGCACGATGTCTTGCGTGGTTCACGTCCAAAAATCTGCAAGAACACGCGGCAAACCTTGGTGATTGGATTTCCAGTGACGATTACCCACAGATTGATCACGCTATTTGGGATTCTATTGGTGAAATTTCGGACTCCGCTGAATGGAGCAAGCACGTCATCCGCCTATCGAACAAATACTACGTGGCAAGCAAAAGCTATAACGCTGCTGACCGACGGTTTAACGAGGTCATCCGCCCTCAACTGCCGCGGTACGAACTTGATGATTGCATTGACCTGATCGAAGGGATTCAAGGTAACGATCAAACACGGACAAGAGGACGAGCACCAACGGATCATCGAGAGGTGTGCGCCAGGGTCCTTGTACTTGATCCGACATTCAATCTGGAGCTGTATGCGAAATTCAACAGTTCCATCGACTAATTTGGCATGCGTAGGCCCGCCGAATGAGTGATATTCATACAACGTAAAACGCTTGCTTCTTCGCCTTACTCAGAGTGGCGCGCTAACGCTCCCACGATTTACTACGAGCTTTGTCACCCTAGGACGTTTGATGGAATTCCTCGATTTACCCGCCAACACCACCGCGCGCGGCACCTTGCGTCTGCCTGGCTCCAAAAGCATTTCCAATCGTGTGCTGTTACTGGCGGCGCTGGCGAGCGGCACGACAGTCGTGCGTGCGCTGCTTGAGTCCGATGACACGCGGGTGATGCTCGATGCCTTGCGCACGCTGGGCGTGGGGGTGCTGCGCCAGCAAGATTCGAGTGGCGGCGACTCTGACGATTACGAGATTACCGGTGTCGGTGGTGCGTTTCCGGTGAAGCAAGCCGAATTGTTTCTCGGCAATGCGGGTACGGCGTTCCGTTCACTGACTGCTGCGTGTGCTTTGTCGGGTGGCGAGTATGTGTTGAAAGGCGTCGCGCGGATGCACGAGCGGCCGATTGGCGATGTGGTCGATGCGCTGCGGCTGTTGGGGGCGCGGATTGATTACCTGGGGCAGGTTGGCTTTCCGCCGCTGCATATTCACCCTGCCGAGTTGGCGGGCGATGCCACCGAGGTGCGCGGTAACGTGTCGAGCCAGTTTCTCACCGGTCTGATGATGGCGCTGCCACTGCGGCAACGCACCACCACGATAGACGTTATCGGCGAGCTGATTTCCAGGCCGTATATCGGGATTACGCTGGCGATGCTACGACGTTTTGGGGTCGAGATTGCGCAGGACGGCTGGCAGCACTTTAGCGTTCCGGCGTTGGCGCGTTACCAGAGTCCGGGCGAAATCTATGTGGAAGGCGATGCGGCGTCGGCGTCGTATTTTCTGGCGGCGGGCGCGATCGGCAGCGGGCCGGTGCGGGTCGAGGGTGTAGGGCGTGACAGTGTGCAGGGCGACGTGCGTTTCGCCGACGCGCTTGCACTGATGGGTGCGCAGATTGAAATGGGTCCGAACTGGTTAGCGGCGCGTGCGCCCGCCTCGGGGCGCTTGAAAGCCATCGATCTCGATTGCAACCACATTCCCGATGCCGCTATGACGCTGGGCGTATTGGCTCTGTTTGCCGAAGGCACGACGACGCTGCGCAACATCGCCAGCTGGCGTGTAAAGGAAACTGATCGCATTGCGGCGATGGCGACCGAGCTGCGCAAGCTGGGCGCGACGGTGGAGGAGGGTGCAGATTTCATTCGCATCACGCCGCCTGTCGTACTCACGCCGAATGCCGTCATCGATACCTACGACGATCACCGCATGGCAATGTGTTTTTCGCTGGTGGCACTCGGCGGTGTGCCGGTGCGCATCAACGATCCCGGTTGTGTGGCCAAAACTTTTCCGGATTATTTCCAGCGCTTTGCGGCGATTACGCGATGAGCACGACGCTACCGGTCATTACCATCGATGGGCCCTCCGCCCCGGGCAATGGTACGGTGGCCGAGCGCGTCGCGCAGGCGCTGGGTTTTCATTTTCTCGACAGCGGCGCGCTGTACCGGCTGACTGCGTTGTCGGCGATGAA
>JAYWDZ010000120.1:0-2015 GCA_043779595.1 Nitrosomonadales bacterium
CAATCCACCACAAAAACCACGCTTGCATCTTATCTCCTCAGCAGGACAGGCTTATTGGAAAGTTCATCGGGATTATTTCCGGTCGGTGGAAAATGCCGCACCAATAAAGCAGTGATAGCGCGTATACCGCCTACCACGCCCTGTTCGAATTGCCCATCGCGAAATGCCAGCTCCATCGCCTGCGCAATCTGGTCCCATTCGCGCTGATCCACTAGCGCCGTGATCCCACGATCTGCAACAATTTGAATATCGTGGTCTGCCAGCAATAGGTAAATCAACACGCCGCAGTTATGTTCGGTATCCCATACCCGTAGGTTGGAAAAAACTTCGATCGCGCGTGAGCGTCCGTCCAGGCCGCGCCACACCGACAGCAGCGGCAGACTGGCCTCAATCGCAAAACGCAACTCTCCCGTATGCAGCGCTTCCGACGCACCGATTTCGGCTTCGATAGCGCGCAGCACGGACGTCGGAAAGGCACGTCGCACCGCGCGCGGTGAATGAAAAAAATGTGCAAACCAGCGTTTGAAGTTCACCATGATCCCGAAGCACCTCCGCCGCCAAAACCGCCTCCCCCACCGCCGCCGAATCCCCCGCTGCCACCAAAGCCGCCGCCCCGGCCAAATCCACCGCCGCCACTCCACATTCCCCCACCGCGTCCAAACCCTGCTGCCACTCCAAAGAAAACAAAGGCTGCGGTCAACAGGGCCGTCAAGCCCAGCCCCAAAACCAGCCAGACCACGAGCCCGGTGCCAGCCGCCGCAACGCCCCCGGCCAGGGGACGGCCCATGAAGCTTGATAGGAGAAACCCAACCACGACCCCGCCGATCAAAAGCGGCAGGAACGCATCCATACTGCCGCCCTGCTTCGCCGCTTGTGGTGGTGGCGGCGGCAGTGACTCGCCATCTATCAGTTGCATCAGCTGCGTCACGCCCGCATCCACGCCGCCATAAAAATCGCCCGCCTTGAACTTGGGCGAGATGGTTTCGCTGATCACGCGCTTGGCAATCGCGTCAGGAATCGCGCCTTCAAGACCATAGCCGACTTCCACCCTGAGCTTGCGGTCGCCTTTGGCGACAATCAGGATTACACCGTCGTCCACTTTGGCGCGACCGATTTTCCATGCCTCGGCCACGCGAATACCAAACTGAGCAATGTCTTCCGGCTCAGTGGTAGCGACAATTAGCACCGCAACCTGGCTACCCTTGCGGGCTTCGAAGTCCGCGAGTTTGCTCTCCAGCGTAGCAAGCTGCCCGGCGCTTAGTGTGGCGGTGAGGTCCGTCACCCGCTGCGATAATTCGGGCACGGCCACTTGCGCCCAGATCGAGGCAGTAAACAGCATCAGTAGTAACGCCCCGGCTAAACGAAATCCGTTCAGGCGATGTCTACTCAGGCAAGTTCCAAGCAAAGTAAGCAAGGATCAGTACACCGGTGCCGGGGTAGCAGGCGCGCTGCTGGTAGGCGGCGACTGCGGCGCGGCAGGTGCGGGTACGCCAAAATCCACCTCGGGCGGCACCGCAATCGCGCGTTCGTTTTCGACGGTAAAGCTTGGCTTGGTCTTATGCCCAAACATCATCGCCGTCAGATTGGTCGGGAACGAGCGCACGATCACGTTGTATTCCTTGATTGCATCGATATAGCGATTACGCGCCACCGTGATGCGGTTTTCGGTGCCTTCAAGCTGCGCCTGCAAATCGCGGAACAGACCGTCCGCTTTAAGCTGCGGATAATTCTCGGCCACCAGCAACAGCCTGGAAATCGCACTGGTCATCTGTGCCTGCGCAGCAATGAATTTTTGAAATGCGGCCTCATCGTTCACCAGCTCGGGGGTGGCCTGAATCGCCCCCACCCGCGCACGCGCCTCGGTCACCTGTATCAGCACCTCTTTCTCGTGTGCGGCGTAACCCTTCACCACATTGACCAGATTTGGCACCAGATCGGCGCGGCGTTGATACTGGTTCAACACCTCGGCCCACGAAGCCTTGATAGTCTCATCGGTCGATTGCAGCGTGTTATAG
>JAYWDZ010000121.1:0-2012 GCA_043779595.1 Nitrosomonadales bacterium
AACCTGACCTTTCCTGAGGTTAATTTACCTGCGGTATTGCCGGCCGATAGTGAAGCGTTAAAAGCGTTATTGCTGACGCAGCAACAAGCGCACGAAGCGACAATAAAGTCGATTGAGCGCCAGGTGTGCGACTACATCAATACACTGGTCGAGCAATTTATCCTGTCTCGTCACCGCATGTTCGGATCAAGCTCTGAACAACAGTCTGCCCAAGCGCGATTGTTTGATGAAGCTGAATGCCTGGCGGCAGGCAGCAGCGAAGCGCAGGACATTACGCCGATTCCAGCGCCAGCCACGCCAGTCGCCAGCAAGCCAGAAGTGAAGGCGCGTGGCAAACGTGCGCCTTTGCCAGCAGAACTGCCGCGCGTCGAGATCGTACATGACGTACCAGAAGCGGAACGCACTTGCGCTTGCGGTACACCGATGGTGGTGATTGGTCAGGCCATCAGCGAACAACTCGACATCGTGCCGATGCAAATACGCGTACGTCGTCATATTCGCAACACCTATGGCTGCCCCACCAGTCTTCATGCGCCCATTACAGCCCCTTTCCCACCGCAACCACTCCCCAAGAGTAATGCCAGCCCTGACTTTCTGGCCATGCTGCTGACGGTCAAATTTGTGGATGGGCAGCCCTTGACCCGGTTCAATAAAGTGCTCAATCGCCATGGTGCGCAAGTCCCCGTACAAACGCTGGCGCGTTGGGTGATCGGCACCGCCGAGGGGGTGTTGCAACCGCTGTTTAATGTGATGCGTGATGCCTTGTTTGATGGTCGATTCATTCATATGGATGAAACCGTCGTTCAGGTACTTAAGGAAATAGACAAGCGGCCGACGAGTAACAGTTATATGTGGGTGCAGGTCGGTGGTCCGCCCGGCAAACCCGTGGTCATTTATGACTACGACCCGAGTCGCAGCGGTGCGGTGCCGGCGCGTTTGTTACAGGGCTATCAAGGCTATCTGATGACCGATGGTTATGAAGGTTACAATAAACTGGTGAGCGCTGAGCGTATTACGCATCTGGTGTGCTGGGCGCATGTGCGACGGCGTTTTGTTGAGGCGACTCTCGTCCAGCCCAAGGGTAAAAAGGGGCTTGCTGATCAAGCCGTGGCTATGATTGGTAAGCTGTATGGCGTTGAGCGTCAACATAAAGAAGCTGATGATGCAGAGCGACTTATGGCGCGTCAGTCGGAGAGCGTGCCGATACTGGCCGAGCTGCGTGAATGGTTGACCAGAACGCAGCCAGCGGTCACGCCGCAAAGTGCGCTTGGCCGGGCGTTGTCGTATATGCATCAGTATTGGGACAAGCTGACACGTTATACGGAGTGTGGCGACCTGCCGATTGATAATAACCGTTGTGAGAATGCGATTCGTCCGTTCGTGATCGGCCGTAAGGCTTGGTTGTTTAGCGATACGCCCGCTGGCGCTAACGCAAGCGCGATCATTTACTCGATGGTCGAAACCGCTAAAGCTAATGGATTGGACCCGTATGCTTGGTTGCGCCGCATCTTGCGGGATTTGCCCGCAGCTAAAACGGTCGAAGAAGTTGAAGCGCTGTTGCCATGGAATTTGCATGGCATGGATTTAATCAGTGAAATAGTGTCCTGAATAGGGCGGGGTTTATGGAGCACTTACGCATAGTCGGCAACTATTGATAAAGAGCGATCTTTTTCTGCCCCACCTAAAAACTTATCAGATACAAGTTCGATTAAACCTTTGGAGTCAGGAATCTTCTTTGAGTCAGAATGGTTCTTTGATAATGCTCCTATTGATGCCCCCGCGCCAAGAAATAAAACTACTTTCCCATCACGAATTTGTTGTAATAAATAATCTGGAATATCCATAAATTTTCTTCATTATTAAAAAGGCATACGCATCACCCCGTTTAAAAAACATGGGGTCAGGTCTTTCATTATCACATTTCAGCATTATTAACTGCTCATTGTTATGTAGTGTACGCCAAAATGAGTGGCTACTGCCACCATGCATATTTAATTAGTGACCGTCACAAA
>JAYWDZ010000122.1:0-12720 GCA_043779595.1 Nitrosomonadales bacterium
CTCTTTCGTGTATCGAACATGTTTCATCTTTCACCTACTTCCGCCCTCCACTTTTTTATTGAATCAATGGAGGCGACATCTAGCCTGACATGGAGGGAAGCAAAAGAAAGTAACTTGCCGTCGGGCAACCCCCGGCCAACGGTCGGTGGCCATGTGAAGCACCCTATTACAAACAAACCCTTCAACCGATCCCGATACAAAGGCGAATAGCCTCGCCAGGCTCCTAATCAACGCCGCATCACCACCAACACCCTAGGCTGACACTCCGCCGCCACCACCACCCCCGGTGCCGCAGGCAAAGCCGCCACCACCCCATTAAACGGCGCCTTCAATTCGGTATCGGTCAGATTTTTTTTCGCAATCGTCAAGCGTGAGTCAGCCACAGTTAGCGCTGATTTGGCACGGGTATAACGCAGCTTGACGGTGTCGAGTTCCGTCGTCGATGAAACGGTGCGGCTATAAAGTTCTTGCCCGCGGTCAAGATCACGTTTTGCGTCGGCTTCTTCGGCATGCAGGCGCTCGCTTTCGGCGCTGGCTTCATCGACTTGAGCTTTGTAAATCACTGAATTCAAGCGTAGCAATACAGTGCCTTTTTTGACGCTTTGGCCCGGCTTGACTAATACTTCTTCCACCACGCCGGAGACGCGCGTGCTGAGTTCAATGTCGGCCGCCTGTGCTGCGCCTGCAAAAAAAATCCAGATGACTATCCATCCATAACGCATGCTCATTTCCTTATTGAGTGATCTGACTACCGGGTTGCTCCGGCCAGTGCGGCTAGTCTTGCCAATGCTAATGCCAATTGATACTCGACACGCTTTCGCCGCAGTAGCGCAGTTTGTGTCTCGGCCATGCTGGTGCCCAGGTTGGTTTTTATTTCAAGTTCGTATTCTGCGCGCGAGCGCTCAAGGGCCCAGTCGCGATATTCGATTTGCTTATCGGCGGCGGGGCGGCTGCTGCCGCGCAACCATTCGATTTCATGCAGTGTATCGAGCACGGTTTCGCTTAAGCCGAGTTTGAGTTTTTCGCGCTGCGCCAGTAGACGATCCCGCAGCGCGCGTTCGCGGGCAACTCGCGCATCGATGCGGCCCCCTTGATAGAGGGGCACGTTAAATAACAGCCCCGCGCTGACTTGATCACGGGTGATAGATTCGCGGCTGTAATTTGCGCCGATGACTTCGGCGTCTAGCGTAGGGTTGCGCTCGGAACGAATGGCGGCGATACGGGCGTCGCTAGCGTTGATCTGCGCATTAAGCGCTTGCAGTGCAGGATTGTGTTCAAAAATATTAGGTAAGACGGTTTCGTATTCCGGCACTACTTTGTCGTTGCTGCGAAGGGCGGGTGGGTCGAGTTCCGACGGGAGGTCGGTGCGGCTCATTGCGTTGGCAAGTTTTTGCCGCGTCGCACGTTGTTGTTGTGAGGCTGTATTACGCCGCTCGCGGGCATCCTGAAACCGCGCTTCCAGTTCCAATAGTTGCGGTTTGGTTACCAGCCCCAAGCTAAGGCGATCACGCGCGTTATCCCACACCAGAAAGGCGACCGTCATGAATTCATTATCGGCGGTGTATTGCAGGTCGGCGATTAGCACGTCAAAAAAACGCGCCATTAAATCGATTCGACGCGCTGCCCGTGCACTCAGGAGTGCTGCACGCCGTGCCGTCACTTCTTGTTCAGCGGCCGCCACGCTCTGTGCGGTACGGCCGAAATCGAATAGAGGTTTGCGGGCAACGATACGCACGATATTGTCAGCGGCCCAGTCCCCTCCAGGCTGTTTACCGGATCTGAGGCTGCCATCCAGAAACAAATTGAAATCTTGTCGACTGTCCGCAATATCGCGTTCTGCCAAACTTAAAGTCAGATCACTTTCAGCAATGGCAAGATCAGGATGAGGGGCATCGGCAGTGGCCAGAACGTCGTCTAAGCTGAGCGGTCGTTCTGCTGCGCCTGCAATGAGTGGCACGCATAACAGCAGAATACCCAGTAGCCTCATTCCGGGCGGGGGAGGGCGGCAGTGGTTTGAATCTGCTTGTATTTGGAAAACGGCATTTGTCGATAACTGTCTTCGACTACGTAACGCCCCAACAGTATCATTTCATCCATATTGCGCGTGGGGCCGGTAAACCGCGTGAGGATTTTGCCATCCGCATCCACAAACAGCATCGTGGGCGTAGCGCGCACTCTGTTTTCAAGTGCGAAGGCTTTTTCGGTGGTAGCTTTTCCTGCGAAGTCGACCATCGGCGCATCGCCTTTTACGTCCACGCTGTATACGAGAAAGTGCGCGCGGTAAAAATCCTGCACTATTGATTGATTCAACACGGTGGCTTTCATGCGCGCGCACCAAGGGCATTCGTCCATTTCGAAAAACAAGAATATTCCTTTCTTGCCTTCTTTTTTGACTGTCTCAAGCTCAGCCTTGAAGTCGCCCAGCTTGGGCTGAAAGAAATGGGTTTCTACGCTGCGCGTCTCCGCCCACAAAGGCGGTGCGAATAGCACGCTCAGGATGATCCCTATCCTCAGCAGTTGACGCATGCTTTACCCTTTGAGGTGTTGGCAGTTTGTTGAGAGGCAGCACGGGCGGACTTGCTGGCAATAAAATCTTCGACCGATTTGCGGGTTATGGCGCCGGTTTGCTGAGCCACCAATTTTCCGTCCGGGTTAAAGAGATAAGTGGTGGGCAGGCCTTGCATGGGGCCTATCTGGTTAATCACCTTGGGGGTTCCCAACACAATCGGATACGACACCAATAAACCGTCGGCAAAGTCGGTGACTTGCTTTTGACTGCGGTAGTCAACGGCAATGCCCAGGACTACCAGATTATTTTTCTTGTTCTCATGCAATGAAATCAAGTCAGGAATTTCTTCCAGGCACGGCGGGCACCAGGTTGCCCAATAATTTACCAACACCCACTTGCCTTTGTATTCAGCCAAGGTGTGCGTCTTGCCTGCGGTGTCGGTCACACTGAACCCTGTCGCTTGCGCATAAGGCACTAATAAGGCCAGTAGCAAGCCCGCTAACCACATCGGATAAAATTGCCGGACCCACATTACAGACGAATTGCACATAAGCACTCCATGAATGAATTTCGTACTGAGAAAGACTCGCTAGGCGAGGTCCTGGTTCCCGCATCTGTTTGGTATGGCGCACAAACCGCCCGGGCGATTGCCAATTTTGCCATTTCCGGACGTGGGCCGGATAGGGATTTCGTCATAGCGCATGTACGTATCAAGCTGGCGGCCGCTCGCGCCAATTGCCAGCCGAACTGGCTCGAGGTAGATAAGCGCGATGCCATCGTCGCCGCCTGCAAAAAAATCCTGAACGGTGAGTATAGCGATCAATTCGTGGTGGATCGCTTTCAGGCGGGTGCCGGCACTAGCCACAATATGAACAGCAACGAGGTGATCGCCAATCTCGCCAACGTCGCGCTGGGATTTGAAAAAGGTGCATACACACCGGTCAATCCGAATGACGACGTGAATATGGGGCAAAGCACCAATGACACAATCCCTACGGCTATTAGACTCGCGGTATTGGCCAAATTGCCGCATCTGATGGACGCGACGCGTGCGATGGCCAACGAATTCAGCCGCTTGGCTGAGCGCGAAAAAGACACCGTTAAAAGTGCGCGCACGCATTTGCAAGATGCAGTGCCCACCACGCTAGGCCAGGAGTTTGCTGCCTATGCGTGGACGCTCAATCGGTGCGCGGCCAACCTCGAAGCGGTGCGCCCCGCGCTATGTGAGACCGGCTTGGGCGGTTCGGCTGCAGGTACCGGGCTTAACACTTCGCCCGATTATGCTGCGCGTGTAGCCGCTGAACTTGCCACGCTGACCGGCGAACCGATTTTCGTAGGGCAACTCGTCGCCCAAATGCAATCGATGAACGATATGGCTCGGGTATCGGGCGAAATCCGTAACCTCGCATTGGAGCTCACCCGCATCGCCAATGACCTGCGTCTGCTGGCTAGCGGCCCCCGCACCGGGTTCGGTGAAATCCAGCTGCCCCCGGTGCAGCCAGGGTCGTCGATCATGCCCGGTAAGGTCAACCCGGTGATGTTCGAGATGCTGAATCAGGTGTGCTATCAGGTGCTGGGGCAGGACGCGGCGGTGTCATACATGGTGCAAGCAGGGCAGCTGGAATTGAATGTAATGATGCCGGCGCTGGGCTCTGCGATCTTCGATGCGATGGACTGGTTGACCAACGCGATTGGGGCCGCCACCGAAAAGAACCTTAAAGGGCTCACCGTCAATCGCGAGCGTTGCGCATTTTTTATCCATCAAAGCGTTGCGCTGGCGACGCTGTTAAATACCCGGATTGGCTACATGCAAGCCGCCGAAGTGGCTAAAACATCCGAACAGTCAGGCCGCCCGGTACGCGATATAGTCGCGGAACGCGGTCTGATGAGTGCGGATGAGTTTGATACGCTGGTGTTGAAGGCGGCACATGGCTTGGGCAGCGGCGGAGGCGCTGGTTAGCACGCTATGTTTTAAATAAGAAGCCTCCTATTGTGAACACTAATGGGGCATAAGCAGCGGCTTAAGAGTACCCAAAATAATACCGATAAACACAAGTTGACCGGAGACCGAATGCGCCCAGAACCATTTACCCTTTTTGCGCGAGCATTGCGAAAGGCAGTTTGGACTTTTGTACTGATCAGTACATTAGCGGCATTGGTCTACGGGACGTATAGCTGGCAACGCGAAGAAGAAGACGTCAAGGAAAATATGACGATTTTGTCAGGTTTCCTGGCGTCGGCGTCGCAATTTTTCTTCGACGATATGGGCAATGGTTTAGAGCCGCTGGGCCAATTGCTAAACCAACTGGATGTGCTGAAAAACCCCGAGGATGCTCGCGTCCACCTGCTCAAATATCGGAGCATTCATCCTGAGATAGGCGCGATGGCGCTGTTTAACCCCACGGGTGAAATGCTGATTAATACGGCGATTGCTCCCGGACAGCCTTTGCCCAGCTTCATCAAAGATCCTCCCTATCTCAAGCAATTAATGGCGGATATGAATAGTCAGCGGCGTTATAGCATTGGGCGACCGCAAATTGGTAAAGCCTTGGCGCAGTGGCGTTTTACATTTCGATATGTGGTGCGAGATAAGCAAGCTAAACCGCGTTTTCTATTGCAAGCCGCCATTCCGCTCGAACGCGAAGGCACATTTCTGCACCGTTTGCCTTTACCGCCGTCGAGTTATATCGGGCTATTGCGCAAAGATGGATTTCAGCAAGCCCGTTGGCCCGCACAGGACCCCAAGCTTATATATAGCAAGGTATTACCCGGCCCGGCTGCTACAGCAATCACCGCCAATCCCGGAGCAAAAAGTGGCGTTTTTGGCGGAATCCTGCCTTGGCTACCCGAAGAGGGTCAGCGAATAGGCGCGTTTACCCAGCTGCCGAGCGCAGACATGTACGCCTATATTTCTACGCCCGCCGCTTATGTTGTACATCAATGGTGGCGACATAACGCGCCCGTGCTTTTGAGCTTTATTTTTTGTTTAGGTCTATTCACCGCGGGTGCTTACCGTGTGTCTCGACGTGAGCAGTCCCATAGTCAGGAGCTTGTCAGACAAGCGCGTCGTGATTCGTTGACCGGCTTGCCGAACCGGGCCGCCATTGATGAAATATTGCGCGATACGATTATTGTATCGGGTGACCATATGGGCGAATTTGCGGTGCTATTCATTGATCTCGACCGCTTTAAAGACATCAACGATGTTTACGGCCACGTGGTCGGCGATCAGTTGATTGTTGCCGCAGCGAACACCATTCAATCCACGTTGCGCGAGCTGGATGTGTTGGGTCGATTTGGCGGGGATGAATTCACCATCTTGCTGCGGGACAGCAATGCTCATCGCGCCGCGGCAATAAGCGAACGCGTGTTGAAAGCGTTCCAGATCCCGATGGTCGTGGGCACGCGTCAATTGCAGGTTTCGCCCTCGATCGGCATTGCGGTATATCCCGCGCATGGCATGGATATGGAGACGCTGATCAAGCATGCCGATACGGCCATGTACGAAGCCAAACGTAAAGGGGGCTGCGCGTACAGTGTTTATGCGGAGGAGCAGGGCACCCGGGTCCATCAACGCTTGCGAATAGAGCACCAGTTGCGAGACGCGCTCAAGCACAATGAATTCAGGTTGGTCTATCAACCCATAGTCAATATGCAAACCGGCAATCTGGTAGGAGCCGAAGCCTTGCTGCGCTGGCAACCTCAGCAGGGTAATTTGCGATTGCCTGATGAGTTTATTGGCATAGCAGAAGCTTCCGGCCTGATTTTGCCCATCGGAGAGTGGGTGCTGCAAACCGCCTGCACTCAGGCCAAGTTATGGAACAAGGCAGGGTGGAATTTGTGGATTGCGGTTAACTTATCACCCCACCAATTTCAGGATCCGCACTTACTTACCAAAGTGATCGCGGTGCTGCGCGAAACGCAGCTGGATGCCTCACGACTGGAACTCGAAATCACCGAGAGCGCCGCCATGCGGGACCCCGAAATGAGTATCCGCGTCTTGGGCAGTTTGAAGGCTAAGGGGGTACATATTGCGATTGATGACTTTGGTACGGGCTACTCATCGCTCAGCTATTTAAAGCGTATTCCCACCGACAAGATCAAAATCGATAAGTCATTTGTCGATGGCATTAATATCGATGTGGACGACACGGCGATCGTGCGCACTATTCTAGCGTTGGTGAATAGCTTGGAAAAGACCTCATTGGCAGAGGGAATCGAAACCGAAGCGCAATTCCGAACGTTGCGCAGCATGGGATGCGAGCATGCACAAGGGTACTGGATCAGCCCGCCCATGAATGCGGAAAGTTTCGCGGCGCTATTGGACACGCACGGCATGAAAATAGTCGAGGTGCCCCCTTTGCCTGAGGTGATTTCTATTACCCGGCGATTGAGTCCTCCGCTTTAAATATTCGTGCAATCGCATCGTCCGGTCAGCCCAAGTTGGGATATTTTTTGTCAAGTCGTCGATAACTATGGCGACGTCGGTATCGCGTGGCGACTGGCCCGGCAACTGGTTGCTGAGCACCACATTCACGTGCGCTTATGGGTAGACGATTTGGCGGTGTTCCAACATCTATGGCCCGAGATTAACCCAAAGCTTGACACCCAAAATTGCCTGGGAGTTGAAGTGCGCGCATGGCAAAAAACATTCCCTTCCGTGCGCCCGGCCCAGGTGGTGATCGAAGCGTTTGGCTGTGCATTGCCCGAGGCATACCTAAGCGCGATGAGTTCGCAGGTTCCACCGGCGGTTTGGATTAATTTGGAATATTTAAGCGCAGAGCCATGGGTCAAAGCGCATCATGGCTTGCCCTCGCCCCATCCTCGTTTGCCACTTACCAAGTTTTTCTTTTTTCCGGGTTATGAAGAAGGCACAGGCGGGGTGTTGGGTGAGCGCGATTTAGCCCAGCGCCGCCAGCATTTTCAGCTCGAAGAGGCATCCGCATTCTGGCAAAGTCTGGGCCTGGCGGCGCGACGACCCTCAGAGTTGCGCATTTCGATGTTTGCGTATGAGAATGCCGCGTTGATTGAAATTCTGGGCGTGTGGCGTGAGAGTGAGCATCCCATAACCCTGTTGATTCCAGAGGGCAAAATCATTCCGCAGCTTGCAGGCTGGTTAGGCGAACCCTCTTTGCCGGTAGGCACGATACGTCGTCTTGACAAGCTTGAACTGCACATCCTGCCGTTTTTAAATCAGGACGATTACGATCGTTTGCTGTGGGCCTGCGACATTAATTTAGTGCGTGGCGAAGACTCCTGCGTCCGCGCGCAATGGGCGCAAAAGCCTTTCATATGGCAGCCCTATCCTCAACAGCAAAATGCGCATTGGGATAAGTTGGAGGCTTTAATCGACCTGTATGTTGAGGGTTTGCCTGAGTGGGAGGCCGACGTTATTGCCGCGCTCTGGCGCGCCTGGAATGGGCGCGGGGATGTGACCCGCGCGTGGACGGAGTTTATGCAAGCCAAGGCAGCTATTGATCATCATGCCATTCGATGGACAACCCAATTGGCAGCGCTTGGGGATCTTGCGGCGAACCTCGTCGCCTTTGTCGAAGACCGTGAAGCCGGTTAAAATAGCGCGCTTATTTCCCCTCTAGCTCGCAAGCAGGACTCGTATTATGAAAATCGCACAAGAACTCCGCGCCGGTAACGTCATTATGGTGGGCAAAGACCCCATGGTGATCCTCAAAGCCGAATTCAGTAAATCCGGGCGTAACGCGTCGGTCGTAAAGATGAAGGCCAAAAACCTGCTAAATGGCGCAGCGCTGGAAAGCATCTATCGTGCCGACGACAAGTTCGAAACGGTATCGCTGGACCGCAAGGAATGTACCTATTCCTATTTTGCTGATCCGTTGTATGTCTTTATGGACAGTGACTTTAACCAGTACGAAATCGAAGCCGATAACCTCGGCGATGCGCTGTTTTATCTCGACGACGGCATGCCCGTCGAAGTGGTGTTTTACGATGGCAAGGCGATCTCCGTTGAGCTGCCGACCATCGTCGCGCGCGAAGTGGAATACACCGAGCCCGCAGTGCGTGGCGATACCTCCGGCAAAATCATGAAGCCTGCGCGCATCAAGCCCACTGGCCACGAAGTGTTGGTGCCGGCTTTTATCGTGATCGGTGAAATGATCGAAATTGACACGCGTACCGGCGAATGCCGAGGACGTGCCAAAGGCTGACTCCGGCTTATTTCGCGAACGCTAAAACGGGCGGCTTAGGCTGCCCGTTTTTATTTGTTGGCATCCCTTGTGGCGACGTAAAATACCTTTCGATTCCTGATTCATCCTCATGACTGATCCCCGTTTTATCCACCTGCGCGTGCATACCGAATATTCGGTCACCGATGGCCTGGTGCGCGTCGATGGCGCAGTGGCGCGAGCGCGTGAATGCGCCATGTCGGCGTTGGGGGTGTCAGATCTGTCGAATGTGTTTTCGTGGGTGAAGTTTTATCGTGCTGCGCGGGGCGCGGGCATCAAACCGGTATTTGGCTGCGACGTATGGATGACCAACCCGGTGGATCGCAACCGGCCTTCGCGCCTGTTGCTGCTGGTGCAGCATCGCGAGGGATACCGCCGCCTGTGCGAACTGCTCACGCGCGCGTATCAGCAAAACATTTACCGCGGGCGCGCCGAAATCGACCCCGAATGGCTACAGGCAGGCACCGAGGGATTGATCGCCTTATCCGGCGGCGCATTTGGCAATATCACGCAGACCCTGCAAGACGACAAACCGGCAGCCGCGCTCAGCCATGCGCGCGAGTGGGCGGCGCTATTTCCCGAGCGCTTTTATCTGGAGTTGCAACGTTATGGTCAACCCCACGCCGAGCATGTAATCGACGGTCTGCTGGAAATAGGCGCGTCGCTCGCACTTCCGGCGGTCGCCACGCACCCGGTGCAGTTTGTCGCGCCGGAGGATTTCAAGGCGCACGAAGCGCGTGTGTGCATTGCAGAAGGCATGATGCTGGGCGACCCACGCCGCCCGCGCCCGTATACCGCCGAACAGTATTTCAAGTCGCAAGATGAGATGGCAGCGCTGTTTGCAGACTTACCCGAAGCCTTGCAAAACAGTGTTGAAATCGCCAAACGCTGCAACCTCACGCTGGAATTAGGCAGCAGTAAGTTGCCCGACTTCCCGACGCCTGAAGGCATGGGTCTCGATGACTATATGCGCAGCCGAGCCTTCGAGGGACTCGATGAACGGATGGCGGTGCTCTATCCCGATCCTGTCGTGCGCGCCGCTCAATTGCCGGAATACACCGCGCGACTGGAGTTTGAACTCGGCACGATTATCCAGATGGGCTTCCCCGGCTATTTTTTGATCGTGGCCGATTTCATTGCCTGGGCCAAGAACAATGGCGTACCGGTGGGGCCGGGGCGCGGTTCAGGTGCAGGCTCGCTGGTGGCGTATAGCCTCGGCATTACCGACCTCGATCCGCTCGAATACGACTTGTTGTTTGAACGCTTCCTGAACCCGGAGCGCGTGTCGATGCCTGACTTCGACATCGACTTTTGTCAGGACGGGCGCGACCGTGTGATTGATTACGTGAAGCGCCGCTACGGCGCAGAATCGGTCGCGCAGATCGTAACCTTTGGCACCATGGCATCCAAAGCAGTGATACGCGATGTCGGGCGCGTGCTCGATTTGCCGTACAACTTCGTCGACAAGTTCGTCAAATTAATTCCGAACGAATTGGGCATCACGCTTGCCGAGGCACGCGTAAAAGAGCCGCAGATCGACGAGCGTGCTTCGGCCGAAGAAGAGCTCGCCGAACTGCTGCCGCTGGCCGAACGCCTCGAAGGCATTACCCGCAACGTCGGCATGCACGCGGGCGGCGTGTTAATCGCGCCGGGCAAACTTACCGATTTTTGTCCGCTGTATCGCGCTGAAGGTTCGGAGTCGGCGGTGTCGCAATTCGACAAGGACGACGTCGAGGCGATTGGTCTCGTCAAGTTCGATTTTCTAGGATTGCGTACGCTAACCATTCTTGCTGAAGCCGTGCGTTTCGTGCAGCGTCAGCCGGGCCGCGTAAATTTTCGGTTAGAAGAATTGAAGCTCGATGATCCGGTGGTGTACAAGCTCTTTGCCGACGGCAACACCACTGCGGTATTCCAGTCCGAGTCACGTTCGGCTAAAGACCTGGAGCGACGGCTGAAAGGCGATTGCTTCGAAGACATCATCGCGCTAATGGCGCTGAACCGTCCAGGGCCGCTCGGTTCAGGCATGGTGGACGATTTCATCGCACGCAAGCAAGGCAAACAAAAGCCCGAGTATTTCCACGTCGATCTGGAGCCGGTGCTGAAATCGACTTACGGGATCATCGTGTATCAAGAGCAGGTGATGCTGGTCGCGCAAATTCTGGCGGGTTACAGCTTGGGCGGCGCGGATATGTTGCGGCGCGCGATGGGCAAGAAAAAGCCCGAAGAAATGGCGGTGCAGCGTTCGATTTTTTTAGAGGGTGCAGCAACGCGCGGCGTTGATACCAAAATCGCCGAGCGCTTGTTTGATCTGATGGAAAAGTTTGCGGAGTATGGTTTCAATAAATCACACTCGGCGGCGTATGCGCTGATCGCGTACCACACAGCGTGGTTGAAGGCGTATTACCCGACGGAATTCATGGCCGCGACAATGTCGTCGGAGATGTCCGATACCGACAAGGTGCGGATTTTCAACGAGGATTGCCGCGACAATGGGCTGGAAATATTGCCGCCGGACATCAACGGGTCTGTCTACCGTTTTGAGCCCGTGAGTGCGAAACAAATCCGCTACGGTTTAGGCGCAATCAAGGGCAGCGGCGAAGCGGCGATTGGCGCCATTGTGGCCGAACGCATGGCGAACGGGCCGTACAAAGGTTTGTTCGATCTGACTCGACGCGTGGACAAGCGTTACCTGAATCGGCGTGTTCTCGAGGCGCTGGTCAAAGCGGGAGCATTCGACCCACTAAATGATCACCGCGCGAGTCTGCTCGCCTCGGTGGGTGCGGCGCTCAGTACTGCGGATCGCGTGGCGCGCGGCGGGGGTCAGGGTGGGCTGTTCGGCGAAGAACTCGATGGGGGCACCGAAGACCTGATCAACACCGCGCGCTGGTCCGAGCAGGAAACGCTGGTGCAGGAAAAGACCGCACTTGGTTATTTTTACAGCGGCCATCCTTTCACCGGCTATATGGCGGAAGTGTCGGGCTTCGCCAAACGCAATCTGGACAGCCTGGAGCCTGCGCGCGAATTTACGCTGTTGGCCGGGATCGCGGTTTCGTTGCGAACACAAATGACCCGGCGCGGCAAAATGGTCATCGTGACGCTGGACGACGCCACCGCGCAAGTTGAAGTGGTGGTGTTTAACGAACTCTATGAACAAAACCGTCACATCCTGAAAGAAGACGCGCTACTGATTATCGAAGGCAAAGTCAGTCGCGATGACTATTCCGGTGGCCTCCGTGTGACGGCGGAGCGCATTTACGATCTGGCGGGAGCCCGTACACGGTTTGCGCAAAGCCTGCGGCTATCGTGCCCCGGAAGTGGCCAGACCCAATTCAATGGGGGCGGCAAGTTAAGTGAATTATTGAGTCCTTACCGGCAGGAGGAGGGTTGCCCCATTTGGATCAACTACCGGAATGCTGTTGCGAGTTGTCAGATACATTTGGGGAGTACCTGGCGAGTCAGGCTGGATGGACGCTTGCTGGAGTCGTTGCAAGATTGGCTCCAGAAGGAGGCCGTCAATATCATTTATGGAGCATGAACACCTTGAATAAGCTTGCTTTTTTAGGAGGTGAAAATATTAGTGGACATTAATGCTCTAATATTAGATAATTCTTATAACGCAAGCAGTTGTGAATTGACTCTTTGTGTTATCTCCTCCAATCCTCCTTCCTGGTGGATTCTAAGCCCGGCTCTCGAGCCGGGCATTTTTTTGTCCGTGCAATAGATTACTTGACCTTCATGCCGGGTGTGGCGCCTGCGTCCGGAGACAGAATGAAAAGTCCGGGCGTGTCGCCTGAAGCGGCCAAGACCATGCCTTCAGACATGCCAAACTTCATTTTACGCGGCGCGAGATTGGCGACCACCACGGTGTAACGGCCCACTAAATCTTTAGGGTCATACGCACTGCGAATTCCGGCAAAAATATTGCGCTGCTCGTCGCCGACATCGACCGTGAGTTGCAGCAATTTGTCCGCGCCTTCCACGTAAGCGGCAGTGACAATGCGCGCAATGCGC
>JAYWDZ010000123.1:0-1993 GCA_043779595.1 Nitrosomonadales bacterium
CCAACTACGGTTAAAGAGCACGAGTTCCTGCGCCGCCGGCAAATAAGGAACATAGCGCTGGAAGTACCAGGAGGTACGGTCGCGGTCAGAGGGTTTGCCGAGGGCGACAACGCGGGTTTCGCGCGGGCTCAGATGCTGGACAATGCGCTTGATCGTGCCATCCTTGCCGGACGCATCCCGGCCTTCCAGAATGATCAGGATCTTGTCATTGCATTCGATGAAGTGCCGCTGCAGTTTGACCAGTTCGATCCGGAGCTTGTGGAGGCTGCCTTTGTAGCTCTTTTTTGAAATCGAGGACGCGTGCGAGTTCGATTCAGTTTTGTCGGCTTTCATGCTCATCTATTGCCTTGCCCACTTGCGATGCAAAAAATTGTAAATGGGCACGTAGACGAGGCCCGCGTACGCGCCATAGAGGAGCATTAAGCCTGTGCGTGCCGGTATTCGAATTCGACTTCGATTACGTCCGCTACGCCAGGCAGTTCAATCAGCACCCGGATACGGTAAAGATTGGCCGGCATATTGAAGTAATTACCGTAGGTGATCGTGCCCGCGATAAGCATGGATTCGAGTTTTTTCTGCGTCCCGGCCAGGTTGATTTCATATACTCGCGCACTCACTTTCGCGCCGCTGATGCGCTTGCCGCTGGCGGCGTCGAACAAACTCACCAGCACGTGATACTGGCGCTTGCCGGGGGGCACGCCGCCGTGCATTTCCGCTTCGGTGTGAGGTTTGGGATGCCCTAGCATCATCTCGGCCGGCAGCACGCCAAGATATATGGCAACGCCATTCACGACTTTATGCGTGGCGGTATCGGCCGCGAACGCGGCACTCGCCAGTAAAGTGGCGATGCTTAAAACGGCTGCGCGTAACAGGGTTTTGAGATGACTGGGTTTAGCTTCGGCCGGACTATCGTCCTTAACGTTCGCTTCGCTCACATTTACCCTCAAGGGCACAGGAGCCTTCGCTGAAACTCCACCTGGCTGCGTTTTCATGATGTTTTCTCCTCAGGTTTGATTACACTCCAAAACGCCAGAATGTCGGCGCGCCGACCCTTGCTTAGCACCGGATTGAAACCCGCTTCCCGGAAATAGTCCGGCAGTGTTCCATGGAGTTATCTGCGGAGGAGTGCATGAATAAAACGGCCAGCCTACCAACCACCATACAGGGTTGCAGCGCCGATAGAAATCTGCGACGTCGAGCATGGTCAATCCGCGCGCCCCGGAAACCTGCGCGGAAAAAACGCCGGCGTTGCTTCGGCATACGGCGCGTATTCCGCGCCGAATTCGGCCGCCACCTCGCGCTCCTCGCGCCGCGCCAGGCGCACGTACATCCACACCAGTACCGGGAACATGAGCAGCGTCAGAATGGTGGGCCACTGCACCAGGAAGCCGAGCATGATCAGCACGAATCCAACGTACTGCGGATGGCGGATATAGGCATATGGCCCGGCAGTGGCGAGCGTGTGCGCGCGCTGCGCCGCGTAGAGCACCTTCCAGGCGTTGGCGAGCAGGATGAATCCGCCGCCGATAAGTACGATGCTGAGCATGTGAAACGGGCCGAAATGGGGGTTGGCGCGCCAGCCGAACAGGATTTCCAATAAATGCCCGCCGTCATGAGAGAAAAAGTCCACCCCCGGATAGCGGCTGGAAAGCCATCCAGAGAGCAGATAAATGGTCAGCGGAAAACCATACATCTCTGTAAACAGCGCCACGATGAAGGCGGAAAAGGCGCCAAACGAGCGCCAGTCGCGCGGAGTTTTCGGCCGGGTGAAGCTGAAGGCAAAAATAACAAAAACCAGTGAGTTGATAATGACCAGCGTCCACAGGCCGTAAGCAGGCACGTTACTCATGCTTGTCTCCTTATATGCTGTTGACGGTCCAGTCTGTCCGTTTGAGCTTTCGCTGCTTGTATCCGGATTCATGACCTCACCTCACAGCAGTCTTTTGCTCCAGAATCCCCACGCGATTCCATAGAGCGCGCCGAGCACAAAACC
>JAYWDZ010000124.1:0-1992 GCA_043779595.1 Nitrosomonadales bacterium
GCCATGTAGAAATTCTTCCCGCCACCTGCATAAGGCGGCACAAGCATTGACATGCTACCATTGCTATCGGATATCCCAATATTAAATAATTTTACATTAGATAAATTCAGACTCTTAACGCAATGCGTTAACAGAGAAAATGTTTGGGGTACCGGCTCTATGCTGTATACATGTCCATTTCCAGTGACTCTCTCCGATAGTATTTTTGTATAAATTCCTACATTCGCACCGATATCGATCGCCGCCTCGCCTTTTTCCACCAGTTTTTTCGCTACAATTAAGTCCTGTTCGTCGTGCTCATTAAAATTTTTTAGTTCGCGCACGTAATGCCATTTCTTAAAAAGGTGTAGCATTCCTGGCGGAGAGAATCTGAGGAACAAAGTTTTAATTAAATTTTTCATAAATTTGCCTTTGGCGTGCGCGGATTTTATCCCTATTTTTCAAGCAATTGAATTGTTTTTTCTAAATCATGCTTTATACGCTCCCAACGCACTGTTATATCTTTCTTAAATTGTTTAACTTCATTCTGGATATCTTCAATTCTCTCAACACAGTCGCGAATTTGTTGAGCTATATTTACTGCCGTATTATTGGTATATAAAGCACCATGAGAAAAATATTCTCTTATTGCTGGTGTGTCCGACAAAATTAATGGCTTTTCTACTGCAATAGCTTCATACGCGCCACAAACGAGGCAGTTATCCCGCGTGGTTAAATCGATAATAATATCGGCCGTATGCAAAAGACTTATGTATTCCTCTTCGGTTACATATCCAGTTAATATGACATTTTCGGGCAATGATTTACCAAGTGCATTTTCTTTTCCCTTGCTATTACCCGTTATATATATGCAAATAGACTTGTCCAAAAATGCGGCGGCCGTCATCATTTCTATATATGGCTCATCACTCGCCCAGGTACATATAAATAATATATTTATCTTACCTTTTAATGATACCAGTCGCTGCTCCCAAATAAAATTTGGCAAAGGATCCGGTAAAATTGCCGGACGTCCACCGTTATTTTTTACATATTCAGCCAAACCTGAATTGGTCACTATGGTTAGTGAGGCTGATCGCATAATATGCCGTGCCAATCGATTGGCCCAGCGTTTTTCCCCAGCGAATGGTTTCAAACCCGCATTATGTGCATCTACGATCACTGGCGTTCGAGATAGGTACCCAAACTGCAGCGCTAAAACCGCAAGTACCATGGAGGGATTTTGTACAAAAATCAACTTCGGTCTTTCTCTTAAAAGCAGAAATACGGTCTTGATGATCGCCCGCAAGTAGCGCATCAAACTATTGGTCTTAGAGTAGTCGATCTCAAACAATCTCGCCCCTAGTGCCTTGCTAGTGGTTTGATTGCGTCTATGTGTTTCCCAACTTATCCATATTCTGCTCGACATAATCTTGCGCAATCCCATTCTCTATCACTATATAAGTCCGGCACTGGGGGGCATTCGAAATCTAGAAATCGTTCTGCGGTTTATTGTACTCGATTCATAGTACTCTAGGACAAAACCCCTATCATCCGGGGTAACTATTCGCCTTATGTTCGAGTCTTTAGGATTGCGGACTTAATGGTGACTTCAATTCTCGCCCTTCCAGGAAAGATGGAGAAATATCATAACATTTGGGTTGACTTTGACGACAACTTTAACGCGGGACACCTAAAGAATGGAAATTTCCTTAGTTGTACTAGGAAGGGACAAACTAAGCAATCGGGAAGATCGTTCTTGACATAACGGCAGATAACTTTTCATCTTGCATCGATTCTTTACCTATACGCCGGGGACATCCACCTGTTGTCCATGTTCCACACCATTATCGAATTCAGAATGGGCGGCAGGCGGCCCGGAATCAACTTGCACCACCTATTGCGGGCCGCCTATAAATGTACACCAAATAAAAATAGATTCCTTACACCTGAAACGCTTGCTGCGTGTTTATCTCGCCCCGGTGCAACTGGGTGCGGTTGACTTTGCTGGGC
>JAYWDZ010000125.1:0-1987 GCA_043779595.1 Nitrosomonadales bacterium
GAATATTTGATGCGAACAACAGGCCAGTTCCAGATGATCAACCCGGCAAAGGCTAAGCAGCGACCTAATTTGCTAATGTGGCAGAACACCAGCATGCTCCTTCTTGGGTCATTAGCGATGCACCCAGTTCGCAATGAATTCTTTATGGACAATGCTGCCATCACCTGTCAAGAACGGATCGCGAATCACCAATAAACGCCAAGCTCCGCTATAACCGCTTACAAACAACAGCCCGTTCAACAGATGGGATAATCCCCAATTACCCCAAGCACTCTCCCCTCGCCCTGGAGCACGTGACATGAGCGCCACAGCAACCCAAAACGAAACAACGCCAAAGCCGAGCGTTGTCGTCATCGGCGCCGGCATCGCGGGCTTGGCGGCGGCCTACCGCCTGCAACAAGGGGGCTATCGTGTCACCGTTTTCGAGGCTAACGCATGGCCGGGCGGGAGGATGGCCTCTCGCGAGGTCGACGGTTTTACGCTGAGCCTCGGTACCGATTTTCTCCTCTCCTCTTACACCCGAATGCTCGGTCTGCTCAACGAGCTCGGGTTGGCCCATGAATGGCAGCCGCTCAAGATTCCTGCCGCGGCCTGCCTTCGGGACAACACCTACCATCGCCTGCGCGTCGGTGGTGCAATACATGCGGGGCTCTCGATCCCAAACCGATTCAGGCTGATCAAGCTCATGTGGTTGCTGTTTCGCAACCGGCAGTCACTCGACTACCACGACCTCGCTCGTTCGGCCGATCTTGATACGGCCTCGGTGAGCGAATTCGGGCTCCGGCACTTTAACCAGGAAATCCTCGACTATCTCTTTGATCCCATGATCGCGGCCTACTGGTATCACCGCGCCGATGAGATAAGCATTGCGGTATTCCTCTCCGCCCTGTCGCAGGGGCCGGGAGTAAGGCACTATGCCTTCCGATCGGGCATGGGCGTCCTCCCCCGTTCCTTGGCCGCTCAACTGCCAATCCATTACGATTCCAAAGTCATCGCCATCCAACGGGACGGCTCAGGCGTGAAAGTAACCGTCGACCGTGAAGGCGGGGAGGAAACAACGGAGACCGACGCAGCCGTGATCGCCGTGCCGGGGTCGCGCGTTTTGAATCTGTTGCCGGAGCCGCTACCGCACGAGACACACTTCTTCGCCGACCTCCAATACACTACAACGATCAAGGTGGCTTTCCTGATGCGAGCGCCGGTCGTTATCCACCTCTATGGCGCGTTGTGTCCCTTTCGGGAGAGCCCTGTTATCTCCGAATGGACGAACGAAGCAGCGAAAGGCGACGAATATGTCCCGCGGGGAAAAGGCCTCATCCAGATCGGACTGCATGAGGCTACAGCAAAGCAGCTGATCACGCTGTCTGACGAGGCGTTGGCTGGCGTGCTTGCAGTTGAACTGGGAAAGATTCTGCCGGAGACAAAAGGCAAGATTGAGAAAGTTATCGTGCAGCGCTGGCCGGAAGCAATCCCCAAGTTTGAGGTGGGGCGGATCAAAAAGATTCGTGCATTTCAGGAAGTATCACGACAACAAAACCAGATTTTCTTTTGTGGTGATTATCTCAACGGCCCCTTTACCGAGCCGGCGCTGACCAGTGGGCTTGAAGCGGCTGCAATGCTCCAGGCGTCATACCGTTAAGAACCGGCAGTGCGCGCAAGCCATGTGACGGCTCCACTCGGATACCTGCCGTTGAAACATCGAGGTTACGAATGACTGCAACGGGTCGAAAGGGTGAGTAGCGGTTTTCGAGAAGCGGCCGTTCAGATTCGTCGGCCCAACTTTTTAGTCAGAAGTGAACGATCGACTGCAATACGAAGTGCAGCTGCCGTTCAACCGTCATACCTTCTATGGCCGTTCAGGCCGATCAACAGAAGTACGCGCCGATTTAACGACTGGCCGCTTACTGACTGCTCCTGCCGCCCAGAAATGCATTTTTCACGCTCCGCCAGTGACGGCTGATGGCCGATTACTGACATCCATGTATCG
>JAYWDZ010000126.1:0-1970 GCA_043779595.1 Nitrosomonadales bacterium
TGACAATACCGGTGCACGCTCCGTGATGTGCATCAAAGTGCTGGGCGGCAGTCATCGTCGCTACGCCAGCATCGGCGACATTATCAAGGTCAGCATCAAGGATGCCGCGCCTCGTGGTCGCGTCAAAAAGGGTGACGTGTATACCGCGGTGGTCGTGCGTACCGCCAAGGGCGTGCGTCGTGCGGATGGTTCATTGGTCAAGTTCGACGGCAACGCTGCGGTGTTGCTGAACAACAAACTCGAACCCATGGGCACGCGTATTTTTGGACCGGTCACCCGAGAGCTGCGCAATGAGAAATTCATGAAAATTGTCTCGTTGGCACCTGAGGTCCTGTAAGGGGTTCATATGGCTAAAATTCATACAGGCGATCCGGTTATTGTTCTGACCGGAAAAGACAAAGGCAAGCGTGGTAGCGTGCTGCGTGTGTTGGATGACGGGCATGTGCTGGTTGAAGGCATTAACCGTGTCAAAAAACATCAGAAGCCCAATCCCATGCGCAATATTCAGGGAGGCATTGTCGAGAAAGAAATGCCGATTCAGAATTCCAACGTAGCGCTGTTTAACGTGACCACGCAGAAGGGTGATCGTGTGGGTTACAAGTTGCTGGATGATGGACGCAAAGTACGCATCTATAAATCCAGTGGCGAAATGGTCGACGCTCAGAGGTAATCATGGCACGTTTTCAAGAGTTTTATCGCGAGACAGTCGTTCCCAAACTGGTAGAACAATTCGCTTATAAATCCGTAATGGAAGTACCGCGCATTCAGAAAATTACACTGAATATGGGGGTAGGTGAAGCGGTGGCTGATAAGAAGGTCATGGACCACGCGGTCGGTGATATGCAAAAAATCGCCGGGCAAAAACCGGTGGTCACGAAGTCTAAGAAATCGATTGCAGGATTCAAAATCCGCGATAACTACCCGGTCGGCTGCATGGTGACCTTGCGTCGTGGGCATATGTTTGAATTCTTGGATCGCCTCATTACTGTGGCTATCCCGCGTATCCGCGACTTCCGGGGATTAAATGGTAAGTCGTTTGATGGCCGTGGCAACTACAACATGGGTATCAAAGAACAGATTATTTTTCCGGAAATCGAATACGACAAGATTGATGCATTGCGTGGCATGAATATCACTATTACTACCACTGCAAAAACCGATGATGAAGCGCGCGCGTTGCTCGCCGCCTTCAATTTTCCCTTTAAAAATTAACCAGGCAGAATTGAGGCAGGCATGGCCAAGTTATCCTTGATTAATCGTGAAGAAAAACGCACGCGCACGGTAAAGAAATTTGCCGCGAAACGCGCCGAGATTAAAGCGCTGATCAGCAACTCCAAAACGAGTGACGAAGACCGCATGGCGGCGTATCAGGCGCTGCAGGCATTGCCGCGTAACGCGAGCCCGGTGCGTCAGCGCAATCGCTGCTCTCTGACCGGTCGTCCGCGTGGCGTGTTCAGCAAGTTCGGCTTGGGGCGCACCAAATTGCGCGAGTATGCGATGAAGGGTGAAATCCCCGGCATCGTCAAAGCCAGCTGGTAAGGGAGACGTTATATGAGTATGAGTGATCCCATTGCCGACATGCTGACCCGCATTCGCAATGCCCAGGCAGTCGAAAAAGTTTCGGTGAAAATGCCGTCTTCCAAGGTTAAAGTCGCGATTGCCCAGGTGCTGAAAGACGAAGGCTATATCGAGGACTTCGCGGTACGCGGTGAGGCGGCCAAGCCCGAGCTGGAAATGCAATTGAAATATTACGCCGGTCGTCCGGTGATCGAGCGCATTGAGCGCGTCAGCAAACCGGGCCTGCGTATTTACAAGGGCGCCGAGGATTTGCCGCGTGTGATGAACGGCCTGGGTGTGGCGATTGTGTCCACGTCCAGCGGTGTGATGACTGACCGCAAAGCGCGCGCCCAGGGTGTGGGTGGTGAAGTGCTGTGTGTGGTGGCCTAAGGGAGAGCGGATATGTCACGTGT
>JAYWDZ010000127.1:0-4976 GCA_043779595.1 Nitrosomonadales bacterium
TTTCTAACCGCTTATCGCACAAAAAATCCAAATGCGGAGATCGACGAAATCGATTTGTGGCAAGAAGCCCTGCCTGAGTTCAATGGCGATAGTGCCGCCGCCAAGATGTCCTTCTTCGGTGAAGGCACACTTGATGGCGTACGCAAGACTGCATGGGATCGGATTGTCTCGATCACCCAGCGCTTTACCAGTGCCGACGACTACCTGTTCACCGTGCCCATGTGGAATGGGGGAATTCCTTACCGGCTCAAGCTCTACATCGATATCATGACCCAGCCTGGTTTGCTGTTTGGTTTTGATCCGGTGGCGGGCTATTCGGGGTTGCTACAAGGCAAGCGTGCTACAGCCATCTATACAAGCGGCGTCTACGCCCCTGGTGTTCCCCCGGCTTTTGGGATCGATTTTCATTCGACTTATTTCCATGACTGGTTGCGCTTCATCGGTATCTCGGAGGTCGCTATGGTACGCTACCAACCGACCTTGCTTACCAATGACCCGGCTGCTGGTCTGGCAACAGCGAAGGAAGAAGCCGTTCGGGCGGGACAACGCTAAGGTGATACATTCAAGGTGACGTATGAAAGCGATGCTGAAAGACCGCGTAATTGCCGAAAGCGATGATGTTCTGGAGTACGACAACTATCGCTATTTCAGACGCGCTGATATACGCATGGAATGGCTGGAGCCTGCGGACAAGACCAAGTCAGATCGGGCTTGTCCGCATGGTGTACGCTTCTATGATGTGGTGATTGATGGCATGCGCCATCAGCGGGTGGCCTGGTCGTACGAGGTGCCACGCGCATTATTGCTGCATATTGTGGAGCGTATAGGTTTCTGGAAGGATGTTGATGTCCGCTAGGAGACGCCGATTTATTTAAAATATCGAAGACGCGGCTCTGTAGGTGCAAATTTATTCGCATAAATAATCGCCTCTTCTCTGCGAATAAATTCGCACCTACCAATACACCATTCACCATTCCTGGCCAAATTGGTTTACGCAAAAGGCTATTGACGATTCAAGATTTACTAAGCGGGAAAATAATTCGCGGCTAACAACGACCTGGTCTGTCAGGCCGGATTTTGCAAAACGATTGGGATTGATGCCATGAAAAAAGCCAAGGTGACGGCCAAAGCAGCGGCGAAGGAAGCGTTTATTCCTGTTGTACGCGAGCTTGCCAGGACTTACCAGGCATTTGCCCGCTACTCTGACACCCACGTGCGCCGCCTGGGGCTGACCTCGCCGCAGTTCGACGTTATCAGCACTCTGGGCAATACGCCGGGCATGCCCCTGAACAAGCTGGCGGAACAAACCTTGATTACCAAGGGAACCATGACCGGAATTCTCGACCGCCTGGAGCAGAAAGGTTTGCTCCGGCGCGAAGTACCACCCGACAACCGGCGCAGCTTTCTCGCCGTGCTGACGCCGAAGGGGGAGCGGGTGTTCGAAGAAGTTTTCCCGAAACACATCGCCCATGTCAAACAGCGCTTTGGCGAGTTCGACAAGAAAGATATGGAGCAGACTATAGCGGCTTTGCGGCGGCTACGAGAATTGTTCTAAAAAAATTTCCCCGTATAGTTTGCATTAGTACAATCTCAGTGCTATATTATTTGTACTCATTAGTACTTTACTGGTACGAACATTAACATGCCCCACGGTTACTTATCCAGGAAAAGGAAATCGGCATTGCAGCATTTACAGAATGATTTCAAGTCATCTGGAAGTTGATCATGACCCCAATTCCTGAACGTTACACCAACACTGCCATCGCGTTGCATTGGCTGATTGCGTTTTTGATTTTGGCAACGTTCCCACTTGGCGTGTATATGAGCAACTTACCTTTATCACCCGACAAGCTCAAGTTTCATAGCTGGCATAAATGGATAGGCATTACGCTGCTGATGCTCGCCGTCCTGCGTCTGCTGTGGCGGGCGAAGCACATGCCTCCTAGGTTGCCCGATCCTATGCCGCGCTGGCAACGGCGCGCTAGCCATGCTGTGCATTTTCTTCCGTATACCCTGTTTTTTGCGGTGCCGCTGTCCGGCTGGACAATGAGCTCCGCTAAAGGCTTTCAGACGGTCTGGTTCGGTATGCTGCCGCTTCCCGATTTGGTCGGCAAGGATAAAGCTCTTGGGCAACTGCTCACCACCTTGCATCAAGGACTCAATCTCGTTCTGGTTGCTCTGATAGCTACTCATGTTGCAGCAGCAGTAAAACATCACTTCATTGATCGTGATGCTACCTTGCGGCGCATATTGCCTTTTGGCAAAGGAGTCTAGCCATGAGTATTGCGCGACATTCTTTCTTGCCGCTGATCGGGGTAATGCTGATGGGTTTGTCGGGGGTAGTTCGTGCCATTGAATTCAAGCAGGTGCTCGCCGACAAAAGCACACTCAGCTTTGATTACAAGCAGATGGGTGTGCCATTGGAAGGAAAATTTCGCCAGTTTGAAGCGCACATTGCCTTCGATCCGGCCAAGCCTGATGTTGCCCAGGCTCAGCTTGAAATTGTTCTCGCCAATATCGACGCCGGCTCAAGCGAGGCCGATAAGGCGCTTGCAGGCAAGCCGTGGTTTGATGCCAAGACCTACCCTAGTGTCCAGTTTGTTTCCACCGGCATAAAAGCGCTCGGCGGTAACCGTTTTGAGGTACGCGGCAAGCTCACCATCAAAGGTAAAACGTTGGATGTGTCAGCGCCTTTTACCTTTAAGCCGGAAGGCAACTCCGGAATATTCGACGGCGTATTCGTGCTCAAGCGCCTGGACTATGCCATCGGCGAGGGCGCGTGGGCCGATGTGAGCGCCGTTGCCAACGAAGTTCAAATCCGATTTCACCTCACCGCAGTTGCTGCACCGATCAAAAAATAGTTTCATCCCACCCATTTTTTAAAAGGAAAAAACCATGAAATCCCAAAAAATCTTGATTGCATTTGCCATTGCAACCACCCTGTCCAGCACCGCCTTCGCTGCGCCTGAAACCTATATCATTGACACTAATCACACGAAGCCACGCTTCGAGTACAACCATCTCGGCTACTCCGTCCAACTCAGCCGGTTTGACAAGGTCAGCGGAAAAATTATTATTGACCGTGCCGCTAAAACAGGCTCTGTCGACGTGATGATGGACGCTAAATCGGTAAATACGGGATACGCGGTTTTCAATGAGGATATTCAGGCTGAAGATTATTTGAACACTGAGAAATACCCCACCATTACCTTCAAATCCACCGGCATGAAATTTGATGGCGATAAGCTGGTCGCTGTGGACGGGAAATTGACTATCAAAGGGATAACAAAACCCCTCACGCTCACGGTAGTCTCCTTTCTGTGCAATGCCCACCCCATTTATAAAAAAGACGCCTGCGGCGCAGAAGCCACCGGCAAATTACTGCGCTCTGATTTCCATGTAGACAAATACGCGCCTTACATCAGTGACGAACTAACGCTTACTATCCCTATCGAAAGCATTAAGGAATAGTAGCTCGCCGGGAAGTCCAAAATACTCAAATAGAAAAGCAGGTCAAATTCTAATCGAGGACATTTATGGAAATAGGGATTGCTAGTTTTGCTTCAGCGGTGGCAGAAAATGGAATTGGTTTTGTTGAGAATGACGCCAGCGTTATTGAGGAATTACTGGAAAGAATTGAATATGCGGATAAGTGCGGTTTAGATATATTTGGCATAGGGGAGCATCATCGAAGGGAGTTCTTGGATTCAGCCCCAACTATTATTTTGGCAGCAGCAGCGAGTCGCACTAAGCGTATTCGGCTTACAAGCGCAGTTACGGTGTTAAGTGCTGCGGATCCTGTTAGGGTATTTCAAGATTTTGCTACGCTTGATTTGATTTCTAAAGGCCGAGCAGAGATGATTGTAGGTCGTGGTTCGTTTACAGAATCGTTTCCTTTGTTTGGTTTTAACCTTCACGACTACAATGAGCTTTTTTCTGAAAAGCTGGGGCTATTATTGAACATCAGAGACAATGAAGTTGTTAATTGGTCTGGGAGGTTTAGACCTCCACTTAACAATCAGTCCGTTTATCCGAGACCATTGCAAAATCCCATCCCCATTTGGATTGGAGTGGGAGGCACACCAGAATCATTTGTAAGGGCAGGCATGCTTGGCTTGCCTTTGATAGTGGCAATAATTGGGGGAGAAACGCATCGTTTTAGGCCATTAATTGACCTGTACCGCAATGCAGGTAAACAAGCAGGACATGCTCCTGAAAAGCTTACCGTTGGTTTACACTCACTTGGTTATGTAGCCAACACAACCGAAGAAGCAGTAAACGATTATTTTCAAGGGTACGCTGAAACCTTTACGCGTATTGGAAGAGAGCGCGGGTGGCCCCCAGTGACTAGAGAAAAATTTGATGCGCAAAGAGGTCCTCTGGGAGCTTTTTTATTGGGAAGTCCAGAAGAAGTTTCAGAAAAAATAATCAGGCACAGCGAGGCTTTAGGAGGAGTTTCGAGAGTTTCTTTTCAATTGGATAATGCAGGCTTACCTCACGAAAAATTATTAAATGCTATAGAACTCATTGGAAAAAAAGTAATACCGTTGGTGAATGCTGCCCGGTAAATAATCGCCTCTTCTCTGCGAATAAATTCGCACCTACCAATACACATTGAATTAAATCAGCATTTCCTTCGAACTTGAAACCCATGCCCGCACGTGCGCCGGTTTTGCCACCCGAGATTGCCACGCCTAACGACAGCATGGCGTTATTTCTTATGGCATGGCCAAAGCTCACGCCCACAGCCGTTGCACCATTAAAGGTTCCCACGCCGATGCCGACGCCACTTTCGCTGGTTCCAGGGCGGATAAGGCTTGAACCGATGCCGTGGCCATGGCGGTTCCGCGCGAAGCGAGTTTCCAATATTTTTAACGGCTACATTAAGGCCATCCAGTGCCGCAGTCACAGCTGCATTCTGGCCCCCGGTAATCGCATTTAACTGATTCACGCTCACCGCATCCGTGCCCCGCACA
>JAYWDZ010000128.1:0-4973 GCA_043779595.1 Nitrosomonadales bacterium
GCACCACATGCGCTGCCCGCCTGATGGCCGGGATAAATTTCCACTTCACCCGGCAGGCTGAGCAACTTGCCATGCAGGCTGTCGTACAACTGCCCGGCCATTTCAGTCTCTTTGCCCGCCAGATCAGGCCGTCCGACCGCACCCACGAATAGCGTATCGCCAGTGATTACAAACCACGGCGCCTCCGCGCGTCGCTTGTCCGTCACCAGCAGGCAAATCGAGTCCAGCGTATGGCCTGGCGTATGCATCACCTCCACCACCACATTGCCCAGCACAATCTGCTGGCCGTGTTGCAAAGGGGTAAAGGGCGCGTCGAGTCGGCCGGTATTGCTTTCGTGCATTGCGTAAACCGCTCCCGCGCGCGCCGCCAATGCACGCCCGCCGGAATAATGGTCGGCGTGCAAATGGGTATCGATCACGTGCGTGATTTTTACATCCTGTTTGGCCGCTTCTGCAATAAAGCGATCCTCGTCGCCCAGCACCGGGTCCACCACAATCGCAACATGGCAAGAACCACAACCAAACAGATACGACAACGACGCATCCTTGCTCGCGATTTGTTTAAAGAACATTTTTTTCTCCCTGATCCAGTTTTTCTATTTGCCGCCCCTGCGCACGCCACTCGCTGACGCCGTTCTGCAGCCGACTTGCGTTAAAACCGTGCTCGCGCAACAGACTCACCGCCTCCTTGCCCCACAGGCAAAACGGTCCGCGACAGTAAGCAACAATGGGTAAGTTGACGGGCAATTCGATAATGCGCTGACGCAGTTCAGCGAGCGGCATCGAAATCGCGTAAGGCAAATGCGCATTCGCATATTCGGTATGTGGGCGCACATCGATCACCACCACGTCGCCGCGCGCCGCTTGCGCCAGCAGTTCCTCGTGGGGCACCGGCGACAGTTCGTCCGCGTGTGCCGCCAGTTGCGACAGCGCCAGTTGCAATTCGACCAGCCGGTCCTCCGCCAACGCGCGCAGCGCCACCCAAAAATCGCCCACCGCGTGCGACGCCAGCCGATAAAACACATACTTGCCCTCGCGCCGGGTTTCCAGCATCTGCGCAATGCGCAATTCTTTCAAATGCGCGCTGGTGAGCTTCACCGAAATATTGGCGTCATTCGATAACTGCTCCACCGTTTTTTCGCCTTGGCAAAGAATCTCGATCAGCTCCAATCGCTTCGGGCTAGCGATAGCTTTGCCGATGCGGGCGACTTGACCGTAAAGTTGGTTTTTGGTTTGGCGGTTGGTATCTGGCATACAGACTTTCATTCTAAAGATTATTAGATCGTATCTTAAACTAAGCCTTACAAGCTGGCGATGATTTCTTTTCTATATCCATTCTTACCTAGGAGCCTCAAGCTTGGGCCGTGCATCCTTGCCTATCCAGGTGAGTTCTAATTTTTTTGTCATGATTAAGGTTTGCTACTTTGCGCCTGGGCTAAAGCTTTACGCTTCTTGATATCCCCAATTAGTTGCCTTACATCCGCCAAATCTTGAGCTAATTCCGTTGGGTCTGGTATCGCGACTTGAGAAGGTGCATGTGCGTCAGTGATATCGTGGCACCGCTGATAGAGCCTCTTAAGCTCCACGCATTCCTCAAGATGTATCCCAATTAAAGCTTTGACATTGCCAGCATGAATTTGAGATTTAAAACGTGACACGATACCTTCGAGAAGGTCATTCTCCACTACACGTTCAATAGTGGATCGTAGGCGCGAATAAACATGCCGCATCGCTTCAATGTTTTCAGCGTTGGGCTGAGGATTCCACTTGGCACTTATGGCCTTTTGATTATTTTCAAGTTCCACCAAACATTGAAGTGGTTTCTTGCTGTCCCATGGAAGCCCTTTGATATGCTGCCCAGGGGCACCATCATTCCATTCGAGCGTAAGAACATCCGGCACCATCGCGGTTTTGCCTGCGAAGGCCAGTAAGTCGTTCAGAAACACGACGTCATGGGTAAAGACAATCACTTGCCTATGTTGTGCTTCGACCACAAGGCGCTCTGCAATCTTCTCACGATGCCAATGATCCAAGGATGAAACTGGATCATCAAAAACGAGTGCCAATTGGTGTGAAGCTTGCGAAAGTTCAGACAAGAACGCTGCCAGTGCAATGCAGCGCTGCTCGCCTTCGCTGGCAACATCAACGATTTTTTGACTGCTTGCTGAAATAAAACGAAGGCCAAACTTGGTCTCGCCTTTTTTACCTTTTATGGGTTGCAAGGTTACTTCCAAGGTTTTAAGTCCAAGCAACTTCAGTTCGTCTTTGAAGCGCTTCTGAAAGGTATCCGTCACGAATTGTTTGGTCAGGTCGGAGCTTTTTGTTGTGATCTGTGCAGTAGCAACATCCTTTCGGCAGAGGTCTAATTTGGCGACCGCCTTATAAGCCTCGATTTGCGCCAGAACATCCACTCTGACGCCGGATAGCCACTCGCGCGCCTCCAGCTCACTACGCTCGACTATAAGCTTCTCGCGTGTTTCAGGGTCGTGCGCAGACTCTTCCGTTTTGGCACGAGCTCCGAGAGACACTTGCAATGTGTCGAGGAAAGCTCCTGGCGATTGGGGAATGCCAAGAGATGAGACCCACGTCCGAGTTGATAAGCTCTGTTTTACCAGCAGTAGTCGCTCATCCGCCTTAGACACAAATTGGGAAATCAATGTGCGTTGCTCTACCGTCAGCCCTGCAAGGTCTGCATCTACCTTTCCCAGTTCAGCAGTAAGCGCCGTAATCAAGGCAAGCCTACTTTCCGCTGCCACCACTTGTTTTTCTGTGTCTGCGGCAAGCTGTTGACTTGTGTCAATCGCGAATGCTTCGAACGACACAAGCCGTTTTGCGGTTTGGACATCAATTTCCTGCTGGCAAAGGACGCAGCGAGCCTCACTGGTGGTAACAGGAAATGCCTGATCCGGGTAGGCATCTGAAATGGAATATTCCCGTGCGGCGTCCCACAACTTTCGCCATAGCTCTGCCCCAGTTCCGATCAGGAAACTATAATCAAACTTACCAGAAGCAAAACCCTTGGCTGCACTATCGGCATTCTTTGCATCATCTAGCAGTTTCTTCAAAGCAGCGGTTTTATCATCAGCTAAATCAACTGCCGCGCTAGCTATTTTTTTAGCAAACGTATCGAGTCTGGCCGCCGCTGCGCGTGTTTCTTTGGCCTTTTGTAGTGGGTCAGCTTTAAGTGCTTCCCGAAGATCATGCAGCCTTTGGGTTTGTTTTTCGTCTAACCCTGAGTAAGTATTTATATCGGATTCTTTAGTGACGGCAGAAAGACCATGGATCAGCTTACCGACTTGCGTGTTTGGGTCATACTTCCAATTGGCTTTCGCACCAGTAATCGACGTTTGTTTCTTCGTAATGTCGTTCTTTAGTTGCTCGTCAATCGCATCGCACACCTTTGATAAGGTGAGTAACACATCAAGTCCATATGGTGTGAATGCAGCAGCACTATCCTCGCTAACATAATGTCCCGCTGAAGAAGCATCAAAGACGAATACATTTGCCAATCGTGGGTCTGTCCTCACGCCATCAATCCATTTCACCGGAACTTCGGCTTCCCCAACTTTGAATACGATTTCCGCCGAAGCCTTGACTGCGACCGTTGCTGCAAACGCATTGGGCCGAATGATTGGTTGCACGCCCCGTGCACGACATGCTTTTTTGATTACCCGTGCATAACCGGACTTACCTGCTCCATTTTCGCCATAGATCACGGTGAGCCCAATTGCCGCCCCCAAAGGTATCGTCTGTCCCGGTGGAAGTCGGTTCACGTTCTTTAAGTCCCCAATAGAGACGAGTGAAACGGACTCAGCTGAACCGGGTGCAGAAGGTAAGTGTGCTTGCGTGAGATGAAGACACTGAATTGCTGATGAATTGTCGGTGTCAACTTGATACTTGGCACGGCAAATGCGGTCTAATTCCAGCAAGTCTGACTCTACAAGGTTGCCTTTTTCCAAAATACGCCGTAGTGCGTCGCGCTGCCAATCAGGTCGTCCCGAAGACCAATTCAGAATTTCATGCAGTGCTGATGTCTGCTTTTGGGTATTTGTGACTCCACTCATGATTGCTCCGTCGTTGAGTCATCGACCCCAAGAGCCGCCAACTCCAGCCCTTCAATTTCCAGCAATGACTTACCCGCAATCCCCTGCAAGTCGCCATACATCCCCACGGTCGCCCCCATCACCCGCTCGATCTGCTCTTGGCGCTTGGCCCACTGCTTCATGATGACTTTTCTTTCTTTGTCGAGATCTTCCTGCATGGTGGAAAAAGCCTCGACGATGGCTTCCACGCGCTGACGGAAGCGCGGGCCAGTGAGGTACTGATAGACCATTTCTGTTTTAGTCTGCTGGCCTTCGGATGATTGCCTTGCCGTGGCAAGCTCCAGTAATGACTGGCGCAAAATCATGGCTACCGGTAATGCGGCGCGAGGGTGTGTTACCCAGACGCCCTCTAACATTTCGAAAGTCTCAACGCCTTTCGGCAATATCTGGCTCACGATCACGGCAATCTCTGCCTTAGCAGTCCGCTGGTCATCACGAAGTTTTACCAGCCAGGCGTCGCTCCAGTTCTTGGTGCGTTTGAACTCCCACAAAATGGTGCCACCAGACTGGCCGCCTGAGCCCACAACTCGATGCAGGACATCCCCACCATATTCGCCCTTGGGTACTGGCTCAATTGAATCGAATGGAAATTTGATGCGCAGCTGATTCTCCAGCTCCAGTTCTTGGACTTCGCCCTGCAATTGTTGTGAACCCTGCTCAGCCCTTCGCTTGAGGTCTTCGATCTGTTTATGCATTGCAGCGATGGTCTGTTCTTTCTCCATTACCTTGAGTTTTTGTTCGTCCTCAGCTTCTTTTTTGGCTAGGGTGCGGACTTCAGTCAATCCGCCCTGAACCCGCTTTTCGACGGTGAGCTCCAGTTCGCGTTTGGCATCGTCCAGCTCGCGCTGTTTTTTGATTAGATCGGCTTGC
>JAYWDZ010000129.1:0-33253 GCA_043779595.1 Nitrosomonadales bacterium
TATTTAACTAAGTTTAGAAGGAACTGTAAATGGCAACTGGCATCGTAAAATGGTTTAATGACTCCAAGGGTTTTGGCTTTATCACCCCTGACGAAGGCGGCGAAGACTTGTTCGCTCACTTCTCCGCGATTCAAGCTGGCGGCTTCAAGTCGCTGCAAGAAAATCAGCGTGTGTCTTTTGAAGTGACGCAAGGCCCTAAAGGCAAGCAAGCTTCGAACATTCAACCCCTGTAATTTTTACGGGTTGTAACCGGCGGAATACTTTCCGCCGAACAATAAAAAATCCCCGGCTTGCCGGGGATTTTTTTGACCTCGATTTAGAGAGGGCGGCTTAACGTTTGACCGGTTTCGCTGCAATTTCCTCCAGTCGACGTGCCTTGATGACTTGGCCATTCAAGCCCGCTTGCTTGGCGTTGCCGCCGTACGCAATCACCATCAGCTGGCTGTAATACAGCACCGGGATGTCGAATTTTGTGCCGTAGCGTTTATTGACTTGGCCCTGATAAATTTCCACATTGGCCTGGCATAAAGGGCACGGTGTCACGATCATTTCGGCGCCGTGGTCATACGCCGATTCGACGATGTCTTTAATCTGCGCCTGTGCTTTTTCGGGTTCAGAAAAAGCCAGTGCGCCGCCGCAACAAGTCACCTTCATGTCGTACTCGGGGATCGATTCCGCGCCGACCATCTCGACCATTTTGTCCAGATACATCGGGTTTTCAAATGATTCGCCGTGTACGCCAAATGGGCGGTTGGTCTGACAGCCGACATATCCGGCAATCTTCACGCCTTCAAGTGGGCGCACAACGTGTTTCTGCATTTCATCAAAGCCGATATCTTCAATCAGCACTTCGACCATGTGGCGGATTTCAGGCATTTCCTTAATTTCGAGCCCGGCTTCTTTTAGCGCTTCGCGGGTGTCAGCCATCAAGGTATCAGAGTGCGTCAGCCGCTCGCGCGTTTCGCGTGCGCCCAACCAGCAGGCAGCGCAGGTGGCGACAATTTCCTTGCCCGGCATATGCTGCTCGGATAGGGCAAAGTTGCGTGCGTTCAACACATGCCGCGGCAACTCGCCTGCTTCGGCATAGCCAATGGACGCACCGCAGCAATTCCAGTCGGGAATTTCGGTGAGCTTTACGTCCAGCGTTTGACACATTGCTTCAACCGAAGTCAGATAGTTGGAAGCCGACGCACCCTTCTGCGACGAACAGCCGGGATAGAACGCATATTCATGTTTAGCCATCGTTATCTCCTTACGCCGCCAACTTGGCGACCTTGCGCGTATTTTCGATCTCGCGCGCTTTTTTAAGCATGGCGTGAATACCTTTTTGGTCGCGACACTTATGTCCGCCAAACAATTCCATCACATTCAAGCGGCCCGCTTTAACCAGGCCAAAGGCCACCGCTTGCATCGCCAAACCATTGCGAATCCCCTGCACGAATCCATCTTTGAAATACAGGCCTAACGACAATTTCAATTCGTTGACACGGCCTGTCTCGGTGCAGTTATTCCAGAACAGCGTGCTGAACAAACGCGTCGCCTGCATCTTCGGTGCAAGTCCCAAACGATGCGCATACTCGGCGATGCCGTGCATGATGTGCGTGATCGGAATCTTGCGCGGGCAACGCACGATGCAGTTGTAGCACGAGGTGCAATTCCACATCGAGCTGGTTCTAAGCACCTCGTCGCGCTTGCCCGCGCGGATCATCATGAACAATTCCTGCGGCGGATGTTCCCACGCGCTCTGGAAATTGGTCGGGCACGAACCGGAGCACACGCCGCATTGCATGCACATCTTCACCCAGTCGCCCATCTCGACCTGCTCTTCGATTTCCTTCAGGAAATTGTTGCGGTATTTTTCTGCCAGTTGTGTATTTGCGCTCATATCCTTGCTCCTACATGCCTTTGAACGGGCTGGGGCCAACCGCGGCCAGCTCGGCGGCGTACTGGTTGATCATTTCCGGCAGACGCTCGATGTCGGTAATCGCCACTTCCAGATCGCGCACGCGCTCGGATTCGAGATTCAACGTCTTTAATGTGTCGTCGATTTTGGACAAACGCGTGCGGCCGAGTTCCGAACCTTTGACGAAATGACACTGGTATTCGTCGCCCGATTTGCAGCCCATCATCATCACGCCGTCGTAGCCGGCATTCAATGCATCGGTGATCCAGATCGTGTTGACCGAGCCCAGGCAGCGTATCGGGATGGTGCGCACATAAGCCGAATATTCGATGCGGTTCATGCCCGCCATGTCGAGCGCGGGATACGCGTCGTTTTCGCACGCCAAAATCAGAATGCGCGGCTTGTCCGAGAACTCATCCGGAATATCGACCGCCTTGATTTGTGCGCCGACGCTGTTGACCGAATAGTTCTCGAACGAGATCACGCGCACCGGGCAGGCGCCCATGCAGGTGCCGCAGCGACGGCAACGTGATTCGTTGAACACCGGAAAACGTTTTTCGTCTTCGTCGATTGCGCCGAACGGACATTCCACGGTGCAGCGCTTGCATTGCGTGCAGCCTTCGAGCCTCACTTTCGGGAATGACAAATCGCCCGAACGCGGATGCACCGCCCGGCCGACCTCTGCGTTCTCCAGCGCCTGGATAGCTTTCAGTGCAGCGCCGGTCGCGTCTTCCTTCGCTTGCATGATGTCCATGGGGCGGCGCACCGGACCGGCGGTATAAATACCGGTGCGGCGGGTTTCATACGGGAAGCAAATGAAATGCGAGTCGGTGAAACCCTGCTTCAATTGCGGCACGTCAGTGCCCTGACGGTAATTCAGGTTGAGGATGGAAATCGGCTTGACCTGCACTTCGCCCGGCGTTTCTGCAACGACGGGCGCGTCGATATTCACGCCCGAATTGGGCACCTGTCCGGTGGCCAGCACCACCAGATCGGCATCCAGAATCGCCGCATCGGTATCGCCCAGAATCAGATCGTGGAATTTCACCGTGCTGGTGTTGCCGGTCGCGACCACTTCGCTGACCTTGCCCTTGGTGAAGATCACGCCTTTTTCCTGCGCGCTGCGATAGAAATCCTCGCCATTACCCGGGGTGCGCAGGTCGGTGTAAATGATTGTGGTATCGATGTCCGGGTTCGCGTCCTTGAAATACATCGCCTGCTTGATGCTGGTGTTGCAGCAAAAGCCCGAGCAATACGCCAGATGCTTGCCGGTGGGATCGCGTTGTCCGGCGCATTGCACAAACACCACCGACTTGACCGGTTGACCGTCAGCGCGCCGCATCACGCCGTCGGCACTGGCCGCAGCAATCGCCATCGCTTCCAGTCCGGCCTGATCGACGACATTCGCAGACACGCCGCCGCCTAGTTCCGGCAGCTTGTTGATGTCGTATGGCGTAAAGCCTGTGGCCTGCACAATCGCACCGATGTCTTCGGTATGCATCGCGCCGGATTCGGTGGCGATATCCACAACGAACTTGCCGGGGGAGCCATCGGTTTTGGCGATGGTCGCGTTCAGATAGACCTTGATATTGCTGTCGGCGAGGATCTGCGACACCATGTCCGCGACACCATTATCCGCGGGCGATTTATAGGGTTCGTGGGTAGGCGTGCGTTTGTAGAGCTTGCCCGCCCAGCCGCCGAGCGCGCCGGATTTTTCGACCAGCACCACCGAGTAACCGGTCTTGGCCGCTTCAATCGCAGTAGTCATGCCGGTGATGCCGCCACCGACCACCAGCAGCGTTTTGCTGCTGCCGGTATTGGTGTTACCACCCGGTGCAGTCATCGCCTTGATCTCGGCGCAGCCCATGCGGATATAGTCTTCGGCCATTTCCTGCGTGGTCTCGCGCGCTTCTTCAGTATCGGGGCGAATCCAGATCACGCCCTCGCGCAGATTGGCGCGCGCCACCGCTGTACCGGGGAAATGAAACGCCTCGGTTTTGGAACGCCGCGAACACGCGCCGATCATCACGTGGGTGACGCCTTCGTTGGCGATGTCGTTGTGAATCATCGCCACGCCGTCGGCATTGCACAGAAAATCATGCGTCTTGGTCATCGGCGTTTTGCCGTCTTTCTGCGCCACCTTGACCAGCGCGTCTGCGTTCAGACGCTCGCCCAGACCGCAGCCTTTGCAGATATATGCTGCGACTTTTATGTCAGCCATTTATGCCTCCGCCTTTGCTACTTTATTCACGACTTGGATGGCGCGCAGCGCCGCCGCTGTGGCCGATTGCACTGCACGATTCACGTCCAGCGCGTTGGTGGCGCAACCTGCGCCAAACACCCCGCCGTTAGCTGGATCAGCCTCGATGAAGCCGCTCGAATCGGACACGATACTCGCCGGGATGTTCACGCCCTTAACGGACGGCTCCATGCCGATTGCAAGCACCACCAGATCAAAGGTCGTGCTGTAGCGCTTGTAACCTTCGGTATCGACACCCCAGCAGATCGGGTTGCCGTTCTCGTCTTCGGTCACTTTCGCGACCTTGGACTTGATGAAGCTGACCGACGGATCGGCCTGCACTTTCTGATAAAAATCCTCAAATCGGTCGATCGCGCGGATGTCGATGTAATAAATCGTTGACTTGCCATCCACCGGAAATTTTTCGCGCACGTAATGCGTTTGCTTCAGCGACGCCATGCAGCAAATGCGCGAACAATGGCGCAGATGGTTTTCGTCGCGCGAACCCGCGCACTGGATAAACGCGACGTTCTTGGCTTCGCGGCCGTCGGATGGTCGCAGAATTTTGCCACCGGTGGGCCCGTGGATATCGGCCAGGCGTTCGAATTCCACGCTGGTGATCACGTTCTTGTAACGGTCGTAGCCATAAGGCTGAATCTTCGCCGCATCGTAAGGGTGCCAGCCAGTCGCCCACACCACCGCACCGGCTTTGATCTCGATGGTTTCTTCCTGCATGTCCAGATCGATCGCGCCGTATTTGCACGCGGCTTTCGCACGCTCGGCGTCGGGCGTGCCGATAATTGCGGGGTCGAGTACAAAGCGCTGCGGGTAGGCCATCGAATGCGGCAGATAAGCGGCCTTGTGCTGGCCCATGTTGTAGTTGAACGGATCGTCGACCATCGTCTCAACGGCCGTGCCGCACGCGCCGCAGATGGTGCAGTTCTCATTCACGTAGCGGGGCTTGATTCGAATCGTGGCGCTATAGTTGCCGGTGCTGCCGCTGATGCCGGTCACTTCGGCCAGCGTCAACACGCGTACGCGCGGATTGCCTTTCAGGCGCCGCAGATTGATTTCCAGTCCGCAGGTGGGGTGACATAGCTTGGGAAAATAGCGATACAGCTGTGAAGTCCTGCCACCTAAACTCGGATTTTTTTCTACCAAGACCACGTTTTTTCCGGTTTCTGCAGCTTCCAGTGCCGCAGTCATGCCGGATATTCCGCCGCCCACCACGAGTATGGTCTCGTTGGTCGCAACAATTTCCGTCATCAGTCTCTCCATCCTGGGGATGTAAGGCGTTTTAAAAACCTCCCGGATCAGTCGCCTAAGCCCCTCCGGGATAACGGGTTTAAGCCCGAATTTAACCTGTGAGATGGTACTCCGTTGACCTGCCTCAGCGCCATGCGCTCGGCGGCTAATTCAATCGAAGTTTTCTATGGTCGAATAAGCGGAATAGTTTCGACAGCAGGTGGCTAGAAAAGCGCGAGTTGCCCGCACTGAGGCGGGGGCGGGCAAAACTGCGTGGTATCCAGCGCCGATCTCGGCTGGTTAAGATGCCATTGCTTACAAGCCCGTGCAAAGCGCTGCGCAATCAGGTCGGCATAGGCACCTGTGCCGCGCAGTCTGCTGCCAAAGTCGGGGTCGTTTTCGCGCCCGTCGCGCGCCGAGCGCACCAGACTCATCACATGGTTGGCCTTCTGCGGCTCATGGATCGCGAGCCATTCCTTGAACAAATCCTTTACCTCATGCGGAAGCCGTAACATCACATAGCCTGCGCTACGCGCACCCGCATCGACGCAAGCTTTTAAAATCGACTCCATCTCCCCATCCGTCAGCAGGGGGATCACCGGCGCAACCATCACGCCGGTGGGGATGCCCGCGTCGTTCAGTTTACGGATTGCCTCAATGCGCCGCAGGGGTGCCGAGGCTCGCGGTTCCAGGCGGCGGGCCAACGGCGTATTCAGCGTGGTCACCGACAGATGCACTTGCACCAGGTTAGCCGCCGCCATCGGCGCGAGGATATCGATATCGCGTTCCACCAGCGCCGATTTGGTCAGGATCGTGACCGGATGTTTGAAATCCGACAGCGCTTCGAGTATCTGCCGGGTGATACGCCATTGCCGTTCGATGGGTTGATAGGGATCGGTATTCGTGCCGATTGCAATGGGCCGACATTGATAATTGCGATGGCGCAGCTCTTGTTCCAGTAGTTTGGCGGCGTTGGGTTTGGCAAAAAGCTTCGTCTCAAAATCCAGCCCGGGCGAGAGCCCCAGATAGCTGTGCGTGGGACGCGCAAAACAGTAGATACAACCATGTTCGCAACCCCGATAGGCGTTAATCGAGCGGGCGAAACCGACGTCGGGTGAGTCGTTGTAATTGAGTGCGCTTTTGGAGGTGTCGACAGTAACCGTGGTGGCGATGGGCGGAACTTCGTCCCGCGAGTCCCCGCCATCATCCATGTACTCATGCGTGCAGGATACAAAGCGGCCATCGGCGTTGGTGAGCGCGCCCCGGTCCTTGATAGGGATGGTCGGAAATGGCAAAGACATATTCAATATTTTAGCGCCCGAATTGCTGCAACTCAATTTATCGAATGGTGTTTCTGCTCGTTAACACGGATTGGTTAAAATAACGATTCACTTTGCTAAGCAAGCCAAATTGAGGTACGCACGTTAAAACTTTACTAAACAATAATCCAATCGTTTATTTGATAGTCGAATTTTGAAATACTGATGGAGCAAAAATCTTATGGAACTATATCAATTGCGCACGTTTATCGCAGTGGCCCAAGAAGGGCATTTAACGCGCGCCGCAGATCGGCTTCACCTGAGTCAACCCAGTATCAGCGCGCACATTAAAACCCTAGAAAAAGAAATCGGAGTGAACCTGTTCGATCGGATGCCCAAGGGGATGCGCTTAACCAAGCAGGGGGAAACTTTGCTTGCACATGCCCATAGAGTATTAGAGGCGGGCCGGACGTTGCTGACCGAAGCGCAAATGATGCAAGAAGTCTTTATCCCTAAGTTGTTAATTGGCATCCCGGCCGATGCCGCCCTGCCGGAATTAAGCGACCTTATCGCCTCTCTTAGAGATATCTATCCCAACATTGAATTAAACCTTGAGCAACGCCTCAGCGGAACTCTGATTAAAGATATCCGATCAGAACTGCTCGATTTCGGTTTTATCGTGGATAGCGCACCGCCACCGGACATGCAAGCGATTGCATTAAGGAAAATCAAATTCCGTGTCGTCGCGCCGCGCTCATGGGCGATGCAACTCGAACGCGCGGATTGGCTCGAAATTGCGTCCTTACCTTGGATTTTTACCCCAAGCGAGTGCGGCATGAATCGCGTAGCGGAAAATTTCTTCAAGGCACACCACATTGAGCCGCGTGCTTCAATGACCGCCAATTCATCCACGTCAATCTTTGCGCTGCTTGACGCTAAAGTGGGCGTGACCCTAATGCCCGACGCAGATGCGGCAGCACTTTCAAACCAAATAGCTGTTTGGGAGCATGGTGTGATTGAGGGTTGTTTATATTTCGTGCATCGACACAATAGAGCATCGGATCCGGTGATCCAGTCCTTGCAGGGTATTGTTAAAAAACTGTGGCCCAAAAACACGGCCTTGGTACCGGCTTAAACTGAAACGCGACGCGCGACCCTTTTAGCGTAAACACTTCTCTTCGGCAGCACACACGCATACTGGCCTGTTTCCACTGGCAAACCTTTTTTCATGAGCCTGAGCCGAGGCTTACCGCCAAGCACACTGGAAAAACGTGCAAGTTTTTCGTCGCTAAAAATTTTTCATTCGCCTCATTGGCGCGATCAGAAATTCCAAACACCACGATCCAAATAAACGATTGGAATTGTTTGAACGGAATCTGCAAACTGCCTGCTCGACGCAAACCGCTTGTGCCATCAAGACAGTTGCCCCCAAATTTATAGGGTGCTTTCTTTCTGGATAGATCGTGGCAAAGCGATTTTTCTTAATCAACATCCACGCATAATTTTTATGGAGAGACGGGCATGTCTAGTTTAAAAACCTTACGCCAAATGCAAGGTAAAACGGTTCCTCAATCGTTCGAAAGGGAGCACACCGCTTTAATCATCATCGATATTCAAAACGAGTACTTTAATGGCGGTGCTTTACCACTTCCCGAAAGCGAAAGCACCGCCGCCCATGCACAGAGGTTATTGGCGTGGGCAAGGCAAAATGCGCTCACCGTAGTGCATATCCGGCATTTAGCAAATAATGCGCTGAGCCCTATTTTTGCGCCAAATTCCAAAATGTCTGAGATTGCAAGCATCGTATCGCCACTGGCAACCGAAACGGTTTTAACAAAACATTTCGCCAACGCATTTCTTGGTACGGATCTGCACGCTTTTCTGACCAATCACAAGATCGAAACGTTGGTTGTCTGCGGCATGATGACGCACACGTGCGTAGCCAGCACGAGCCAAGCCGCCGCAGAGTTAGGTTATTCGGTGATTTTGGCTAAGAACGCCTGTACTACACGCAGTCTACCCACGGGTGATGGGCAGACAGTAGACTATAAAACGATTCATGCAACAACTTTGGCCGCGCTCAGCGATGCCATTGCGGAAATTATGGATACGGACGAAATCATTGCTCTACCCGTAGCATAAAAGGCTGCCGTCAACGTGTAAGCGACGTAACGATACCTGCCCCGTGCGTTCGAGTCTGCGGCATGCCGTAATGGCCGTGCTGGCCAGAGATGGAAATTTATGCTCCACAATGATTGTCGCTACTGTATTACAAATGAGGCGTGTGTTCAGATGTGGGGGGTAACCGGTGGCAACACCGAGGCTGCGTCTGCGGGGACGGCGATAATCTCGAATTGCAGGGTGGCGAGATCGGCCATGATGTAAGTGGGCGGCGATCCGACGCCGCCCACCGTGCCTGGGTTGACCAGCCAAGTCTGGCCGCCTTTTATATTGGCTACCTGAGCCACGCTAGATCGATGGTCGTGGCCGCAACACACCAGATCGTAGTCGCCGGTGCACGCCAGTGCCTGCGCGTAATGTGGGTAATGGACCAGAAACAGGCTGCGATCGGCTAACGTAAACGCTGCATCCTGGCCGTGATAACGAATCACGCTGCCGGGTTCGGCCGCCAAGCGGGTCATGTTGTAGAGGTCGCCGATGTTATTGCCGTGAATTACGTGCACCGGTAGCTCGAATTTTTGCAAGACGCGTAACGTAGTGGGCGCGACCACATCGCCGCAATGCAATACCGCTTCAGCACCGTGCGCCTTGGCGTGCTCAACCGCCGCACCGAGTAAGCGCCGGTTATCGTGCGAATCCGAAACGATACAGACCTTCATGCTTAGAACGCAGGTTTATCCGCGGCGTTGCGGAAACGCTCAACACCCGCGAGAATTTCTGCGCGCGCGTCGTCGACGCCCACCCAGCCCTCCACTTTGACCCATTTGTCTTTTTCGAGATCTTTGTAGTGCTCAAAGAAATGAGAAATTTTGGCGATCAAAATGCGGGGCAGGTCTTCAGGTTTTTTTACATCGTTGTACTGGCAGCACAGTTTTTCTACTGGAACAGCGAGCAGCTTTCCATCGACACCGGCTTCGTCCGTCATTTTCAACATGCCTATGGGGCGACAGCGCACTACGACACCGGTAATGAGCGGAATGGGTGTCACCACCAGCACGTCAACCGGGTCGCCATCTTCGGATAAGGTGTGAGGAATGTAGCCGTAGTTGCAGGGGTAGTGCATCGCGGTAGACATAAAGCGATCTACAAACATGGCACCCGATGCTTTATCGACCTCGTATTTGATGGGTTCGCCGTGGGCGGGAATTTCGATAATGACGTTGATATCGTCGGGCAGGTTGCGCCCGGAGCTAACAAGATTGAGGCTCATGGTGGGGAAGTAAAATCAGGGAAGCGCGCATTATACGTGAGTCGATAACGCCATTGCGCGAACCCCCGGCCTGCAAAGCGGCACAGTCAGGCTGGTTTTGTGTCAGGAGTCAGACGAGGACGCCACAGGCTTAATAGCCGGTGCGTTTCAGAAACGCCTGAATGGCTTCGACGGCTTCATCGGCGTTGAGATCGCGAAAAAAATGGTCTGCGTCGTCCAGTATCTTCATTTGGACGCGTTGGCCGTCCGCAAGCGGCGCCACTTTCTTGTCGAGACCCACGACTAGTTCATCTTTAGCCGCGACAATGACCAGCGTGGGCTTTTTGATTTGGGAGAGCAGGTAAGGAGTATCCAGCCGCCGATCCTGACCGTAATAAGAAACGAATGTATCAGCGGTCACAGACGTATCGGGGCAACTCATTAAATCCACATGGTTTAGCACAGTACGGCCTTTGCCTTGTGCGACCAGTTTGCGGGTCTTTGCGAGCAGCGGTTCAAGCGGTTTTCCGGAGCGCTCCCGATAAGCGTCGGCGCTGTTATTGTCCTGTGTGGCGGGGGCCAGTAGCACAACCGCGTTGACCAGCGGACTGTCGAGTTCTGCCGCATAGAGGGCTGCCTGCGCGCCGCCACGCGAATGTCCAAGCAGCGCCACGCGCGACACGCCTTGTCCTTTCAGCCACGCCATCCACACACCGATTTCCTCCACTGCGTCATTATTAAGATGGAGATGCGGGGTCTGGCAATCGTACATACCGTGGCGGTTGTCTAGCCCCAAACTCAGATTGGGTGCCAGCGTGTTGTAGCCCTTGACCTTGAGTCCCTCACGCAGCTGGGCGATGGTCTCCATGTCGCGGTGCGCCAAGCCGCCGTGCATGATGAGAATCACGCCATCGGCTAGGGTCTTGCCTGGGGCGAGCGTGAGGTCGGCATTAATTTTTAACGTTTTATACGGTAAGGTGATTTCCTGCGCACCTACCCTCGTCACTGCACTTGAAATACTCAACAAGAGACAGAAAAAAACCAGCTTGACGTGCATGCGCTTCTCCTTGATTGCGGTATTTAAACACCTTCGGTTTAAACCCGCCCGACGGCGGACTCAGGAATATTCACCCACTTAGCATAGGTGCCGCGATTATGCCCAAGCCCCCCACGCTCACCATCCAGACTGTGGTGCGCAGATAGGGATGCCAATCAAATAAATAGGGATATAGGTTACGCGTGCCTAGAAAAAAAGGGGCCACCTAACTCGGTCTGGGCGTTATTTGCCATTGAAAATAGATCACAGAAATCAGTGCTGCAAATAAAACCAATCCTTCAAAGGTGTTCTGCGCAGTCTGGTCGGCGCGAAACGCCAAGGGCGAGGGAGGAAGCGTGTCTTGCCGATTGCCGAAGGCGATTTTCAAGCCGGAAGGTGTCCAAGCGCGGGTACGAATAATCGCGGCGGCAAAAAGCATCAGCCACGTCAGGATTGCTGAATAGACTACATAGTGTAGTGAAGCGCTCATGCTTTCCTTTTAGAGAGATTAAGCCTGGGGCAAGTGTTATGAGCATTCAGGATGCGCGCTGTTTTACCAAGTTTAGCAATTCATCTACCGACCATTGATCGTCGGCATGCTTTCCATATTTACACGCAAGGACACGCCCGTCAGGTGTGATCAGAAAATCGGCAGGTAAGCCGAGCGCGGCTTTTTTGTCTGTGGGTAATCCAGGCAGGCGTGGAAACATATGAACGACTTTTGCCAACGCCCTTGATAAGGCACGGGGGTCCGCGAGTGCACGTAATCCGTGTCCCACGCCGAATTCGTCATAAAGTGCGCCTTTAGGATCTGCAATCATTGCAAAAGGTGCGCCGCCATGGTGGCGCTGCAATGACGATGCTGAAGAACGAAAAACAACAATTTCGTTGATACCCGCTGCGACAATGTCGTGATGTCGCTGAATAAAGGTTTGAAGATGCACGTTGCAAAACGGGCACCCCGCAAATCGTCGGAATTGCAGGTGAACGGTTTTATTGATGGCGGGTATATCTACCCGCCCAGATTCGATAGTCTCCAGTTTGTGGGAAGGAATGATTTCGCCCGCGGATAATGTGTTCATGGTCGCCCCTCAGGCTAGTTGGCACAAACGTGGCCACGGATAGCCTTCTGTTTTTAGCTCTGCCAGATGTTCGCGCACGACTGGGCGCCAGTCCTTTTTTGGGGCATAGCCGAGTTTGTGGTGGGCATAATCATTCGGGCAAATCCAGTTCTCGCATAAGTGCACTATAGAGCGCGTCAGAAAAGGTGAAGTGCCTGGCATGAGGGGTTTAAGCGTTTCCATCAACCAACCAAAGGCATAGCCCGCAGGATAGGGCACGCTATAGAGCGGCTTGGGTACGCCGGTCTCAGCCGCGATAAAGTCTATGACCTCGCGCAAAGTCGGATAATTTTTTCCGCAAATATTGAACGACTCATAATCGTTCAATCCTTTAGTGACGGCGGCCAATGCAAAGGACTCACCCATATCTGTATCTGCCACCAATGGTAGATGCTTTCGACCTCCCGCCAACCATGGCACCAAATAGGTTTTCAGTCTGGGAACCAGAGCGGGTAGTATCCCCAAGCGATTACCTCTACCAATAAAGTGTCCCAGCCGCAAGGTGACCATTTGGGTGCCGTGCTTACAGTTTGCTAGCATGTACCGGTCGAGATCGATTAGATAATCCAGGTGTGGCCAAAAGCCGGTTGGCTTTGTTTCTGAAAAGTCATCGTGGGCAATTTCTTCTTTTGTTACGGCGCCGATGGTGACTGTGCTGGTCTGAATAAACCGTTTGACGCCGTGTCGTATTGCCTGATCGATAAGATCGCGAGTGGGCTCGAAAAAATATTTCCGTTCCAGGGTTTTGTGACCCCACATCGACGCCCATGAACCTGCGTGGCAAATGACGTCGACATTTTGCACCAGTGCTTCACGGTAAGCCGGATCCTGTAAATCGCCGGTTCGGACTTCACCCCTAAAACTGCTTTGTAGTTTTTTGCGCTGTCGACAAGCGGCGATAGGTTCAACATCGGGTCGAGCCAGCAAAGCGGTTAGCACAGTGCTTCCTAAAAACCCTGTAGCGCCAGTTACCAGTACCCGAATCTTTTGATCGCTCATGGTCAATTCTCCAATATAGGGTCGAGGGGTTTTCACAAGGCCTTTAGCCATTTTTTTAAACGAGTGGTTTCACGCAGGATCAACTCGGGCTGATTAAAGGCGTGCGTTAGCAGACTGGCCCCTTGTAACGCAGAAAGGAGTTCCAGCGCACGGGCGGCTGAGGCAGAACCTTTTCCCGCCAGACGGAATTGCTGTTCCAGCCACGACAGGATGATGGCGAGTAGGGCGGCTGCTTTATCAGCGAGCGGGCCTCCTTCTTTGTGCAACTCCTGACACAGACTCCCGATAGGACAACCGCTGCATGCCAAGACCTCGCGTTGACGCGCAACTTCCTCAATCAGCGACAAAATTCTATTTTTAGGATCGGGAGATCTTTCCCATTCGGAAAGCAGACTTTGGTAATACTGGGTTCGGTAGTTGATTAAATCCTCACCGATGTTTTCTTTGGTTTTGTAATAGTAATAAACGTTGCCCAATGGGACATCGGCTTTCTGTGCGATGTCAGCGAGGGTGGTTTGTTTGAAACCTTGCTGATGCACCAGTTGATTGGCAGCCTCAAGAAGCCGAGTACGTTTGGAAGTGTCTTTGATATCCATTCTGAAATGTAAGTCAGAAGTAAGTTAACTAACTAAATTATGGATGGCACCGGCAGAGCCTGTCAAGCGGCTTTTGTCGGGAATTTAATTGGCATAGGCCTACAAAAAAACCGCAAAGCTACGTGCTAAGCCAGCTTTGCGGTTTGGTTGATATTTGCTGCGCCTGGTAAAAAAATGCGCTGAGCGAGTGTTATTTTTCCCGGAACAGCGGGCGTGTGAGAATCATGCCTGGGCAAAATCCCGTCACAGCCGCAAACAGCAAAAAGCCGGCAGGCGCATACAGCCACCAATGCGCAACGCCAAAGCCGGTGAGCCAGATACCCAACCAGATGTTAAAGCTGACTATAAAAAGAACAGGCGCACTGCCGGGCTGGATTTAAAGTAGCTCATGGGACGCTCCTTAAAAGTCACGTTCCACTTTGAAGCCGTTGATGAGGATGTCGCCGGCGACCATACGCGCGCCATGGTTCACCGCATCCAGAATATCGCTGTCGGACCAGCCCGCGTCGCGTGCAGCTTGCATATCGGAGGGGGTGATGCTGGTGGAGTCGCGCGTCATTTTCAATACCAGACCCAGTAGCGTTTTTTCTTGCGGGCTTAGGGGGCTGTCCATGTAATTGGCCCGCGTAGCCGCTACTTGATCTGGCGTCCAGCCCGCCATATTGATCAACATCCCGGCATTCATGTCGATGCAATAGGTACAGTTTCCGGCTTGCGAAACCAGCATCCGGATACTGGTAGTCAAAGGCAAAGAGAGACTGGGGTGTTGCATGATGCTGCCGTAGTATTCCCATTGCTGTTTGAGTAGAAAAGGATTGGCGCTATAGGCTTGGATGGCTGTCGGCACAACCCCCCAGGCTTGTTGAATTTGGGCGTAAATCTCGGCGACTTCACCGGTTGCGGACTCGGGTGTGACGGTTTGCAAAATACTCATGACGCTCTCCTGATAAAAGTTACATCCAACGCCGGACCCGGGTTTTGTAGTCCCGGTAGGCGTTGCCAAATTTGGCTTCGAGGTGTGCTTCTTCATACCGGATCACGCCGAAGCGGAGCATGACCCAAATCAGCGGCGCAAAAACAAGCGGCCAGAATGTGTTCATCAATAGCGAAACCCCAATCAGAATGAGCCAGTCCCCCAGATAAATCGGGTTACGGCTGAAGCGAAAAGGCCCGTCGGCGCATAACGTCGAGGCGCTTCCGTAAGGGTTGACCGTGGTGTTATGGCGATGAAAGGTCCACATCGTGGCGGCCATCAACGCCAGACCTATCGCAAGCCAGAGCCAGCCCAGCCACCAGGAAGCGACGCCATCGTCTATACGCATTAGCATCACATGCCGATTAAGCCACCACCCTCCGAGCAGAGCTGCCGCATAAGGTGCCGGGGGAGGAATCAGCGTACGTGGGCGACGATTTTCCTCGCTCATACATTAATGCCGTTTCAGATAAAACACGCACTCACCCGCGGCCTCGGCAGTGGACAAAAATTCATTGCCAGTCTGGCGGGCAAAGGCCTGCATATCCTTGACTGAACCGGGATCGGTCGAAGTCACCTGCAATACTTGACCTTGGCTTAGCGTACTGATCGCTTTTTTAGTACGCAAAATGGGAAGCGGGCAATTCAGTCCGCGTGCGTCGAATGCTTGAGTGAATTCCATGCTGATTTCCTTTCCTACCGTTGGACTACCGGTTGAATACTCTGCTGACGGGTAGCGGCGTCGCAGTTCAGGTTTCTGAGTCGAAGGAGGTGAGTCATTTTCTTCATTGTTTCAAGGTATCCAGAAAGCGACCCAGTTGTGCGAGGCAGCCCCGAAAAGCAGGCACTGACTGGGTGTTTTTGCACATGCCCACGCAACCTTCAAGCGCCGAGACGATGAAAAGAGCGGTCTCCGTCGCATCCACATCTTTGCGCACCTCGCCCGATTCTTTACCCCGCGTGAGCGCCTTCTGCACCACCGTCACCCAGTCCTGAAATAGGTTATTCAGATGCAGCCGAAACGTTTCGTCCACCGGACTCATCTCCTGCATCAGATTGTTAAGCGGACAACCTAAAGCCACGGTTAAAGGGTCATCTTCTGCTGTTTTGGCAATAAGCAACTTTTGCATGGTTGAGAGAGGCTGCCGGGTTTCCGCAATGGGGTGAAACATCATTTCAGTAATGAGCGGCCGGATAATTTCTTCTACTACCGCTAAGCCCAGCTCTTTCTTATCTGGAAAATAATGATAGAGCGCGCCTTTGGTAAGCCCCGTATCGGAAAGAATTTGCGTCAGCGACGCGGCTTGAAAGCCATGCCGATAGATTTCGGTAAAGGCGGCTTGCAACAATTTTTGCCGGGTGGTGTCCGGGTTTTTGATTGAAACGTCCATGAGTGAATCATACATACCGGTTGGTATGTGTCAAGGCCTGAATTCCGAGCGGATAAGCATGGAATTTAGGAATTTCATTACCTTATTTGCTAAAGATGGTAAAGCTCAACTATCTGATACTTATGTCAGATATATTTACATTACGTTTTAAGATGATTACTTTCTAGCAACTTGGTAGCTTTTTTTTGATAATTATCAATGCAATCTTAAAAATTAGACGCGTACTAGATAATTCGGAATTATTTTTGCTTAATTAAATACCTTAAATACTAAAACTAATCCAGATATCCGCTAAAGGAACTCAAAATGATACCCATTAAATTTCGCAACGCTTGGATAGTGCCTGCCGTTGCAATACTGAGTGCTGGCACAGCAAGCGCTGCGGGGCCGATATATACAGGGACATACTTTGATATGTATGTAAAGCCAAACACTTTTCCTGCGGGTCTGATTGAGGAAAAAGTGTATTTAGATGCTGCAAAGTCATCCACGGTCACAGGTCATGCGGGTTCGCAGACGAACCCTCGTCTGGTTACGTTCTCCTCCACGACCGACGTCTTGGATGCCGCCAATGGTTTTTCTACGATTAAAGCTGTAGACGGCTTTCTTAACAATGTCACCATTACCGCACCGGGTTATTGGTTCGCCGATCTGATACTCAGTGTGAATCTTGCTCCTAATGCGAACAATAACCTTACTATCACCGCGAACAGTTTAGTCGGGGCGGATTCCTATGCTGGGTGGACCACACTTGGTGCTTGGGTTAATGGAGAAAACCGGATACTCGTACTGGCGAAATCGCCAAATTTGATGACATCCGTCACCATCAATTCCGTATTCGGAATGGCATCGCTTGGGGGTTTGAATCAACTCAAACAAACCGAGATTTCCGGGCTTACTCGGCTACCCGCTCCGGTACCCGAACCAGAAACCTATGTTATGTTACTTGCGGGATTGGGTTTGATTGGGTTTGTGATCCGCCGCAAACTACATTGAAATTCCGTATCGCGAGAAAAAAGCGCCGCACCATCGGCGCTTTTTTTTATGGTGCTGCAGTTTACATGGCGTCTTAGAATATGGCCTTGTCGGCAACCCTGGACCTGGAGAGAGACTGTATGGCAGCTATCGAGTCGATTCTGACCGAAACCCGTGTATTCCAACCTGCGGACGCCTTTGTCAGGCAGGCTAACGTGTCTGGCATGGGGGCCTATGAAGCGCTATGCGCCAAGGCCGAGGCCGATTACGAAGGTTTCTGGGCGGATATGGCCCGCCAATATATCACTTGGCACAAGCCGTTCAAACGCACGCTGGATGAATCAAACGCGCCGTTCTATCAATGGTTTGACGATGGTGAATTGAACATTTCCTATAACTGCCTGGACCGTCATTTGACAACGCGCGGCGATCAAGCTGCGCTAATATTTGAGGCGGATGACGGTGCGGTGACCCAAGTCACCTATAAGCAATTGCACGCCCGCGTGTGCAAGTTCGCCAATGGCCTTTCGGCTCTGGGGGTAGTAAAAGGAGACAGGGTGATCGTGTATATGCCTATGAGCATCGAGGCGGTAGTGGCGATGCAAGCATGCGCGCGCATCGGTGCGATTCACTCAGTGGTATTCGGCGGGTTTTCGGCGAAGAGCCTGTTCGAACGCATTACCGATGCAAAAGCCAAGCTCATTATTACCGCGGACGAGTCCTTGCGTGGCGGCAAAGCAATTGCACTCAAGCAAGCAGTGGATGAAGCGTTAGCGATGGGCGACACGGCGTGCGTCGAACGCGTGGTGGTATATCGCCGCTCGGGTGGGCATGTGGCGTGGAGTCGCCGCGACGTGTGGTGGCATGAACTGACGCAGACCCAGGCTGAGACGTGCGAACCGGTATGGGTCAGCGCTGAGCATCCGCTGTTTATTCTGTATACCTCCGGCTCGACCGGCAAGCCTAAGGGTGTGCAGCACTCCACCGGTGGGTATTTGCTCGGCGCAATGTTGTCGATGCACTGGGTGTTCGACGCCAAGCCCGATACCGACGTGTTTTGGTGTACTGCGGATGTCGGCTGGATTACAGGCCATACCTATGTTGCCTATGGCCCCTTGGCTCTGGGCATGACGGAAGTGATATTCGAAGGCATCCCCACTTACCCGCACGCTGGCCGTTTTTGGGAAATCATTGCGAAGCATAATGTGACTACGTTTTACACTGCGCCCACCGCTATTCGCAGCCTGATCAAACTCGGCCCAGACTTGCCCGGGCAGTTTGATTTGTCGTCGCTACGTTTGCTCGGCACGGTGGGTGAGCCGATCAATCCTGAAGCCTGGATGTGGTATCACCAGATGGTGGGGGGTGGGCGCTGCCCGATCGTGGATACCTGGTGGCAGACCGAAACGGGTGCACATATGATTTCTCCGCTGCCTGGCGCGATTCCCACCAAACCGGGGTCGTGCACCATGCCGTTGCCCGGCATCATCGCGGCAATCACCGACGAGCATGGGGGTGCAGTCGAAAAAGGCCAGGGCGGTTACCTGGTGATTAAGCGGCCTTTTCCGTCGCAGCTACGCACCTTGTGGGGCGATCCCGAGCGCTTTAAAAAAACCTACTTCCCGGAAGAGCTGGGCGGCAAAACCTATCTTGCAGGCGATTCGGCGCATCGCGATGCCGACGGCTATTTCTGGATTATGGGGCGGATTGATGATGTGCTGAATGTGTCGGGCCATCGGCTCGGCACCATGGAAGTTGAATCGGCGCTGGTCGCGAGCCCCTTGGTCGCCGAAGCCGCAGTCGTGGGCAAGCCACACGATATTAAAGGCGAAGCCATTGTGGCGTTTGTCGTTTTAAAAGGCGCGCGCCCCACGGGCGAAGCAGGCCGAAAAATCGTCGCTGATTTGCGAAACTGGGTAGCCAAAGAAATTGGGCCAATTGCCAAACCCGATGAAATCCGTTTTGGCGACAACCTGCCCAAAACCCGCTCCGGCAAAATCATGCGGCGGCTACTACGCGCAATTGCCCGGGGCGAAGCCATCACTCAAGACGTTTCTACGTTGGAAAACCCGGCCATTCTTGAGCAGCTGAAAGAAACCATCGATTAACTCACGCGTCGCCAAAGCCCACATAGCGCTGATAAACCAAGGATTCCAAGCCTTTAAAGCTCGAATCATTTTTTATTAAGAGTAGGGGTTTTAATCCATGGCAGCATGCGACTCAAGGTCGCATTGCGATCCATGAACTGGTGCTTTAATGCGGCAAGAATATGGACGATCACCAAGCCCAGCAGCGTAAAGTTTAAGATCTCGTGAGTTTCTTTTAGCAGGTCAAACAATGCTTTATTTTTACTGACCAGATTGGGCAACGGGAATACGCCCAGGTAGCTAACGGTAAATCCGCCGGCCGAGCTCATCAGCCAACCCGATAAAGGGATCGCAAACATCAGCACATACATCAGGATGTGACTAAGCCGGGCGGCCCGCAGTTGCCACAAAGGAGCCGACAGCAAAGCCGGCGGGCTTGCAAATCCACGCCAGATAAGTCTTAGCGTGACCAAGCCCAGTAAGGTGATCCCGGCCCACTTATGCCACGAATAAAATTGCAATTTTTGCGGCGACAGTGGCAAATCACTCATCGTCAGCCCGAGCGCAAAATTGGCCGCCAGCCCGAGCGCCATCAACCAGTGCAGTCCAATGGCGCCGCGGGTATAAGTTTGAGCTACGGGGTCGTGCTGAATTTGGGTTCGCATAAATTCTCGTACAAAAAGTTATAAAACTTGCTAAAGTCTGGTGAAATATCGTCGTTAGTGTGGATATCCCGTAATGTGCCCGTCGCAAAGGCGACTCAGGAGCTAACATGCCACGTCAGTGTCAATTCCCGGTGCAATGTTCGGATAATCGTCGTTGTTACCGTTCCGGGACGCCAGGTTTCGTACTTGGTGTGGCGCTCTTAGCCGCCTTCACCGGTTACGCCAGTTTGAGTGAAGCGGCAGTGCCAGATAAAGCTGCGGTGACGCGTACCAATCCCGCAGTTAACTCATCAAGGCGGGTAGTCGATTTCAAACTCCCCTCTGATGTAAACGCTTCCTCCGCATTCGGCACACTCAGTTGACCTGGTAAAACCAATACGCCTAGCGTATTTAGAATCTGCCGCAAATGCGGCAACATGCGCATCCCGCCAAATTGACCTGGCGACGTCGCTAAAATTGCAGCGACTTTATGCTGATAAGGCACCAGCCCGCTTTGTCCTTGCCATTCTCGCGAAATCCAATCCAGCGTATTTTTCAAAAGTGGCGTAATGGAGCTGTTGTACTCGGGCGCGGCGATCAGCAATGCATGGTGTGATTTAAATAGCGCTTTGAGTTTAAGCGCGTTTTCCGGCACGCCTTCAGCCGCCTCTAGGTCTCCGTCATATAACGGCAGACGGTAATCGGCCAAATCAATCAATGTCACATAGGCCCCGATTTTTTTTGCCGATGCAGCTGCGTTATGAATCAGTTTTTTGTTCCACGACTCGCGGCGGCTACTGCCAGCAAAGGCCAGAATTTTGATCATGGTTGTTTCCTTTTTTTGAATTTTAAAATAATGAAGTGTGGCTGGTCGCGATCATGAACGACCTCAGCTTGGCGGTTAGGACAAATCAAACAATAAAACCTCGGCCGCTTCCACGCCTACCAATGTCAGATCGGGTTCGTGCACCAAAGCGACGCTATCCCCTGCTTCGAGTGTATAGCCTTTAATTTGCACGCGGCCCGTAGCAACATGTAGCCAGGCTCGGCGTCCGGCTTGCAAAGACAGGGACGCTTGTTCATCCGCTGCAATTTTAGCCGCATAAATCATCGTGTTTTGATGAATGGTCACCGATCCCTCACGCCCGTCCGGCGAAGCTACGATGCGAAATTGTCCGCGCATCTCAGCCGGGTTAAACGCTTTTTGCTCATAACCGGGATCGAGATTGCGAGTGTCGGGCTCGATCCAGATTTGCAGCAAATGGACGGGCGTGGTCTTCGATGCATTGTATTCGCTATGGGCAATGCCGCGACCTGCGCGCATACGCTGCACTTCACCTGGCACGATAGTCCCACCATTGCCCAGAGAGTCCTGATGCTGCAGCGTACCTTCCAGCACATAGGTCACGATTTCCATATCGCGATGACTGTGCGTAGGAAAGCCGCCACCGGCCGCGATGCGGTCGTCGTTAATCACGCGTAACGGACCAAAGCCCATCCAGCGTGGATCGTGATAATCAGAAAATGAGAACGTGTGATAGCTGTCGAGCCAGCCGTGATTGGTGTGACCACGTTCGTGGGATTTGCGTACTGTGAGCATGGTGTTCTCCGGTGGATTAGCAATGTGCGGACTATAGACTTGGCAGTCGCGCTGCAAAAGGCTCACAATTCGAGCAAGTCGTTCATAAAATCCGAACATGTCTCTCACACTCGATACGCTAGCCATTCTCGACGCCATAGACCGGCGCGGCTCCTTTGCGCGCGCTGCCGAAAAACTGGATCGCGCCCCGTCCAGCCTCACTTATGCCGTACAGCAGTTGGAAGCCGATCTGGATGTGCTGGTGTTTGATCGATCCGGCCACCGTGCACGCTTGACGCCTGCGGGCCAGGTTTTGCTGGACGAGGGCCGCTTGCTGCTTAAAGCGGCCGCCGATATTGAGCAGCGCGCACGCCAGGCGGCGGATGGTTGGGAGCCGACGCTAACGCTGGCAGTAGATGCCGTTCTGCCGATGGCGCCGGTGTTGGATTGCATCGCTGAATTTGATTTGTTGGGTCAGAAGACCGCACTCCGAATCCGCACCGAAGTGTTGGCAGGTGCATGGGAAGTATTGCTCTCCAGCGATGCGGATATCGTGATTGGCGCGGCGGGAGACGGCCCGCCGGGTGGAGGTTTTCGCACGCGTGTACTGGGCAAGCTGGAATTTGTATTTTGTGTAGCGACGACTCACCCGCTGGCAATGATAGAGCACCCGCTGACTGAGGCTGACATTCAGGCGCATCGCGCGATTGTGATTTCGGATACGGCGCGTAACCTGCCGCTGCGTAGCGCCGGGGTGTTGCAACGTCAGGCCCGATTGGCGGTCCCCGATTTGGCCACCAAACTGTTGGCGCAACAAAAAGGGCTGGGGGTGGGCAATCTACCGCGCTGGCTATTCCAGTCGCCCGCCACGCGTGGTTTGGTGGAAAAGAAAGTGGCAGACTGTAATCCTGAAGATGTGCTGTATTTGGCTTGGCGCTCAGGCGACTCCGGCCGGGCGCTCGCCTGGTTTATCCAACGTTTATCCCAGCCGGGTGTGTTTGATGGAGTGATCAATGCGGTCTGAAATTACTGCCTCTGATAAATCTCCCCCCACAAAAATGCGCATCGATAAATGGCTATGGTGCGCACGCTTTTATAAAACGCGCAGCCTTGCGACCCAGGCGGTGGAGGGCGGCAAAGTCAGGCTTAATCAAGAGCGCGTGAAACCCGCCAAGGACATCACGCCGGGTGATCGGTTGGCGATTCAGATTGGTGAATTTACTTGGCAAATTGAAATTCTGGGCTTATCCCTGCAACGCAGTGCCGCGCCTATTGCCCAGGCACTGTACCGCGAAGACGAGGCCAGTCAGGCGCGCCGCGTACAGCAAATTGCCGAGCATAAAGCGGCCATCAACCTGGATGCGCCGCTGCGCGGCCGCCCCACCAAACGCGATCGCCGTCAGATCCGGCGTTTTATCGAAACCTGAGCCGCTGACATTCGCGCCGATACCTCAGCGCATTAAGCGTAACCACACTAAAATACGCACTTGAAACCGTATTCCGCATGAAAATTTCTCCCCCCCTATCCGCATACTCCCACCGGGCGCTTATCTGGCTGGGTTGGCTCGTGGGTGTCACCGCGCTGGGGTTTAGCACGTTGGCGGCTGCGCTGTATTTTTGGCTCTTGCCCAATATCGCCGATCATCGCGACACGCTGGCTGAATTGATGTCGCGTGCGTTAGGCCAGCGTGTGACGCTTGAAGCCGTGTCTGTCAGCGGACAACAAAGGCGACCTCAGTTCAGTTTGCGCGGCGTGCGCATATACGATCAGCAGAATCGTCCGGCCCTTTATTTGGACCAGCTGGAAGCCACCTTCGGCTGGCGTTCATTGCTGGTATTGCAACCCCGTTTCAGCCGACTGGAATTGGCGGGACCCGCCCTCACTGTGCGGCGCGCGCATGACGGCCATTTTTATATAGGCGGAATTCCGCTCAATCCGGCAGATTCGCGTAGCGGGTTTTCTGACTGGCTATTCAAGCAGGACAAGGTGCATATCAGTGGTGCAACATTGGCCTGGCGCGACGATTTACGGGCCGCGCCTGTGCTGATTTTGCGCAATCTGGATTTTACGTTGCAGAACCATTTCAATCGCCATTCGATACATGTCCAGGCCACGCCGCCTCCGCAATTGTCGTCGCCTATTACATTGCAGGCAGAGCTTAATGGCCGCAGTGTGGGCGACCTCAAAACCTGGTCTGGCGTGATTAGCGGGAGTATTCCGAGTGCTTCGTTACCTGAATTGGCCCAGTGGATCGATCTGCCTTATCCCGTCGCGAGTGGCGGCGGATCGGCTAATGTACGGTTGGAGATCGCCAAAGGCAGGTTGAGCGCGGTTTCAGCAGGGCTGAATATGCGAGGGGTTAACACCACGCTCAATACCGCTTTGCCGCCCTTACAGTTGGACCATCTGCGCGGGAGTGTGAACTGGAAGCGAACCGGGAACGCGCAAACTATTGAGGTGCAGATTATCAGTTTGAATCTGCCCGGCGGTATGGGGGTGACAGCGTTCAAGGCTGGGTTGGGTTGGGAAGGTACCGCGCGCGAGGTGCATGCGAATAATTTGAATCTGGCTGCTTTGCAAAACGTGCTGCCCGCGTTACCAGTGCCGCAAACAGTGCGCGACACAATGCAGGATTTGCAAGCGCGTGGGCGCATTGACGAGCTGCAACTCCGCTGGCAAGGCGAGCGCCCCAGTGCCGCTGGATTCAAGCTGACGACGCGTTTTAGCGGAATCCAACTTGCCGCCAGTGGTGCACGGCCTGGGGTCAGCAACCTCTCGGGCAGCGTGCGGGGGGATGAGCAATCCGGCTTGTTCGAGTTACAGGGCAAGGCAATGCAAGTAGATCTGCCTCGGGTTTTTCGGGAATCCAGGGTGACGCTGGACAGCCTGCACGCAAAGGGCGGATGGAAAAAACATTCGCAAAGCGTGGTGTTTACGCTCAATCAGATGGATTTCGCCAACGCGGATGCGGCAGGGTCAGCGCAAGGCAGTTATGAAACCGTTAAGGACCATCCAGGCCGAATCAATTTAACCGGCCAATTGAGTCGCGGCAACGGCACGGCAGTCTATCGCTATCTGCCCCTGATAGTTCACGACGATACGGTGAACTGGGTCAAGCACGCAGTGGTGGCGGGCAATTCTAACGATACCCGCTTGACCCTTACGGGCGATCTCGAACGTTTTCCCTTCAACAATGATCAAGGCGGCGTCTTCAAAGTAGTGGTGGGGCTCAAAGGCGCCATCCTCGACTATGCACCGGGTTGGCCACGTATCGAGGGGGCTAGCGGACAACTTATTTTTCAGGGTAACCGCATGGAGGTGCACGCGGATCAGGCGCGCATTTTTAATGCTCAGTTGGGGCCGGTCAATGCCCTGATACCTGATCTGCACATTCACGAGAAAGTACTCGAAATCACGGGTCAGGCGGCGGGCGAGGCGAAGGATTTTATTCGTTATGCCAATTCGAGCCCGGTCGGGAAACGCTTGAAGGGAATAACCGAAAATCTGGATGGCAGCGGGCGGATGGTGCTGGCGCTCAATCTTAAAATCCCGCTCCACCATTCGCACGACACTACGCTGGGAGGCCGATTGAGTTTTCGCGGCAATACCTTGTTAGCTCCCGCGTTGCCGCGTCTGGATCAAGTCAAGGGCGATATTGTGTTCACTCAAGCTGGGCTGACTTCGCAAGGCTTGAATGCGCAATTTCTGGGTGGCCCGGTCAGCATTATTGCCTCGACCCGAGATGGCAACGCGCTAGTACAAGCTCAGGGGCGGGCAACTGTCGCAGGCCTTACCCCCTGGCTGGGCAAAACTTGGGGCAGTCGGCTGACCGGTGAAGCGCGCTGGCGTGGTCAGATCGTGCTGGACCCCGAAAACCCTCAATTGCGGATTGACTCCGATTTGATTGGACTGGAGTCACGTTTACCTGCACCACTAAATAAGCCAGCAGCACAGTCTTTACCGCTGGTCGTCACACGCGTGCCGCAGCCCGGCAAAACCCAACTGGTCGAAATTCAGCTGGAGCATACCCTTGGCGCAATATGGCAAACCACTACGGATAATCGCATCAGTCGAGGCGAGATTCGATTTGGCGGTGCGGCCAAATTGCCGCGTGAGCCTGGGTTACGTTTGGCGGGCAGCGGCCGCGGACTGGCACTGTCTGAATGGATACGCTTGATGCCGGACAATAATGGCGCAGCTGAGCTGCCGATTTCGTTTATCGATTTGAGTTTTGGCACGCTGGACTTGATGGGGCGGCGCTTTCCCGATGTGCGTGTTCAGGGGCGGACCCGCGGCAATATCCTGCATCTGGCAGTGACGGGGCGTGACATGAGTGGCACGCTGTCGTACCGACCTGCGGACCGCCTGGCCGCCGCCAGTACAGCACGGGTAAATGCGCAATTCAAGCAGTTGACTATCCCGGCTGCTGAACCTTTCAGGGCCGTGGCTGCAGGCGCCAACGCAGACACCAGCACCCATACAAAAGCCAGTGATATCCCCATGCTGGATTTGATTGTCGATGATTTCCGCCTCGAAAGCCGCGCACTAGGCCGACTCGAAGCGGTAGCGCATGGCTCGTCGCAAGGCTTGGTCATCGATAATCTGCAACTCACGCATCCCGATAGTGTTCTCAAGATGAATGGACTATGGGTCGATACTGGCAATGGTGAAACGCGCGCCAATTTGCAGGTGTATATAGTTGATGCGGGCAAAATGCTCACCCGTTTTGGCTTTAAGGATGCGGTCAAGCGCGGGAATGTCAACATCGACGGTGACGTGACCTGGGAGGGTACGCCAGTCGATTTTGATTTCAAAACCTTGGGCGGCACACTCAACTTCAAAGCAAAAAATGGCCAATTCCTCAAAGTCGATCCGGGCGCAGCCAAATTGCTGGGTGTATTGAGTTTGCAATCGCTCCCGCGCCGTTTGTCATTTGATTTTCGCGATATTTTCAATGACGGATTCGCCTTCGATGAGATTTCCGCTACGATGCGTATCACACGCGGCGTGGTGTATAGCGACGATTTGCGCATGAAAGGTCCGGCGGCAAAAGTGACCATGTCCGGGCTTGCCAAGCTCACAGACGAAACGGTCCAAATGCGCGTCAAGGTGTCGCCTAAACTTTCGGAAAGTGTGGCCGTGGCGAGCGCATTAATCGGTGGCCCGATTGCTGGACTCGGCGTGCTGGCCGCACAAAAACTGTTCCGCGATCCATTTGAAGAAGCGACCAGCAAGGAATATATGGTGACCGGGCCGTGGCGCGAACCGGAAGTGAATAAACTGACCAAAACCAAAAACAGAACGCCAAGGATAGTGACGGATGACAGCACCGACAACCAAGAAAAACAGTAAAACCAGCGTCGCCCGGTCCAAGGGCGCTCAGGTCAAAAAATCCGCAGTTCAGGTGGGCGCGGTCCGCGTGGCTGCGATACAAATGGCCTCGGGCTCTAACGTGGCGGCCAATCTTGCCGAAGCGCAACAACTCATTGAGCTGGCCGTGGGCGCGGGCGCCCAGCTGATCGCGTTGCCGGAGTTTTTTCCGATCATGAGCAAAAAAGAGGGTGATATTTTTGCAGCGCGCGAACAGGAAGGCAGCGGACCGATTCAGCGGTTTTTATCGCGCATGGCCAAAAAATATCAGATATGGTTGATCGGTGGATCAATTCCGCTCGAAGCCCATTCCCCTACCAAGGTTCGCAGTGCGTGCCTGGTATTCGACGAGCGCGGCAAACAGGTGGCCCGCTACGACAAGATTCATTTGTTTGGCATGGATCTCGGTAACGAGCATTATCAAGAGTCCAAAACCATTGAGCCTGGCAACACCGTGGTCGTCGTCAACAGCCCTTTTGGCCGGATTGGTCTGTCAATCTGCTACGACTTGCGTTTCCCCGAGCTGTTTCGCGCGATGCCCGGGGTCGACATCATCGTCGTACCGTCGGCGTTCACAGCGACCACCGGGCGCGCGCATTTCGAAACGTTGATTCGGGCACGTGCCATCGAAAATCTCGCTTATGTGATCGCGCCTGCGCAAGGTGGCTACCATTTGTCCGGACGCGAAACGCACGGGGACAGCATGATTGTCGATCCCTGGGGCGTGGTGCTGGATCGCCTGCCGCGTGGTTCGGGCGTGGTGATTGCAAATGTAAACACCGCCTATCAAAGCAGTTTGCGCAAAAGCCTGCCGGCGTTGAAGCACCGTTTAACCGACTCGGGCAAAATTTCCGTCAAAGTGGTGGAACGTCGCGCAACTGATAAGCGTTGAGTCTGTCTCACCGTATCGCCCTTGATTAATTTGAGACCCATGCGCCATGAACCCTGTTGATTCTTTTGTTCCTATTCAATCGGCTGAGCAGCTTTTTAGCTCCGCTGAATCCACACTGTTATTGCCTAATGGGCTTGATGCCAACCAGTTGCAGCCGGTGTTCAACCGCCTGCTGGCGCATGACGTCGACTACGCCGATTTGTACTTTCAGTATTCACGCTCCGAAGGCTGGAGTCTGGAAGAAGGCCAGGTTAAATCAGGCAGTTTCAATATCGATCAGGGGGTGGGAGTCCGCGCAATCTCGGGCGAAAAAACCGCGTTTGCCTATTCCGATGACATTAGCCTGAGTGCGCTCGACGCCGCGGCTGACGCCACTCGCGCCATCGCCCGCGCAGGCCAGTCACGCACCGCTGCGCTGCTTGCGCGTGGGCAAAGCCGCCAGCTGTATCAAGCCGTCGATCCCCTGGCGAGTTTGCAGGATGCCGACAAAGTCGCGTTGCTCGAGCGCCTGGAGCGCCGCGCGCGTGCGCTGGATACGCGCGTCATCCAGGTGATGGCGAGCCTTGCTTCCGAATATCAGGTGATTTACATCGCGCGTTCTGATGGCCATCTGGCGGCTGACGTGCGCCCCTTGGTGCGCTTGTCGCTGCAAGTGATTGTCGAGCAGGATGGTCGTCGTGAGCAGGGCGCGGGCGGTGGGGGCGGACGTTTCGATTACAGCTATTTCACCGACGACATTCTCGACATCTACGCGCATCAGGCGGTGCATCAAGCCACCGTCAACCTCGACGCACGCCCGGCGCCGGCCGGCAGCATGACAGTGGTGCTCGGCTCCGGCTGGCCCGGTATTTTGCTGCACGAAGCGATCGGTCATGGTCTCGAGGGCGACTTCAATCGCAAAGGCAGTTCGGCATTTGCCGGGCGTGTGGGCGAGCGCGTCGCGGCACCCGGCGTGACGGTGATCGACGACGGCACGATTCCGCTACGGCGTGGTTCGCTCAATGTCGACGACGAAGGCAATCCCACCCAGCGTACCGTGCTGATCGAGGATGGCATTCTCACGGGCTATATGCAGGACATGATGAATGCACGCTTGATGGGCGTACCGATTACCGGTAACGCGCGACGCGAATCGTATGCGCATCTAACGATGCCGCGTATGACCAATACGCTGATGTTGAACGGCGATAAGAATCCGGCAGAAATTATCGCTTCGGTCAAAAACGGGCTTTACGCAGTCAACTTTGGCGGCGGCCAAGTCGACATCACCAGCGGCAAATTTGTGTTTTCTGCTGCTGAAGCCTACATGATCGAAAACGGCAAAGTCACTTATCCCGTTAAGGGCGCGACGCTGATCGGCAATGGTCCCGATGCATTGACCCGCGTGGCGATGATCGGCAACGACATGGCGATGGATTCAGGCGTGGGCACGTGCGGTAAAGAAGGGCAGAGCGTGCCGGTAGGCGTAGGGCAGCCGACTTTGCGCATTGATGGTTTGACGGTGGGCGGCACGGCTTAACCCAAGCCCGTTAACGCTAATCCCCTATCACATTTTCCTTGTTGGTGCGTGTGGCTTCCAATAGCTGGATGAGCGGCAAAGCGCGGTGCACAAGGCTGATAGGATGCTCTTTGTCTTCAGCGCGCGCGTCATCTTCTAAGACTTGATCGACTATGGATGTCGCCGCTACCCTCGCGCGCTAACGCGGCGGGTAGGTCGTTTAACAGCATTGCGTCGGTATGGTTGCGTTGTAACCTATAAACTCGTTGGGCCGCCTCATAGACGCACGGCGGGCCTAAATAACAGCAAGCATTGGCGGGCTCATGAACGTTCACGCGTCCGCCATGCTGCTGGTGGGACGCCGACATGCCTCTTAAAGGCACGATTGAACGCAGCCAAACTCTCGTAGCCGACCTCGGCAGCGATTTCGCCGACTCCTTGCTGCGTTCCATCCAGGAGCCTGCCAGCCACGTTCATTCGCCATTTAGCGACATACGCCATGGGACTCTCACCGAGTGCGGCCGCAAACCGGGCGGCGAATCGTGATGGCGACATCACCACACCTTGCGCGAGGCGCTCCACGGACCAAGTCTCGCCCGGCTTCGAATGGATCATCGTGATGGCGCGACCGACGACCGGGTCTCGAAGTCCGCGCAGCCATCCGACCGCCTGTTGGGGGATCGTCTCGATGTGCGAACGGACCGCCTCGGCGCATAGCAATTCCAAAAGTCGCTCGATCACATAGCCACTCCCGAATGATCGTCGATTCATTTCCTGAGCCATCAGCTCTGCAACGCCGGTGAGATTATGAAATCCGCTAGGGCGAGACAGCGAGGCGTGAAGCAGCGGCGGCAGCGCCGCAAACAGCGGGTTGAGGTAAGTATCATGCAACAGAAATACGCCGCACAGCAGCGAGGTGCAGCGCGCCCGGTTCTGCTCGCTGGGTCGGAACGCATTTTCGCCACCCGTTAAAAGCGTTTCGACCGGCACGACGCGGGGATTTGCGCCTTGCGATATCTGGTGGGCGGTGCCCGCAAAGCAGATGGCGATTTCTCCGGCTTGCACGACCATCTCATTCCCACCTGCCTCATCCCCACCCTGGAGCGCGATCTCGACCTGTCCGCGTTCAACAAAATGGAACGCGACCACGCGCACGCCGACGCTCACCCGCAACAGCGCTCCCAGCCGGTCGGCGCTCGGGATAGAGATCGCCCAAGGCGTCGTATACGCTTCCCCCAGCAACAGACTGCCGCTGATCCGCATCGATCTTAGGACATCACTAAGACAATCGTTTTGAGATTCAATATTAGTCGTTTCGGCAAATAATTCGATTGTTTTGAGCATTGTTCAGACTGTTTATTGCAGCTAATCTGCAATTTCCAAATATCCTATCATAGGAGACAATCACCATGTCCGAAAGCGCTTCTGTCTGGTTCATGATCGGCCTGAATATGGTGATGGTGATCTATACGCTGTGGGTGCTCTCCCTCGGCAAGTCGGCCGCCAGGCTGCGAATTGTCATCGGCACCGCCATGGTGGCCTGGCTCGCACTTTTGCACCTGGGTCTCTCGACGAAGAGTATTTTCCCCGCAGACATATCGGGTGTGGTTTTCCTGATGATTATTTTTCTCTTCGTTGGGGTAGTCGCGTCGCGCTATTTGTGTTTACACCGGTCCGGCATCTGCTTCTTGATCTTGATCAAAAGCAATTGTTATTGCTCCAGGGTATTCGAGTTTTTTTCGGCGCGACCTTCCTGATGCAAGCGAGCCTCGGCGTTTTGCCCACGGAGTTCGGGATTGTGGACGGGTTTACGCACATTGGAGCCGGGTTCTTTGGTCTGATCGCCGCGTTTTCGCTTGCCGCAGGGGTCGAAGGCGCTCGCCGCGCGTGGTTCGCCAATATGTTCGGGCTCATGGATATTCTGATCGTTGCCAGTTCATTGGCGCTCGTCTTGTTGCCCGACACTGGGCCTCACCACAGCATGATGTATGCGGTGTTTCTTCCAGCGCCGCTCTGGCTGTGGTTTCACATCGTGTCGATCTGGAAGCTGGTGCGCGAGAGGCGCACCATCCCCCAGGAGGCCCACGCATGATTTTCACTAATTACACACCTACAGCCATTTAAGGGAGCACATCATGAAGAGAAGTATTTGGCTTGTATTGGCAGCAGCAGTACTGCTGTCGGCAGCGGGTTGCAGGGGTTTTATTCTAGAGACCGTCATGAAAACGGTGGAACCCTACTTTCACGGCCCCGGCATCGATGGAACGCAGTTCGAGAAGCTAACTGACAAGGTGTACACGTTCAGGTGGAACTGGTACCGCAATCTGATCATCGTCACGGACGCCGGACTCGTGGTGATCGACCCGATGAACGCTGAGATGGCCACAGCGCTCAAAAAGGAACTGGACCAGAAATTTCCTGGCAAGCGGGTCCACACGCTCATCTATTCGCACTATCACCTTGACCACACTCGCGGGGGCGCGGCACTCGCGCCGACCGAGGTCATTGCCCATGAGAAAAGCCCGGCGTACTGGAAGCCATACGACCATCACGACGTGCTCGAACCGACCCGCCTCATCAGCGGTGATACAACGCTCACCATCGGCGGCGTGGAGATCAGGGCGCTTTACATGGGACTCTCGCACACAGACACGCTGTACGCCTTTCATCTGCCATCCGAACGACTGGTATTCACTGCCGACCTCGGATTGGTCAAGAGTGTCGCGCCAGTCGGCGTGCCCGACCGCTACGCACCGGGCTATCTGGCAGCACTCAATCGCCTCGCCGCGCTCGACTTTGATATCTTCGTGCCCTCGCATTTTGGTTATGGTGTTAAGCAAGACTTGGTTGACTGGCGCGACATGATGGAAGACAGCCGCAGTCTGGCGCGGGATGCCATCCAAAGGATCGGCTCTTTGGGCACACGCGACCATCAGATGGCCCAATATTTCAACACCGTCTACTATCCGATGCGCGAGAAGTATGGAAGCTGGCATGGCTTCAACGAGATGTTCATCTTAAATCTGGTGCGTGACATCGAAGGTGAGATGCTTGGTCACTGATAATGCCTGCCATGCTTGGTAGCCTCGTGAGGTAAGCCTCTGGCTTTGCCGGGGCATTTGGCTTTCAAAACACGTGGTTTACCCCTTAAGCTCCTTGGATAGACGGGGGTACCCCCGTTTTGTAGCCGGAGAAATACTAATCCCACATTACATTTTCCTTGTCGGCGAGTGCCGCTCCCAATAGCTGGATGAGCGGCAAAGCCCGGTGCGCCAGATTGACCGGACGCTCTTTGTCCTGATCTTGTCCATCCGCTGCTACGGGTGGTTCAATTGCGGTGTTCGCCGTGACGCCTGCACGCAAATGCGCCAATGCGGCGGGCAGGTCGCTTGCCAGTATGGCACCCGGCACCGTTGTGGTGTGGCCCATCATCTCAATGAGCTGCGTACCGATATCACCCAGGAAAGTAATGTCGGCGTACGATTTGGTATGGAAGGTAATCATCATCGCTATCCTTTTAAGCGTTTGAGGGTGTTTGCCGCCATTATTGAAATTGGCCCAGTTTGGCATCCAGACATTGTAAATATGCCACCGGGTCATAGACGGTGTTAGTGCGCTGCGCCTGCCAGATCATTTCGGCCAAACAATCCATTACTTCATGTTGTGCCTGCATTGCATCACCGCGTTGTGCGAGCAGTTTTTGATAGCGTTCGCGCACGCCTGCGGGTTGATCGATCGAGCGTTGTTCAGCGATGGATAGATGCATCGACAAATGTAGAAATGGATTGGTTTCGCCGGGCTCTGGTGGATAGTCGCGCTCCAGGTAGCGCGCAGGATTGTCGAGCATAGCGTGATATTCCGGGTGCGCAAGAATGGCTTCCAACGCCATACCCTCGGCCCCGGCGAGCGTGTGACATGCTCGATAGCGCGCCCAGACGTCAAAGAAAAACTGCCGAACCTGATCTCGGCTGGGGTTAAACATCCAGAGGCTTCGATCGGGGATTAGCGCGTCTACCGGGGGTGACCTTGACTGGCACCGTGAGTACCTTATGTGTGTAGTCACACAAGTCAACAA
>JAYWDZ010000130.1:0-1964 GCA_043779595.1 Nitrosomonadales bacterium
ATTTCATGCCGACGCCGCTCCCAGAGACCCAACTTATGCGGCTGCTTCCACACTGATGTTGCCGCTGAATCCCTCGATCATGAGCGTTCGACGTCAACCCACCACTGCATAGCCAAGCGGTGCTTAAAAATATAAAATAAGCATATTATGTATACACAGGTGGCACACATCCGCCACAAACTGCATCTGGAGGGAGTAATGGGGCTTTCATCGTTAGAAATATGTGCTGGCGCAGGTGGTCAAGCCCTCGGCCTAGAACAAGCAGGCTTTGATCACGTTAGCCTTGTAGAGCTTGAAGCAGCAGCTTGCCAAACCCTCCGAATCAACCGCACACATTGGCATGTCACAGAAGGCGATCTCCGCCACTATTCGGCCGAAAAATGGAAAGGAATTGAACTCCTGGCAGGCGGCGTACCGTGCCAGCCTTTTTCAAAGGCGGGCACCCAACTTGGTAATGAAGATAACCGCGACCTATTCCCTGAAGCAATTCGATTGGTGTCTGAATGCAAACCTCAAGCCGTAATGCTCGAAAATGTACGCGGGTTGCTTGATTCTGTTTTTGATGACTACCGTGCAAAAATAATCTCCGACTTAAAAAAACTTGGTTATATCGCCGAATGGCGCCTGCTTAACGCAAGCGATTTTGGTGTTCCTCAGTTGCGCCCACGAGTTGTTTTTGTGGCATTAAAGAAAAATGCAGCAGAATATTTCAGGTGGCCGTCAGCACATATCGTCCCACCACCGACAGTCGGCGATGCACTGTTCGACCTCATGACCGCAAACGGTTGGATCGGCGCAAAACTATGGCGCGAAAGAGCATGTGATATAGCCCCTACATTGGTTGGTGGTAGCAAAAAACATGGTGGCCCTGACCTCGGCCCCACTAGAGCAAAAAAGGCGTGGGCTTCAATTGGAGTAGATGGTATGGGCATTGCTGATATCGCGCCAGAAATGAGCTTTATCGGTATGCCACGCCTCACAGTTCGCATGACCGCACGCATCCAGGGATTTCCCGATAACTGGCAAATCAGCGGCAAAAAAACTGCCGCATATCGCCAAATTGGCAATGCATTTCCCCCTCCCGTTGCTTGTGCTGTTGGCACGCAAATTCAATCAGCGCTAAATGCCGCCGCAAAACCAAAGCTAAAACGAGCGTAGCAATGGCAAAAGAAAAAACACCAAGAGGCGGTGCCCGCGGAAAACTCCGCGCGCACTTTCTGGCAAATATTGGTCGTGTAATGGATTCTCAAGAATTGCGAGTCATCGCTGATAATCAATCAGAATGGGCGCGGCGTGTTCGTGAACTCCGTACAGAAGAGGGTTATTTAATCCTCACGCACAATGACCGTAGCGAATTAAAACCCGGTCAGTATTTATTGGAAACAGCGAAACCTCAACCAGCATTTGAACGTGCCCTTTCAAAAGAAACCCGCGCCTTTGTCCTTGATCGCAATGGCTTTACCTGTCAAATGTGCGGCGCGGTCGCTGGCGAGCCTCATCCATACGATCTGACACGAAATACGCGGCTTCACATCGGGCATATCATCGACAAGAGCAAAGGCGGAATCGATGAGCCATCCAACCTTCGCGCGATTTGCTCTGTCTGCAACGAAGGCGCACAAAATGCGATGCTGATTCGTCCAGACTTGAAACAGTTGTTGATTCAAACTCGCCGGGCAACTTCGGCAGATCAACTTGAGGTTTTGAAGTGGCTCATTTCAAAATTCCCGAAACAAGCGGCTGAGGAATCTGCAGCCAAGAATAAATAGCAATGGACACCCTCGCCCCTGGCCGCCGTTCAGAAAATATGCGGCGGATTCGGAGCAAAGATACCGCGCCGGAGCTGGTGGCGCGCACGCTTTGCCGGGAGTTGGGCTTTACTGGATATCGCATCCATCGCAAAGATTTACCGGGAAAACCAGATGTTGCATGGATTGGCCGAAAACTAGCTATTTTTGTTCATG
>JAYWDZ010000131.1:0-1963 GCA_043779595.1 Nitrosomonadales bacterium
CCAGACGCGGTACTTTGTATTTATTCGCCTGACGCCACACTGTCTCAGACTGCGGCTGCACGCCGCCCACAGCGCAATACACCATGCACGCGCCATCCAATACTCGCATCGAGCGCTCGACTTCAATGGTGAAGTCGACGTGACCCGGCGTATCAATGATGTTGATGCGATGCTCGGGATAATTGCCGTCCATGCCTTTCCAGAAACAGGTGGTGGCGGCCGAGGTAATCGTGATGCCGCGCTCCTGCTCCTGCTCCATCCAGTCCATGGTAGCGGCGCCATCATGCACCTCGCCGATTTTATGCGACACGCCGGTATAGAACAGTACACGTTCGGTGGTGGTGGTTTTGCCGGCGTCAATATGGGCAGAAATGCCGATATTGCGATAGCGTTCGATAGGGGTCGCGCGGGCCACGGTGGTTACCTACAAATATCTTGATGTTAAAAAACTGTTGTTAGAAACGGAAATGCGAGAAGGCCTTGTTGGCCTCAGCCATACGGTGCACTTCTTCACGTTTTTTAACTGCACCGCCCCGGCCTTCCGCGGCATCCAGCAATTCGCCGGCGAGTCGGGCATCCATGGATTTCTCGCCGCGCTTGCGGGCGGCGTCTTTCAGCCAGCGCATCGCCAGTGCCGTGCGGCGGCTAGCACGCACCTCAACCGGAACCTGATAGTTGGCGCCCCCTACCCGGCGGCTTTTCACTTCGACCAGCGGACGTGCTTTGTTCAGCGCTTCACTAAAAATCTCCAACGGATCCTTGCCGGATTTTTTGCTGATCTGCTCAAAAGCACCATAAACGATGCGCTCAGCGACGGATTTTTTGCCGCTGGACATGACAACGTTCATGAATTTTGAAACTTCCTGATTCGCATATTTAGGATCGGGCAGAATTTCACGTTTGGGGACTTCGCGACGACGAGGCATGGTTTCTCAGTCTCTTAATAATTATCGGGTTTGGCCTATTGGCAAATAAACTTTTTGGGCCACTCTTCTATCAGAAGTATCAGGCTTTCTTCGGGCGCTTGGTGCCGTACTTGGAGCGCGACTGCTTGCGGTCTTTTACGCCTGAGGTATCCAGGCTGCCGCGTACTGTGTGGTAACGCACACCCGGCAAGTCTTTTACCCGGCCGCCGCGCACCAGCACCACCGAGTGCTCCTGAAGATTGTGACCTTCGCCGCCGATGTAGCTGATGACCTCGAAGCCGCTGGTTAATTTGACCTTACAAACCTTACGCAACGCAGAGTTCGGCTTTTTCGGTGTGGTGGTATACACACGGGTGCAAACGCCACGGCGCTGGGGGCAAGCATTCAAGGCGGGAACCTTGCTTTTTTCGACCGGGGCCTGACGCGGCTTACGGATCAGCTGGTTAATGGTTGGCATGTCTGAATATCCAGGGTAATCGAATCGAAATTACAATTGTTCAATGAAATATTAACGAGGAGCGAACGCGTTCACCCCACCATCAAAAACAGGACGGCAATGCCGCCCTGTCAGCAAATTAAAGCTCCGGGACAAATGCCCGGAAAAAGACGCGTGATTCTAGGGGAGTCACGCCCCTCTGTCAAGCAAGCTCTTGGTTCTCCGTCGGGGTTTCCACGCTCGGTTCCATCAGGTGCATAGCACTCAAATCCTCGCCAGCGGCCTGACGACGACGGGCGTTGTGGAACGCCAGACCCGTGCCGGCAGGGATCAGACGACCCACTATGACGTTTTCTTTCAGGCCCCGCAGTTCATCACGTTTGCCCATGATCGCCGCCTCGGTCAACACGCGTGTCGTTTCCTGGAACGATGCCGCCGAAATGAAGGAGTCGGTCGACAGTGAGGCCTTGGTGATACCCAGCAACACTGGCGTATACACTGCGGGCTCCTTACCGGCTGCGACCAGGTCATCGTTCAACTGCAACACCTCAGAGCGCTCTACCTGCTCGCCCGGGATCAATGTGGTATCACCCGGATCGAC
>JAYWDZ010000132.1:0-1962 GCA_043779595.1 Nitrosomonadales bacterium
TGATTTAGTCAAAAAATCGGTGAATTTAAGGTGAAATTCAAATTTATAGAGAAATTCCTCTCAAAATTAATTGAAAACTCAATTTTTAGAGGTGACCATTAGCAGTTTGTCTTTTCACTATTCTTGCACCTATTGCCAGTTCATATTACAGCAACAACTGCCCAACCCATCCATCAAGCGGGACGCGCTAAAGCGCGCCCCTTATGTCAAACGTTAGGGTTCAGAATGGAAACGATCTCGCAATCCTCCCGATGCTCCGCTTGTGGGGAATCGTTGCCGCTAAATCATCTCGGCCCTTGTCCCAAGTGTGGCGATACTCGAAAAACGCACGACGTCCCCATTGAGGGAACCTTGCGTTTACATGGATCTCTCGGCTGGAAGCGCATCCACGAGTACTATGAGCGACACCCGATTTTGCTTCCGCTAGTTATTTTAATTACCGTTGGTTCACCGTTTCTAGGGCTGGTTTTAGCGGGTTGGCTTGGAGTTGTAGTGGGACTCGTCATCGGGGTCGTTGCTTTCATCCTCGGGCTCCGAGCGGTTACGAAGGTGCGAGAAATTCGGGAGGGGCATGAACCCTAACCTTACAGTGAAGAGGGACTGCGCAAAAGCGCGCAGCCCCTTACTTTTACGTTAGGTATAAAGCAAATATTGGCTTAATATAAGTATGTTTTTATTGAAAGGCATAACATGGAACTTACTGCGATATTAACCCCTGCTATTGAAGGCGGCTTTGTGGCCTCAAACCCAGAAACAGGCACGACAACTCAAGGCGAGACCGTTGAAGAGGCGCTTTTAAATCTTCGCGAGGCGACAGAGTTATTTCTTGAAGAGTTTCCTGTTCATATTGGTGGGCGCTCTTTATTAACCACATTTGAAATTTCTGCACATGCCTAGCTTGCCGCTGGTTTCAGGCTCGGAGGCTGTTCGGGCTTTGAAAACTCTTGGTTATGTTGTTGCTAGGCAACGTGGCAGCCATATTGTGATGCGTAAAGGCTCTCAAGGCTGCGTCGTTCCTAATCACAAAGAAATAAAAATTGGTACGCTTGGTGGGCTGCTCAAGCAAGCCGGTATATCAATTGAAGACTTTATCGCCGCACTAAATGCCTAACCCATCCATCAAGCGGGACGCGCTAAAGCGCGCCCCTTATGTCAAACGTTAGCACTCTAGACATGGCGAATCCTCCTCGAAAACCGACCGGAACCACAGGACCATTGCATGTGTCCGCCGAAGGAGCGCAATTTTTTCAGCTCGAATTCCCGAGAACAAAAGAAGAAATTGAGAGCTTTATAGTTGAAGCATTCTTAAGTAATAGCGGCTCAATGCCGCTACGAATTTCAGAGTGGAAACAAAATAATCAGAACGACTTCGACTTCTCAGTCAAGACGACAGAGGGTCCAAAATTCCTTGAACTTATGGAAATCGCCCCATTAGAGAATCTTCGCGGCTCTTACGAAAAAGCACCCAGTTCGTATAAGCCGTACGATTTTGCCGCATACATCCTTGCAAAGATCAACGACAAATCTGAGAGGTATCACGGAGCCGCCTCCTCGAGTATCTGTCTTGATATATGTTACTGACTGGGCATTTACGCTTAGCCAAACGGTAATTACTCTGCTTCAGTACTGGACTGCTCATCAGTCGCATAGCTTCCAATACATCTTCTGCTATTCGCCGATTGACACCGAGTTTGGTATTGCGAACCTGATTTATCCAACGCAGAAAGACTTCTGGAAAAGCTTCAACCCAGACGCGTATCGCGAAAATGTTGTGCATAACCTATCGCCACTCAAATGGGAGCTTGCACGTGGGTAGTGCTAACCCATCATTCAAGCGGGACGCCTACGGCGCCCCTTAATTCAGACGTTAGGCATTTATAGGCGAGGTCAAAGATGAGTAATAAAACAACATCAATGTATGCTTTTATTGCTGCACAATTCCTATTTTATTCATCAACATCA
>JAYWDZ010000133.1:0-1953 GCA_043779595.1 Nitrosomonadales bacterium
TGACTCAGGTTCATGCTTACCTTGTCAAAGCGCATAAACGCAGGGCTTTGTGGCAAGTAAGTGCAAATGATTCACGGATAAATCTGACCGGATCAATAGTATGCAGATCGCATCGAACAGCCAATGCACGACAAAATCAGTGTTTGATCAATTTAGCGGCGGAGAAGATTATGGTTTCGATAAAACCATCGTACCCGTTAAACTGGCTCGAATCGGGGAAGGGACACGGTATCGCGCTCGGAGCGCTAAGCGCTTGGTAGCCCGTTTTGAGGGATTTAAAACCGTGTGTCTGGATTTCACCGGGATTGAAGAAGTTGGCCAAGCCTTCGCCGATGAGATTTTCAGGGTTTTCCAAAATGCACACCCCGCAATTAAGCTTGTAGCGATTCATACCACGACTGCCGTCCGCCAAATGATCACGCGGGCGCGACCTAAGGACGGTAACAAATTATTGGGGTTGTAATTTCAACATGCCTACCCACAAAAACCGTGATAACACCCACCTATATATTTGCTTAGGCTCCCGTGATTGGGTATGATGCCGGGCGCATGTTAACGGGCCCGACGCGGGTGGCGTGGGTGCAGGCGGCGATGGCACCCTTGCTCGCAATCCTTGGATTTTTTGCAGCGGGAAGCACCGCAGCCTTGGCTGTATTTTATGGCGCGGCGACGGCGCTGGCCGCAAGCTTGTTAATGGTGTGGCGCGAACGCACGACCTTGCGCCATCCCGAATGGGACGGGCGCAAATTGTTTGGCGTATTCATCCTCTCCGGACTGGAGCGCTGGCTGGCGGTGATCCTGATGCTGGGAATCGGATTTGGCGTATTAAAGCTCAGCCCATTGCCCTTATTGCTGGGCTTGGCATTTGCGCAAACCGCTTGGCTGGCAGCAGTATTTGTCGGCCGGAACAATACGAAGCGTCACTAAAAAAGTAGGCTAGTTTTGAATGCGATGTTTGCGGTATCAAGCGAGCGCGCATCCAAAATTCACTTTATGAAACATGGTTGGTTATGTCTGCAGAAGCGCATACCTCTAGCGAGTACATCAAGCATCACCTGCAAAACCTGACCTACGGTCAACACGCTGATGGTACGTGGGGCGTGGCGCACAACGCAGCGGAGGCCAAGGCAATGGGCTTTTGGGCTATCAATTTAGATAGCATGGGTTTTGCGATTGGCCTGGGTTTGCTGTTCCTGCTCATTTTCCGCGCCGCAGCCAAAAAAGCGACGACCGGCGTGCCATTGGGTTTGCAAAACTTTGTCGAGATGGTGATCGAGTTTATCGACACCTCGGTGCGCGGCTCCTTTTCGCACAAGAATGCGTTGGTCGCGCCACTGGCGATGACGGTGTTCATCTGGGTCTTCCTGATGAACTTCATGGACTTGCTGCCGATAGATTGGCTACCTTATATAGCAACCCATCTAGGGATACCGTTTTTGAAAAGCGTGCCGTCGACCGATCCCAACATCACTTTCGGCTTGTCGCTGTCGATCTTTTTTCTGGTGCTGTTCTACAGCGTGAAGATGAAGGGTGCGGGTGGCTTCTTCTCTGAGCTCGCGTTCCAGCCTTTTCCCAAATTTCTATTCCCGGTCAATCTGCTACTCGAAGGCGTGGGCCTGATCGCAAAACCGATCTCGCTGGCGCTGCGGCTCTTCGGCAATATGTACGCAGGCGAGATGATCTTCATTCTGATTGCATTGATGTTCGGTGGCCCGCTGATACTGGCGTTGTTCGGCGGCGTGCTGCAGTGGGCGTGGGCGGTGTTCCACATTCTGATCATCACCTTGCAAGCGTTCATCTTCATGACCTTGACGATTGTTTATCTCGACATGGCGCACGCGGAACATCATTAAGTATTCAACCGTTTTTAGCATTGTTTTAAATTTAATCTTTGACACAGGAGTAACAAAATGACTGAAGTACAAGCAACGTTGTTCATTGCAGGTGCGCTGA
>JAYWDZ010000134.1:0-4922 GCA_043779595.1 Nitrosomonadales bacterium
GTTGTGATCGGCCCCGGCCGCACCGTGCCAGACCGGGCTATTGCCGCGCCCCACACGATTACTCTGCCCGGCGATGCGAGCATCGACCGATTGATCGAACGGAGACGCCGGGGCGGCAGCCTGGCTGCGGTCTTCATGGGCTAAACGACTACCCTCGCCGCGGCCGTTGTACGCACTCGCCAGCACAATCGGCTGATCCATCTGCCCGTGCAAAAACCCCACCAGCACCTCCTGCCCGATGCGCGGCAGCATGTGCACGCCGCGCGTGGGACCGGCCGCACGGGCCATCATCGGCACCCAGCAAGTTGAGCGGTCGTCGGGAGTGCTGCCCTGCTGCCAGAAGAACGCCACGCGCACGCGATTGTTCGCATCGGCGTAGATTTCTTCATTAGTCAGGCACGTGGGCGGGTCGGCTGGACGAGGGCTCGACCCCCACCACCGCGCGTTTGTGCGCCCACGTCCACGACAGCGTGGCGGTCTGGTTTGCGCGCAGGCTGCGTGTGTGTCGCCAGTCAAAGAGCGCATCGCTTTGTTCCTGCGAGGCAAACTACTAGGGACCTTGCTCAGCTCCAATCTGTAAAGTTACTTCGTTATCGCCTTTTAGTTTTTTAAGATTTGCGTAGTAAGTTTTATGTTTTTGGTTAACTTTATCCCAGTGCATACCACAGGCCGCATTGTTGTCTTGGTCAGAAATCTCATAATCCTCACCTTTACCGAATCTTTGGGTGATTAGCGTTTTCAGGGTTTTGCATGAAGCCATACCTCCGGAAAAAACCATATCGAATATCCCATCCGGGCCACCTCCATAAGAAATCGAAATTAGGCCAGGCGCGTTGGGACAAGAAATACTACGATCATCATCATTTGCTACACAGGTTGTTGGAAATAAAGCTTTGACCTGCTCAAAGGTCATCCCAGGTAGATCGGAGCGTACTACACGATAAAGTAAATTTTTTAAGCTGGGATTATCAAAAGTGCTCACTGCTGTGGTCACTTTTGGGGAGGCCGAATAGTGAGGTTTCTGATTTACTACAGCCGGTTCAGACGCCTTAGTGGATGGCTCGTCAGACGCTTGACGCTGACAACCTGTGAGCGTAAACGATGACGCGATAAGAAAACCAAAAATGATACGGAAAGCGAAAGGGTTTTCTATCATTTCATTTCTGCGATATCAATAGAGGGTGCCGGGTCAAATAAATCTGCCCGGCGTTGATAAGGGCGGTTCCCTCTTTGAGTAAGATCGGTTTTCTTGGGGCTTTCTGTAGTACCGTAAAATTCCAGATGTAGCATATCTGACGGTACCTTTATTCCGACTAAGTGCCCCACTTTCCCAAGGGAGTCACCTCGTTTAATTTGCTGACCATTCTTAACGAAAAGATTAAGCGGGTTAGGATCCACCTCACCATATCTGGCAATGAACGTCCCGTGGTTGACTTCTATGGCAGATGTAGAGCAGTAAAAGTTATACACTCTAATCACCACCCCATCGGCTACAGCCCTTACAGGCGTACCCTTTGGAGCATACAAATCAATTCCAGCATGCCGACGTTTCCCACCCGAACGACTTGAACCAAAACGTCGTGCTCCGGTGTGGTAGTCCTCTGTGGCTTTGATTGGCAGCGGATACAGTAACCCCGGAATTACTTTTTTCGTTGCTTTGTCGGTGGATGGTAGTTTTACCGGCTTAACGGTGGCTGCGATATTGGTTTGATGCGGGACTTTCTTTACTGTTTTTTGAGCGTCGACTGTAGCCTTAGTTCTACCACCAACAATTGAGATGCGGTTATGCATAACATCGGAGCCATGTGCTTTATTGCCTTGAGGCAACGACACATGGCTACGTTTATGTTCGATAACTGCTTCAGCAGCCTGGGCGTTATTCGCTTCAATGTGCGGAGCTATTAGCGAAGCTAGCCACTCAATGGAGGGGCGCCGCCACCAATATTCGCCTTTGTTCAATTGCAGTTCCATACCAGGGGTAATATTGTTCCGGTTTGAGATATGGTTTTCCGCAACCAGTTCTTCAACTGAAGTCGAGTTCGCCTTGGCAATGCTGGATAAAGTGTCCCCGCTTTTGACGGTGTAAGCACTGGACGAGAGACTACTATTGATTGGAAATTTCAAGAGAATTTTTTTGAAATGGCGATTCAGCGGTGCAAACACCACTTCGGAAAGTCCCGGTACCTCAATAAGGGGTGTATTTCCACTGCTATCGGTTTTACCTACGATAACCTTAGCTTTGGCAGAACCTTGCACCGATACAGGCGCAGCTTGTTTGCTCCCCATTTCGTTAGGAATTACCACAACGTACGGCTGATTATCGTAAGGTTTATGGTCCGCGGTTTTCAAGGAGAATTGAACCTGCGTCTTGGCTTGCAACAGCTTTTCTAAGGGTGCCAAATGCGGGATTATTTTTTTGGCGATGATTGCGTGAACATCAGCAACTCGTTCGGGGTTAGAGGCGTTGGCGGGTTGGAAATACCACCCCTCATGATGAAAAAGGTAGGTATTCTCCTCGGCTGCTTGGGGAAAGAAATGAGACGCGGCCTCTTTGCAGATCATGTAAGAGAGCAACACACTGAATGCGCCGCGCTCAGCGTCTAGCACATAGTCGCCCGATAAGTTCAATACAAACCCTAGGTGCGATTTGGATATAGAAGGTTTAGCGGCCTCTTTTACCGTAGCCGCAGTGTATTGCCCTAATCCTCCCGCACTTGTTGTCCCTGCGGCAGCATCTGGATTAAAGCCAGATTCAACCTTTGTAAATAACAAGATATGTGCAATATCTCGGTATGACATTTTGTAGCGTGCCCCGATTTCAATAATCAAATCGATTACTCGATCTTGCATCAGCGGTTCAATATCCCCATGAATTCTTGATCGGCCTGCAATGCGCCCAGGCGTGGTATCGATTTCAGGGCTAATGTAAAGCCATGATTTTTTAATTATTTGGTCTGGCTTATACGCATGTCCTTTTTTGGCTCTGAGATACTCATATACCGTCATTTTGTGTCCTCAGCATGAAGCGGCATGATTGACTTAACTGAAATGGGGAAACCATGTCGTCTCGTTGCATTTATTAATAATTCATCTGCGAGTTTTTTATTTGTTAAATGAATAGGAGATAGATTTTTATCGTAGCTTTCATCATATTCGTCGTACTGGCTCCGCCCCGTGCCAGCGTAATAATTAAGTAGAAGGTATTGATCCGAATCTTTCACTTCGCATGACCATGAAGTAACAAATAAGCGTCCCCTATTTCCTCCTTTTGCAATGCCCTTAGCATCAGCCTGAGTCGGATTAGGCAAAGTGATCGTTTTATGTGTTTCAAGCTGAGTTAGTATTTGTTGCTTGCATGTATTGAGTTCCATATCGCTCCCCGATGCCACACATTCACTCGTAATCTGATAACGAGTATCGCCACATTTGATTTCCTGTTTCCACGGGCTCGTGCTGGCCGCAGTAGAGTCCTGGTTGCTCGTACAACCCAAGGCTGCCGTTAGACAAATCGCTAACAGCGAGCGTGATTTCAATTTCGCTTCAATCATCTTTTCTCTTCCAGTAACGGTCCATTTCATGATGAACGGAGTTCAGATCCTCTTGCTCCCAAGTCTCGGTGTCGAGTAGCGTGAATTCAATTGGTTTTTCGCTATCACTGTAAGCCCGTCGGCTATTGCCTTGCTTATCGGTTAGACCGAAATGCGTTTGACCGTTGGGTAACTTCATAAAATACGGAGCACTGCTGATAGGTTTGTCATCGCCATCTTTAGCCTGGTACGCTGCGGAATAAAGCTCCCCATTTGGCATCAACGGCAACCCATACCCCATGCCACCCCCACTAACAAACTGATGACTCGCCGCATGCACGGTAAACGACCCCGGTGCAGTGACATTGATCCCCCCCGATCCGATCTCAATCGTCGCCCCCGCCGCCGTCTTGATCACAATCTTCTTCGCCGCGGCAAAGTCTATCGCTTGCCCTGCGCTAATCGCCATATCCTTCTGGCTAGCCACCGTCAGCGTATCGCTTTGTGCCTGAGCGAGGATATCGCCATTGCCAGCGATGAGCTGCAGGCCGATACCGTCATTAGCCTGGATCGCGCCGCCCAGCATACCGATACCCTGGCCGGTGTGGATTCGGGTCTGCCCTTGCACCCCGGTATAGTGATGCGCCCCGGCGAGCTCAGTATGCGTGTGACCCGCAGCAAACTGGACCTCGGTCGCAGTGAGCCCGATACCGCCACGCCCGGCCACCATCAACAGCGGATCAGTCGGGTGCGGCACCTTACCCGGGTCGGTCGCAGTGGACTGGCTTTGCGCATCGGCAAGCGCCTGTGCGCGGTCTTTGCCCGCAACCATGCCAGATAAGCTATGCGCTAACGCCGCCAGCGGCGCCTGATCGTCACGCAGCGCGGACAGATGACCAGACTGCACCCCCGCATCCGACGTAAACCGCACCGTCTGATGCGTACCTGCGGCGTGGGATAGATTCCTGCCCGTGTCGGCAGCAATCTTCATCAGCCGCTGCGCGGCCGCGGCATCGCCCGTAGGCGTCGCGGCGTCTTTGCCCCAAGTAGTGAGCATCACCCCTTGCGTGGCGCGCACCGCACCATACGCATCGGTGCGCATCTCAAAGCCCGTACCTCGAAAGCTGCCACGGTAGTTATCGGCGCGGTGACGCAGATGGCCCAGATTCAATTGCGTGGCGTATTGCGTAGTCGCGACCTGTACCGCGAGTTGCTGATTCGAGTCGTCGAACAACAACTGATTGAAACCCGCGCCGCCCCATTCCTTACTGCGCATCCCGAGCAATGCCGCAACATGGTTGTGATCGGCCCCGGCCGCACCGTGCCAGACCGGGCTATTGCCGCGCCCCACACGATTACTCTGCCCGGCGATGCGAGCATCGACCGATTGATCGA
>JAYWDZ010000135.1:0-1944 GCA_043779595.1 Nitrosomonadales bacterium
CCCGCGTGCCAATTCGCCAGTCGCCGCAAACATCTCGGGTTTTTCTTCGATTAGACGCCGATCCATGCTTTCCTGCGTTCGGCGAAGATGCGTCGACGGTAAGGCAGCAGCCGAAGACGTCAGCCGCGGCCTGGCGGACCAGACCAACGAGCGTCAAGGTTTCCTCGGCGTGGAAGCTTATTCGACGTAGATACCATCTCCCTCCACCATGCACAAGCCCACTAACAGGACTGTGCGTGATACGGTGTTTGGTGCTTTAGAACACCAAAACAAATATGCACTAACTTACGCATGGCCGCGCCGAGCGCTGACATTTTTGTTTTGCCATTTTTCAGAAGTCGTTCATATTGCCTTTGAACATCCGGGTTATGGTGTATCGCCACGACGGCGGCCATGTAGAGCTTAGCGCGGACGGTGGGATTGCCGGTCTTCGACAACCGTGCTCGGCCACGTACACTGGAACCGGATTCATGGTGAATAGGCACGAGGCCCAGAAAGGCGGCGCTCTGTGGGGCTGATTCAAACTCACGGCTGCGTAGAATGGATAGCATGTAACGAGAAACGACCGGGCCGATACCGGGGATACTTTCCAGGAGTTCTCTGTCGTGTTTTAAGGTGGGATGCCGATCAATGTGTCGATTGATCAACTTCTCGACCTGCTTTTTCTCTTTGATCAGGTGTTCTAGCACCGTGTCGATAGAGAGTAATACTTCGCTAACTTGGCTTATTTCCGCTTTTTCGCGGCGATTCCTTTCACGCTGAACATCCTCCTTAAGCGCTTCATAACGGCTCATCAGCGCTTTGAGATGACGAATTTCAGTAGGCTCGGGTTGCCATAATCGAGGCTGTTGGGTAGCGCCATAACGCGCAATAACCCAACTGTCTTTTTTATCCGTCTTGGTCCGAACACCGATACTCTTGGCGTAATCTCGCACGTGTGCGGGATTGAGCACGGAGACCTTGGCGCCTGCCCGATAGAGCGCCTGGGCGATCGCTTCACTATAAACACCCGTCGCCTCCATGGCAAAATGGAGCGACTCGATAGGGCTTTTTGTCTGATGCCGCGCCCACTCGATCAGGGCTTGATGCCCGGGAGCGTTGTTGGTAAACACTTTGGCCTTGAACACGCCCGTCGTGGCGTCTTTTAACCACAGGCAATCTAACTTTGCTTTGCTCACATCGATACCTATTATCATCTCTATTTCACTCACCTTGTACATGCAGCCTCATTTCAGGATGGAAAGGGCTTGGATACCATTCAGTCTATTGAAAAAATTGGCGTGTGCGACTTGATCTACGTGTCAGGCTCAAGACCTAAGGGTGGGCACAAGTTCATCACACGCCCTGATACTCTGATAGCGAATCAGGGTATCGAGGGAGATACAAGGGTGGGTTAGCACCGCGCGAGCGGGGCGTAACCCACCAACCGTGCCATCAGGCACTCATTAAAAACGCATGGTGTTACTGCGCAACGGTTGATGGGTTACGCAAAAAAGCAACTCGCCCTACGCTCTAAATACCGCGCGGCACGCTAAGCCTTAGGCTTCACCGTCTTTACGGTTGCTCCGGTGGAGTAGCTTTTTCGGAAAGCTCCACGGCCTCCCGATTTTTCTCTGCACCCTGCTTAAGCTTTTCTTCCACCGCACGCGCTTTTTCCATCGCCTTCATTTGCGGCGCGAAAACTGTATCTTTGACGTCCCGTTTCTGCTCGCCACAGGCAACGAACATCGCCGCTGCTATCATCACCAGAACCGTGCGCATGATCGATCTCCTTTAAAGCTTGGTTAGGGAAAACCTAATTTATTGATTGTTAACCGCAGAGAGCGTGGAGAATTTAAGGTCATAAAAACTGATTGAAATATCTCTGCGTTCTCTGCGGTGAAACTCATATTTTAGAAACTCTCTTTAGGCACTCCTGCCACAAAATACGCTTTCGTAGGATGT
>JAYWDZ010000136.1:0-1937 GCA_043779595.1 Nitrosomonadales bacterium
GAATTAATAAGTAGTATTGGTGAGTTTATATTTTCAGTATGCTGGACTACAGGTTTTATATTTTTGTCTGTATTTATATTCAGTATGTTGAGTGGTAAATACCGCAATATTACTGAACGAGAGTGGAGCAAACAGCTATGGTAAGTTGAGCGGTCCGGGACATAGGTAACACTTTAGTCTTGGGACATGGGTAACAAAATTTTTCAACGTCCGCTATAGAAAAAACTGAACGACTGCAATGTATCGAAAACTGCCGCCTCATGTTCAAAGAAGCAGACACTCGCAGCCGACAGAATCAGATAATCCACCACAGTCTGCAATGGCCGATTATGCAAAGTTCTCGATTATGTGAAGTGCAGATTGAAATCCGCACCAATCGCTGATTGCAGGTGACTAGCGCTAATTTCGACCTTCACATAATTTCAGCCTCTTCAGGAAGTCGATCAGAGAATCAGTAGCCATGTAGCGATGGGTCTTGGCCTCTGGTTCGTGAAGCATGGACAAGGCCGCTCCTTCATGGTCATATCTGCCTCGACGTAGAGGCGCGTGGTGACTGGTCTCTCATGGGCGAGTCAGGGCTAAATGATGTCGATGCCGACCTGTAATAGATGCATCGCAGTGGTGTAGTGTGGGCCATAAAAGTCTCCTGAAGTGGGGCCACTACTACAGGCTACCGCAGAAATTATGTCCAGCTTACATTTGCATCAAACCCCGCCTTGCCGCTTACTTCCTACCTCTCACCATAATCCGCTCCAAAACTTCACATAATCGAGGACTGTGCATAATCGGCCAAAGCCGACCGTGACAATTGTCCTGAAAAGGAAGTCGGCGCAGCCGACGGAATGTCCAGTTTTCTTGCTTCATGGCAATGAAATCTATTTTTCAAATGACCGTTATGTGACAGTGTAATATGATGTCCATCAGTCAAGTGTCGGCCATAACCGGCCCGTGGTAATAGTCTGCTTTGGAGTGACGAATCTTGATGCCATGAAACCCCGCAAACTAGCCTGAACCGTGCTTCAAGTTTCTGTAAAACAGGAATTCAACACTTGTTGCATTTACGCTGCCGGTTGTTCGTTCCCCACCGATGTCATCACCGCATCCAGCGCTTCCGTAAATTCATTGATCTTGATCGGCTTGGTGAGATAGCGGAAGAATCCGGCCTCCAGCCCCTGCTCGATGTCGCACAGCATGGCATTGGCGCTGAGGGCGATAATGGGAATATGTTTCGTTGCCGGGTCGTTACGCAGGTGTATCATTGCTTCTATCCCGCTGATGCCGGGCAGATTGATGTCCATCAGAATAATATCCGGCAGTTGCTCTTGCGCCAGCGCTATGCCCCTGCTTCCATCGCGTGCGCTTATCATTCGTATGTGGGGGCGCTCCTCAATTATTTGCTCGACCAGCATCAGGTTGGCCGGATTGTCTTCCACATACAGCAGGGTGTAGCGTGCCGCATTCCCTTTATGTTGCGAAACAAATTCTTCGGGAAGTTTAATTACAGCAGCAGGCTGTGACGCAATGTCCAGATCCAGTTCGATCCAGAATTCGCTGCCCACTCCAACGGTACTTTCCACACCGATAGTGCCTCCCATCATTTCAACCAATTTCTTGCTCACTGCCAGGCCGATACCGGTTCCTTCCTTAACCCCGACCTCTTGTCCGAGACGGTTGAATGGCTGGAACAATTGCGCCAGCTTTTCCGCAGACAATCCTGCGCCGCTGTCTTTGACGCTGATGCGCAGGCGTCCCGGAGTATTCTCGGAACACTGCACCTCGACCGTTCCCTGTTCGCGGTTGTATTTGATCGCATTGGAAAGCAGGTTGCTTATAACCTGCTTCAACTTGGTTTGATCGGCATGAACGAACCAAGTGCTGTCGAGCGGAAGAACGTGTAAATGAATGTGGATTTTTTCTGCTTGCGGTACGAACATGGC
>JAYWDZ010000137.1:0-12366 GCA_043779595.1 Nitrosomonadales bacterium
AGGAAAAGCACGGCCCGGATTCGCTCGGCGTCATCAGTACCGGGCAGCTCCTCACCGAGGAGTTCTATGCGCTCGGCAAGCTGGTGCAATTGGGACTCGGCACGAAGAATTATTGCGGCAACACCACGCTGTGCATGGCGTCCGCGGTATCGGGTTACAAGCGCTCGTTCGGCTCGGACGGCCCGCCGGGTTGTTACGAGGATTTTGAACACACCGACTGTCTGCTGGCGTTCGGATCCAACCTGCCCGAGCAGCACCCAATCATTTTCTGGCGGCTGAAAATGGCGCTGGAGCAACGCAAATTCCCGGTCATCGTGATCGACCCGCGCGTCACCATGTTCGCGCAAATGGCCGACATGCATCTGCCGATCACGCCGGGCACCGACGTGGTGTTGTTGAATGCACTGGCGCACGTGATTCTGAAAGAAGGCCTCGCCGACCAAGATTACATCGACGCCCATACGACGGGTGCGGAAGAATTCGCAGCGCTGGTCGCTGAATACGATCCCGTCTCGGCATCAAAAATCTGCGGCATAGACGAGGACACGATCCGCAACGTCGCGCGCCTGTACGCGAAAGCCGGGCGTGCGATGTCGATCTGGACCATGGGCATCAACCAGAGCACGCACGGTTCCGATGGCGTGGTCGCGATCAACAATCTGAATTTGCTCACCGGCAATATCGGCAAGCCGGGTTGCACGTCGCTGTCGATCACCGGCCAAGCAAATGCGATGGGCACGCGCGAGTGGGGCTCGACGACGGGACTGCCCGGCTATCGCTATCTGGAAAAGGAAAAAGACCGGCAGGAGGTCGCCGACTTCTGGGGCATTGACGCCGAGTTTTTTCCCAAACATCGGGGACTCGCGATGACCGACATCCTGCCCGCGATCGAAACCGGACAGATCAAGGGCCTGTGGCTGGTGGCGACGAATCCGATGACTTCGATGCCGAACACGCCACGCATCCGCAAGACCTTGGAGCAGCTCGAATTCCTGGTGGTGCAGGACGCGTATCGCGACGTCGAGACCAACGAGTACAGCCATGTCTATCTGCCCGCCGCGGTGTGGGCAGAAAAAGAAGGCGTGTTCACTAACACCGAACGCCGCGTGAATCTGATTCGCAATGTGCAAAAACCGCACGGGGATTCCAAACCCGATTTCTGGATCTTTAATCAGGTCGCCAAACGCTTTTCCAGTGAGCGAAAAATACCCGCTTTCCCCGAAACCACCGAAGGCGCGTTCGAGGAAATGAAAACCTTGTCGAAGGGCCGCATGCTCGATTATTCCGGCATGAGTTACGCGATGCTGGAAAAACAGAAAGGCGTGCAATGGCCGTGCAGCGTCGGCGACGCGACCGGCACGCAGCGCCTGTACGCTGACGGCAAGTTCGAGTACGACAACGGCCGCGCCAAGCTGATTCCGCTGCCCTACATCGAGAACAATGAAGTGCCCGACGAAACGTATCCGTTCTGGCTCAATTCGGGTCGCGTGGTCGAGCATTTTCACACCCGCACCCGCACCGGCAAGATGGGCAACCTGAACAAGTTTTCGCCGACGCCGTACATGGAAATGAATTCGGACGCGGCGCAACCCCTGGGCATCACGCACGGCAGCTACGCGCGGCTGACCACCCGCCGCGGTGATGCGGTGGTGATGGTGCAGCTCACCCAGCGCGTGCCGCGCAACATGGTGTTTGTGCCGTTTCATTTTCACGAATGCGTGAACCGATTGACTTTGGGCTTGCTAGATCCGTACTCACGCCAGCCCGCGTACAAACAGTGCGCGGTCAAGATCGAAGCCGCGCCCGATCAGCAAGCCGCCGCGCTCAGCAACGTCGCCGCGCGCGCGTATTAACGAGCACCCAGTTATATGTTTCCGCTTCGACCCGAAGAACAGCCTTATGCGTTTCTGCCCGATGTGGCGCACCCGGCGCTGAACCGCTACGGCAAACCGATCACCCTCGTTGCTGACGACGACCCGCTGGCCGGTAAAAGCCTGCGTATCAACGGCGACACCGGCATCGGCAGCAATCCCAATCGCTACAAGCAGCACGGCTTTTATTTCAACGCCGACAACTGCATCGCCTGTCACGCTTGCGAGGCCGCGTGTTCGGAAAAAAACGACCTGCCCGCGCATATTGCCTTTAGATCGGTCGGTTATCTGGAAGGCGGCAGTTATCCGTCGTCGACGCGCCTGAATATTTCGATGGCATGCAACCACTGCGACGACCCGGTCTGCCTCAAGGGCTGCCCGACGCTTGCCTACACCAAGTTTGCCGAGTACGGCGCGGTGCTGCAAGACCCAGACATCTGCTTCGGCTGCGGCTACTGCACCTGGGTGTGCCCGTACAACGCGCCGCAGCTCGACCTGAAAGCGGGCCATGTGTCGAAATGCAATATGTGCGTAGACCGCTTAGAAGTCGGGTTGAAGCCTGCGTGCGTATCGGCGTGCCTCGCGGGTGCGCTCGACTTCGGCGTGATCGAAACCAAGCCCGACAATCGCGAAATGCTCGACGCGCAAATTCCCGGCTTCCCCACGCCCGAGATCAGCCACCCCAACATCCGCTTCCAGCAGGCTAAAAGCCTGCCGCGTGAAATGCGCCGCACCGACTCGATGCCGCTGCGCTACGAGCGCGACGACGCCAGCAAAATCTACCATCCTAAAGTTGCCGAAGACGGCCGCCCGCGCGCGTGGAATTTGCGCAAGCTGCGCTCGCGCGAAGACCCGCTGGTAATTTTTACACTGGTGTCGCAGCTGGTTATCGGGGCATTTCTGCTGCTGTTTCTGGGTGACAAGCTGGGAATCGCTGCGCTCGCGCCCACCGCGCATCCGGTGCTACACGCGACCTTATTGGTCGCCCTGCTCGGCTTTGAGACGCTCGCGCTGGTGCTCTCCACGCTGCACCTTGGGCGGCCGCACCGCTTCTACCGCGCATTCAATAATCTGAAGTATTCGCCGGTGTCACGCGAAGTCGCCGCGATTGCGGTGTTCTACAACCTGCTCGGCGGCTATACATTGTTCACCGCATTGTCGGGTGCATTTGCGTGGCTGCCTGCCGGTTTGGTCGCGAGCCTTGGTCAGGCGTGTGGCTGGGGCGCGGTCGTTTCAGGCCCGGCGGCACTGTATTTCATGTCGCGCATCTACCGCATCCCCGCGCGCCCGTTCTGGAATCACTGGCAAGTCATGACCAGTTTCTACGGCAGCATGCTCACGCTCGGTGCGATGGCGGTGGCGTTGCCGTATGGCTGGACGCTGTGGCTGCAAGGTTTGGATAACGGACCGCTACTGACGCCGTTGGCGGCCGCAGTCCTATTGGGTCTCGCACTGGAAGGTATCGGGCTGCTATTCCACGCGCGCTATCTGGATAAAATCGGCGGCGAAGGCGCAGCGGCGCATTACCTGCAACGCACCGATTTCGGCTACGCGTGGATCGCGCGCAATCTCGGCATGATTGCGGCGGGAGTGGGGGCACTCGCACTCAGCGTAGTGGGCGGCGACATCTTCGCCTGGAGCGCGCTTGCCGTCGTGGTCGTGACCAGCGCGCTGGTTGGCCGTGCGCTGTTCTACGTACTGGTGATTCCGACCACGATGCCGGGTGCATTTTTCTGGCGTAACAAAGGCTTCGAGGAACACGCGCGCGCAACGGGCTTGGCGAATCTGCCGCAGGTGGGCGTGCTGCCCTGCACGCATTGATGCAGGCGGGCGAGATGGATAATAGTTATACCTTCATCGGCGGTGAACAGGGTGCGTGGCGTGTGGTGGCGATGCGTGGCGTATGCGGCGAGGGCCTTCCCCCGGTGGAGCATGTCGATATTGTTCATGGATTGCCTATCGTCCAAAACGTCTCGCCCACCGCAGGCTGGCGTTTGCAAGGCTTGACCAGCAATGTGCGTTATGCAGACCGCGGCGAAATCGATAACCTGGTGGCGCGCCAGCCCGAGCTAGACCGCCCGGAAGCGAGCTGCGCGGCGCTGATTCCGATCAAAAAATCGGCGCGCTGGTGGGCTCTGCCGCAAGACGAGCGGCGCGCAATTTTTGAAGAAGCCTCGCATCACACACAAATTGGCCTCGACTACCTCCCCGCTATCGCGCGCCGCCTGCATCATTGCCGCGACCTCGGCGAGCCCTTCGATTTTTTGACCTGGTTTGAATATGCGCCCAAGCACGCCGATGCGTTCGAACAACTGGTCAGCGCGCTGCGGGCGACACGCGAGTGGGATTACGTCGAGCGTGAAATCGATATCCGGCTGGTGCGTGCCGATCACCATGCCTAGGCCGCCGCAGAAAGAATCGCATGACGACCGGCCCGCGTTTGCCCGCCAAGCCCACCGAATTGGAACGGGGCATTTTCATGGCCGCTTACGAGTCGGCGCCACAGCGTCGTCGTCGCTTGCTGGCGATCATGCTGCTCGGTGTGAAGCATACTTTGCGCGGATTACTTTTCAGCTGGCCGGCGTATGGGATGGGGCTCGCCGTTTTTTACAGCGCGCAGGTTTATGCGCTGGTATCGTTGCTGTTGCTGGGCCCGGCAGTCTTGCTGTCCGGGGTGATTCTGGTGCGCGGGGTGCGTGATGATTATCGCGATCGCGTTGAAGGCGTGTTGTTGAATGCAGGATTTGCGCGCGGATTGTTATTTCCGGCGGCTTTGTGAACAGGGATTTGAAAGGAATAAAAATGAGTAGCTGGATGAAAATCTGCACGCTGGAAGAAATTCCAAAACTGGGCGCGCGCGTGGTGCGCCATGGCGAAACGGATATTGCGGTGTTTCGCAATGCCGAGGATGAAGTCTTCGCGGTGGAGGATCGCTGTCCGCACAAGGGCGGGCCTCTGTCGCAAGGCATCGTGCATGGCCGCAAAGTCACTTGCCCGTTGCATGGCTGGAATATCGAACTGGCCTCCGGCTGTGCCGTTGCGCCGGACGAAGGGTGCGTGCGTGAATTTCCGATCAAGATCGAAGCCGATCGGATCTGGGTGGACTTGGGCGCGATAGCCTGCGCGGCTGCGTGAATCATGCGATTGTTGGGTGACATGAGCAGATATTGATAATGGATACGCAAGGCGGCTGCTTTGAAAGCTGGAGAATGATATGACCAAGGATTTTTGGAAGGCGGGGCACCCGCCCACGTTGCTTGCCGCATTTTTGTACTTCGACATCGCCTTCATGGTGTGGGTAATGCTGGGGCCACTCGGGGTGCAGATCGCCAAAACCCTGGGCCTCACCGCTGCGCAAAAAGGCCTGATGGTCGCGACACCGGTATTGGCGGGTGCGTTGTTGCGGATCGTGATGGGGATACTCGTCGATCACCTCAAACCCAAAATGGCCGGACTGATCGGCCAGGTCATTGTGATCGCCGGGCTGGCGTGGGCGTGGCTCGCAGGTATTCATAACTATCGCGAAATTTTGATGCTGGGCGTAATGCTCGGGTTTGCGGGTGCTGCGTTCGCAGTCGCGCTGCCGCTCGCCTCGCGCTGGTATCCGCCGCAGCATCAGGGCACTGCCTTGGGCATCGCCGGTGCGGGGAACTCCGGCACGGTGCTGGCAGCGTTATTTGCGCCAGGGTTGGCGGTCGCCTACGGTTGGGGCAACGTGTTTGGCCTCGCGCTGATTCCATTGAGCGTCGCCTTGCTCGTGTATCTGGTGGTGGCGAAAGACGCGCCCGACTGCCCGCCGCCAAAATCGCTCACGCAATATATGAACGTACTCAAAGACCGCGACGCGTGGTGGTTCATGTTTTTTTATTTCTGCACCTTCGGCGGATTTGTCGGGCTGGCTTCGAGCCTGACGATTTATTTCAACGACCAATACGGCATGACGCCAGTGCATGCGGGTTACTACACCGCCGCGTGTGTCTTTGCCGGATCGCTGGTGCGGCCGTTGGGCGGCATGCTGGCGGATCGCATCGGCGGCATCCGCACGCTGCTGGTGGTGTATGCGCTGGCGGGCGTGATGCTGATCATCGTCAGTTTTGGCGCCCACAGTGCAGGCGTCGCGTTGCTGGGTTTCATGTTGACGATGGGCACCTTGGGCGTTGGCAATGGCGCGGTATTCCAACTCGTGCCACAACGCTTTCGCAAGGAAATCGGCGTGATGACCGGCCTCGTCGGCATGGCCGGCGGCGTCGGCGGTTTTTATCTTGCCGCCAGTTTGGGATACATCAAAGGCATGACCAGTAGTTATCAGATGGGCTTGCTGATTTTTGCGGGACTGTGCTTTGTGGCTTTGCTGGGACTCAGCACGGTGAAACAACGCTGGCGCACCACATGGGGCGCGGTGGCGATTGCAGGAGCGAAGATTTGAATAGGAATTAGGGATCAGGAATTAAGAGCTCAAAGAAGCTGCCACTATAATCCCTCAGCCCCTAGCCCCCGCCCCTTTATGCCCTTAACCCTCGAATTCGGCTACGCCTCCGAAACCGGCCCGCGCGAGCAGAATGAGGATTACGGCGGCTATGTGACGCCGGACGCGACGCTCGCCGCCACCAAAGGCGTGCTGGCAGTCGTCGCCGATGGCGTATCGGGTGGCCATCACGGGCGCGAAGCGGCTGAAACCGCAGTGCGTAACCTGCTCGCGGATTATTATGCGACGCCCGAGACCTGGGAAATCCCGCACGCTTTTGCCACTGTACTGGCAGCGATCAATCGCTGGCTGACCGGCCAGACCGCATCACGTCACCAGCCGGGAGGCATGGCGACCACGTTGACGGCATTGGTGCTGCGCGGAAATCGCTATCACTACGCGCACGTTGGCGACAGCCGCTTGTATCGGCTGCGCGGCGAAACATTACTGCAGCTCACCACCGATCATGTATGGGAAACGCCCGGCATGTCGCACGTGCTGAAACGCGCGCTGGGGTTGGATGTTCATGTGATGCCGGATTTTGGTGAAGGCGATCTGGTTGCGGGCGACCGTTTTTTGATTGTTAGCGACGGGGTTTGGGAGCCGCTCGGGCAAGTCGAACTGCATCGCTTATTGCAACTGCACGATGCACCGGAATTTGCCGCCCGCCATCTGGTTGAAGCCGCGCATGCGAAGGGCGGCCAGGATAACGCCAGTGCATTGGTAGTGCGGGTGCAGGCACTCGGTGAGGCCGATGCGACGCTAATGGCGGTCCCGAATTTGCCGCTACCAGGCAAGTTGAGTGAAGGCGCGCGGCTCGACGATTTCCTTATCGAAGCCGAACTCCACAGCGGACGCACCACGCGTTTATACCGCGCACGCCATGTCACGACCGGCCAATTGTGGGTGATCAAGACGCTGCAAAGCGTGTTGCAGGGCGATACCGACGCAGCCTCGCGTTTTTTAGCCGAAGAGTGGTTTTTAAAGCGCGTGCGCTCGCATTATTTTCCTGAAGTGCTGCCGCTACCCGCGCGCAATTTTTTGTACTTTGTGATCAGCTTTCATGAAGGCGCGAGCCTGCAAAACAAGCTTGATGCCGGCCAACATTTCTCGCCCACCGAAGTGGTCACACTGGGCATACGGATATTGAAGGGACTGTCCGCGTTGCACCGGCTCGACATCGTGCATCGCGATCTGAAGCCGGACAATCTACATCTGGATAGCGCTGGCAAATTGCGCATTCTAGACCTCGGCGTGGCGCGCTGCCCCACGCTGGATGTGCGCGAGTCTGATGCCCAGCCGGGTACGCCGAGTTACATGGCGCCAGAATTATTTTCGGGCAGCGAGGCGAGCGCGCAAAGCGATCTGTATGCCGTGGGCGTCACGCTGTATCACCTGCTCACCCGCAAATACCCGTATGGCGAGATTGAGCCTTTCCAGCATCCGCGCTTTGGCGAACCGGTGCCGCCGGTGCGGTATCGACCCGATATTCCGCCATGGCTCGAAAATGTATTGCTGAAAGCCATCGCGCGCGAGCCCGACAAACGCTTCGAAACCGCGGAAGAAATGCTGCTGGCGCTGGAGCGCGGCGAAGCCAATCCACTTTTGCGCCGGCGCATACCGCTCACCGAGCGCTCGCCCTCGGGCGCATGGCCATTGGTTGCCGGAATTTCGCTGACTCTGAATTTGTTACTGATATTTTTACTTGTCGCCAGTTAACCTAGAATGAACAGCATTGTCTGTCTCATACAAAGGAAATCCCATGTCCAGACTGGATCAATTCATCATCGCGCTCGACGGCGGACTGCGCACCGTTTTTGCCAGCCCGCACGCCGCGCGCGCCTACCCTGCCAGCGCGCCTGAAGCCACGTTGACCGACAACGAGCGCGCACATGCTGCTGCGTTGATGCGTGTTAATCACGTCGGCGAAGTGTGCGCGCAGGCTTTGTACTCCGGCCAAGCGCTGACCACAAAAAATGAATCTGTGCGCACCGAATTACGCCAGGCAGCCGCCGAAGAAACCGATCATCTTGCCTGGTGCCAACAACGCCTGAACGAACTCGGTGGGCGCAAAAGTCTGTTGAACCCGCTGTGGTACGGCGGTGCATTCACGATGGGATTAGTCGCAGGCGCGCTCGGCGACAAATGGAATCTGGGTTTTCTGGCTGAAACGGAACGTCAGGTCGAGGCGCATCTCGACGGCCATCTGCAGCAATTGCCCGAAGCCGATGCGCGCAGCCGCGCGGTAGTCGAGCAGATGAAAACCGACGAGGCGCAGCACGCACAAACCGCTGTCAGCCATGGTGCTGCGACATTGCCCATACCGGTGCAAGGCGCGATGCGCTTTGCCGCCAACGTGATGCGCGCGACGGCGAAACGAATCTAGACGCCAAATAAAAAGCCTACCGGCGAAACGCCGATAGGCTTTTATTTACAGCGCGTGCTTAAGTAAATTAGCGAGGCTGGCCGGTGGTGGCTTCCACTTTTACCTTGCTGGTTTTGTCACCTGCGCGCACGAAAATGTCGTATTGAACTGCGCCACGCTCGTGCTCGACTTCAACCTTGACCGCTTTGCCGCCCATTTTTTTCTCGGCATCTGCCACGGCCTGCGCTAGCGGCGTTTTGGCGTTATTCAAATCGGTGAGATTCATGCCCGTCACAAAGTTGATGAGCTTGCCGCGAATGTGTTCGTCTTCCACTTTGACCACGGCGCCCGTCGAAGCATCGATTTTGTATTCCTTCACGCCGGCTGCGCCTAGCACTTTCACCTCCCATATGGCGCGGTCTTTTTCGATGTCGAATTCGGCGCCGATGGTTTTGCCCGCTGCCTGTTTTTCTGCAATTTGAGTGGCCTGCGCGAGCGACACGGCGGATTTGTTCAATGCATCGGCTTCGCGTGAGCTGACGGCGTGGGCTGCCGAACTCATGCCGAGCCCCAGCGTGATGGCTAAAGTGAGTGAGCTAACTGATAAAGTTGTTTTCATGGATGACCCTTCATAAAGATGAAATCAGGCAGAAGGCCTGGACGTGATGGCGGGAATGAGTTCGAAATTCAGAAGACAGCGCGGGAGGAGTGGGATGAAAGCGCTTGTCGTTCATTCACGCCTTGGGCAGGAATGATGCGCTTCATTCGGGTGGTGAACGTGAGTTACTACCGCTAACTGACGTAGGAAAAAGCCTATCCGCGGGTTTTTCCACCACCGCGTCGCTGGCTAAGCGGATGTTTAGGCACTTGCGGTGGCCTCCCGCGCAATGGAGGCGACGTTCTAGGTTCACCTTTAACCGGCACGTCGCGCAAAATGCGCGCGCCTTCAGGCCGCTTGCCAGTGCCTGCGGGTTGGAAGAGCGGGATCAGATGTTTTTTGCTGTTGCCGATCAAATCGGCGCGGCCCATTTCTTTCAGCGCTTCACGCAAGGTCGGCCAGTTTTCCGGATCGTGATAGCGCAGAAAAGCTTTGTGCAGCCGCCGCGTGCGCGTCTGGCGTACCACATGCACGGCTTCGCCTTTGCCGCCCAGCACTTTTTTCAGCGGGTTTTTCTGCGTGTGATACATCGTGGTGGCGAGCGCCATCGGTGTCGGCAGAAAAGTCTGCACCTGGTCCAGACGGAACTCGTGTTTCTTCAGCCACAGCGCGAGATTGAGCATGTCTTCATCTGTGGTGCCGGGGTGCGCGGCGATGAAGTAGGGGATCAGGTACTGCTTCTTGCCCGCCTCACGCGAAGCCTGTTCAAACATCTGCTTGAAGCGGTCGTACGCGCCCATGCCGGGCTTCATCATTTTATTCAGCGGACCGGACTCGGTATGTTCGGGTGCAATTTTCAGATAACCGCCGACGTGATGCGTCACCAGTTCTTTTACATATTCTGGCGAGCGCACCGCAAGGTCGTATCGGAGGCCCGAACTGATCAGAATTTTCTTCACGCCGGGCAAGGCGCGGGCGCGGCGATACATCTTGATCAGCGGCGTGTGATCGGCGTTGAGGTTGTCGCAGATGTCCGGAAACACGCAAGAGAGACGACGACACGCCGACTCGATTTTTTCCGATTTGCACGCCATGCGATACATGTTCGCGGTCGGCCCGCCGAGGTCGGAAATCACACCGGTAAAGCCGGGCGTCTTGTCGCGGATCGCTTCGATTTCCTTGATGACCGAGTCTTCCGAGCGGCTCTGGATAATGCGGCCTTCATGCTCGGTGATCGAGCAAAAGGTGCAGCCGCCGAAGCAGCCACGCATGATATTGACCGAAAAGCGGATCATCTCCCACGCCGGGATTTTGGCGTCGCCGTAACTCGGGTGCGGCGCGCGCGCGTAGGGCAGGTCGTAGACCGCGTCCATCTCGGACGTTGCGAGCGGAATCGGCGGCGGGTTCAGCCACACGTCGCGCTCGCCGTGCGCCTGCCGCATCGCGCGCGCGTTGCCGGGGTTGGATTCGAGATGGAACACGCGTGAGGCGTGCGCGTACAGCGAAGGATTGTTTTTGACCTGGTCGTAATCCGGCAGGCGGATCACGGTGCGGGCGCGTGCGTCTTGTCGTGCGGCTAGGTGCGCAGTTTTTGAAACGAAGCGCAAGGGCTTGATATTGCCCTCATCCTCAAGCGTGGCAGGGGCCGCGGCTTCTGCGCTTGCGGAGGAGGGGAGCGTTGCCGTTGCCGACATCGCGTATGGGTCGATATGCGCCTCAATCGCGCCGGGTATATCGAGTTCGGTCGACGCCACTTCCATCCAGTTGGTTTCGGGTAACCAGTCCTTGTTCACCATGAATGCAGTGCCGCGCAGGTCGCGAATGTCGCCGATTTTTTCGCCCTGCGCGAGGCGATGCGAGACGTCCAGCAGCGCGCGTTCGGCGTTGCCAAAAATCAGCAGGTCGGCTTTGGAATCGGGCAGCACCGAACGACGCACATTGTCTGACCAGTAATCGTAATGCGCGATGCGGCGCAAGGACGCTTCGATAGAACCGATAATCACCGGCGTGCCGGGATAAGCCTCGCGGCAGCGCTGCGCGTACACCGTGACCGCGCGGTCGGGGCGCTTGTTAGGCGCGGCGTCGGGCGTATACGCGTCGTCGGAACGCGATTTTCGATCCGAGGTGTAGCGGTTGACCATCGAGTCCATATTGCCCGCGGTCACGCCGAAATACAGCGCGGGCTTGCCCAGTGCCCGGAACGGCTCGGCCGACAACCAGTCCGGCTGACTGATGATGCCGACGCGATAACCTTGGGCTTCGAGCAGCCGTCCGACCAGCGCCATGCCAAAGCTGGGATGGTCGATGTAAGCGTCGCCGGTCACCAGAATAATGTCGCATTCCTCCCACCCGAGCGCGGTCATTTCGGCGCGCGACATCGGCAAGAAGGGCGCAGTGCCGAAGCGCGCTGCCCAGTGCTTGCGGTGGGTAAAGAGAGGCTGAGTCATGTTGGGATTTTACGCTTGTATGAAAAGCAACAAAGCAGACAGGAGGGCAGCGCGGGCGATGACCCATGCTTACCCTCTTGTCCGCTTTTATTTTAGTTTTGCAGGTGCTTTGGGTTTAACGAACCCCGAGCAGCTCCACATCAAACACCAGCGTTGCATTCGGCGGAATCGCGCCGCCGGCACCGCGTGCGCCGTAGCCCAGCTCGGGCGGTATCGTCAGCTTGCGCTTGCCACCGACCTGCATCCCGGCCACGCCCTGATCCCAGCCGCCGATAACCTGGCCCATGCCGAGGCGAAACTCGAATGGCTCGTTGCGATCCACACTGGAATCGAACTTGGTGCCGTCGGTGAGCCAGCCGGTGTAATGCACCGATACAGTTTGCCCGGCGGCAGCGGTGGCGCCGGTGCCGGGGGTGAGTTCTTCAATGATGAGATCAGCCATGATTTCAATAGATTAATTGGAGGGAAGCGCATTGTATCAGTGTTGTCTAAGCACCTGCGATTAACCAGGGTACCCGGGTCAATCGCAGGCACCCGTAGCGGCTATGCCTTGCGAATCCAGAACCGCAATAGTCCATCCTCAACGTCGTGATGAATCAACGCGTTGTTTGTCTGCCTGC
>JAYWDZ010000138.1:0-1923 GCA_043779595.1 Nitrosomonadales bacterium
AAACCACTGTAGAAATCACGAGTCTCGCAAGAATGTCATCAAAAAATGATTCGATGACGGTGGGATGAAATTTAATGGGATTTATAGAAGTGCCCATAACAAATTAAATAGTGGTTTAGTAGCTTTGGTCTGCAGCGCTTCACTCTTGGCACCTCAGTATCTCTGGGCTGAAGGGTGCTTAAAGGGTGCCGCTGTAGGTGGCGTGGCGAGTCATGTCGCGGGGCACCATGGCGTAATTGGCGCTGCCGCGGGATGTGCAGTTGGCCGTCACCGTGCGAATAAAGCGCGATCAGAGAAAGGCAACGTAGAGAGGACCCAAACTAACAAGACGTTACCTGCTCACACTATGTAACACTGATGCGAAGGCCGCCGTAGCAATCGTAGGACGGCGCTTATGCAACAAAAAACCTCGGAAGCTAGGCTTACCGAGGTTTAGAAATTATAAAGCTATTATTTGGTGGTCTGCACTCCCTTGAACAAACCGCCAGAAGGCCCGCCGTTATTGGGTTTTATTTTTCTAGGCTTGCGACATACCGTCAAAAATACCGCCAATTAAATTTGCTGCCCTAATCAGAATTTCCCGCCTATGCGTTGCAACAGCGATGCGGTAAACATCCCAAGCAAATCATCCTTACGCACTTCCATTTCCGTTATCCGACGGCGTAGCCTGTCAAACGTCTGTTGATGCATGCCTTTGGGTTTTTGCCAGCCGTTCCACTCACCCGTGCTCCCGGCCAGCCTGCATTCAATCTTGCGCTGTTTGCGCCATAGCCGTCCCATTTCATCCTCGCATTGGCTAAGGTAGGCAATACGCGAGCAACGACGGCAAGCATAACGCCCGCCCGGTGCACCGAAGTACACGACAGCGCATCGTCGCCCGCACGAAGGGCACAGCAGCCATGGACGGGTGCCGCCATAATTGCAAGCCGTATGCGTTATCCATAACGAACATTCCACGCTGCGTGGTTCGCTGCCATGGGGCGACCACTGGTAAGTGAGCGTTAGGCGCTGGGCATCGTCATACACACGCACGCCAATGCTGCCCATTTTTTCGCCGTAGTTACTGGTCCATTGCCATGCAAACGCACCCGGCTTTAGCAGCCCATTTCGGGCAACCTTTCGCAAGTCAAAGGCCAGCGATTGTTCCGCTTTGCGTTTCCATCCCGGACGGCCAGCGCCCCACCTCATCCCACCTGTGCCCATCTCTTAGCCCTCACAGAATACGAAACCATCAAGCAGAAAATGCGGCTTATCAGCATCAAACTGGCTTGCAAGCCGCACTATCACTGGATTGCAGCCTTGTCTGAATTTATCCATCCTGCGTCCACCATTCCTGCCATCACGTCAGTTAGTCAAAACTGAATAACGCCACTAGTGAGTGGTAATACATTCATTGTTACCGGCTGGCGGTACCGTGCACACGCCAAAAAACGCCGTTTACGTACCTGCTCCCGGTACTGTTGGGCGTGTATCAGTACCGGCTGGCGGGACTGGACTGTACCGGCTGGCGGGTGTGCCTTTACCGTTAAGCGGGACAGCGTTTGCGTTTTTATTGGCTATCGGCATCGGGTCCATCAGCGCCCATGCGCCGGGGTGATAGTGCTTCCCGTCAATATCCAAGCCGACAAAGTTCGTGATGTGCAGCCACGTCACCGCATAACGCGAGGCGCCGATATTCAGCCCACCTTGACGCGTCTGGATCAACAAACCGCGCGTGATGAGTTCAGTCCTTGCCCGCTGGATCACGTCGCGCGATTTCCAGCCACGGCTTGCCAGCCATGCAAAAGACAGATGCAAGTGTCCGTTATTCTTTCCACTGTGCTGCCGTATCAGGTCGAACAGCAGCGCTTTGGCGGGATAGTTCAAGCCTTTAAACGCATTGCCATCAAGCACGCCGTGAGGGATCGCCCCATATAAGCCGCT
>JAYWDZ010000139.1:0-1921 GCA_043779595.1 Nitrosomonadales bacterium
ACTTCAATACTGCTCGCTCAAACTCAAAGTAGACTTACTTCAAGTGTGAGCATTTATGCTAGTGCCAACTCAATCAAAAAGACCAAGCCAGCTACCGCACCAACACCCACACCTATCGGCTGTTAAATTGTTAAAGATCATTCGATTCACACTACAAAATCAAAAACAGTGCCTTTCGAGAAGGTGCGCATTCTACAGACCCATCAGATTACGTCAACACTTTGATGACGTTATTTTTAAATAATCGTGACGCGTGCAAATTTACGTTTACCCACTTGCGCGATGACTGTTGCGCCTACAGGGACTGCAATGCTTTTATCCATCACTCGCTCACCATCCAGTTTGACGCCGCCGCCTGCAATCTGGCGAATGGCATCGGAGGTACTGGCCACCAATCCCGCCAGCTTTAAAAGTTGCGGCACGGGCAATGCGCCATTCACCGACTGCAGGGTAAACTCCGGCATCTCTTCAGGTATTGCGCCCTTCTGGAACCGTGCTTCAAAGTCTTCCAGCGCCTGTTTTGCCGCGGTTTGATGATGAAAGCGCGTCACGACCTCTTGGGCAAAGCGCACCTTAATGTCGCGCGGATTGGCGCCTGCTGCAACCTGCTGCTTCCAGCTCTCAATGGTTTGCAAAGACTCGAACGACAGCAAATGGATGTAGCGCCACATCAAATCATCCGACACGGACATCAGCTTGCCGAAAATTTCCTGGGGTGGCTCGTTGATGCCGATGTAGTTGCCGAGCGACTTGGACATTTTATTTACCCCGTCCAAACCGATAAGCAGTGGCATGGTGAGTACCACTTGGGGCGCTTGTCCATAATGTTTTTGCAATTCACGTCCCATCAGCAGATTGAATTTCTGGTCTGTGCCGCCCAGCTCGACATCGGCTTTCAAAGCCACCGAGTCATACCCCTGTATCAGCGGGTAAAGAAATTCATGGATGGCGATAGGCTGATGACTGGTATAGCGTTTGTGGAAATCATCCCGCTCCAGCATCCGCGCGACGGTGTGGGTCGCCGCCAGACGAATCATGTCCACAGCGCTAAATTTGTCCATCCAGCTCGAATTGAACACCACCTCGGTCTGCTCGGGCTTCAATATCTTGAAGACCTGCTCGGTATAGCTTTTGGCGTTCTCGATGACTTGTTCCCGCATCAAGGGGGGCCGCGTGGTGTTTTTACCGCTAGGATCGCCGATCATGCCGGTAAAATCACCGATCAGAAATAATGCTGTATGGCCTAATTCCTGGAATTGCCGAAGCTTATTCAGTAAAACAGTGTGCCCCAGATGTAAATCCGGCGCGGTAGGATCAAACCCGGCTTTGATGCGCAAGGAACGACCGGTCGCAAGCCGGGTTTTTAATTCATCCTCAAGTAGCAACTCCTCACTGCCACGTCTTATTTCCTGCAAACTATGCTGCATCAAAGGTCCCTGTTCGTATTCAAGTTTATCTGGACGCGTCCGTTATTTAGTGTCTAATATATCCGTGCATTGGTTTTAAACCATTGTTTCGATAGCAAACTAGACCCGGCAAATGTGTTAGACTCCGGGCTCTTACAGAAAGGGACCCGGGTACATGCCGCTCACCAAACTGAGAATTTTAACCGATCGCCTGATGGGTCGGGAACGTCACTTTAGCTTACGCACCCTTGTTGCATTATCCAGCCTGCCGTTATTTGGTGTGGTTGCAGCCTTTGGCCTGGCACCTGACACGGACACGCTCGGCATTTCCACACAGACTGTCATCGACACTGTGGATATACCCAAAATCATTGCAGCCACTAACAACAATGATTTTCAACGTGAAGAACAAGTCCAGTCTGGCGACACCCTGGCGAGTGCCCTTGCCCGCCTCCAGATTGATGAACTGGATATTCAACGCTTGCTGAGTACTGACGCCGCCAAGCAAAGCGCAC
>JAYWDZ010000140.1:0-1914 GCA_043779595.1 Nitrosomonadales bacterium
CGCATCTGCTCGATGTGTTCATTGATGCTCGAATCTTTTTCGATGAACATGTCGCGCGAGGGCACGTAGGCTTCGGGCTGGTAGTAGTCGTAATACGACACGAAATACTCGACCGCGTTTTCCGGAAAAAACTCGCGCATTTCCGAATACAGCTGCGCCGCGAGCGTTTTGTTCGGCGCCATGATCAGCGCAGGGCGGCCTAAACGGGCGATCACATGCGCCATCGTGTACGTCTTACCCGAGCCGGTTACGCCCAGCAGCGTTTGATACGACAACCCGTCTTCGATGCCCTCGATTAGCTTGGCGATCGCCTGCGGCTGGTCGCCAGCGGGCTCAAAGGGCTGGAAGAGCTTATACGGGCTATTGGGGAAGGTCAGGAACACAGGTAAAATCGCGCGGCAAATTTGTTGATATTAGCATCCACAATATCGTGGTGCATGTAAGGAAAACAGTGGATCTCTCGTCTCGCGTTCAGGCCATCAAGCCTTCCCCTACTCTTGCCGTCACCGCCCGTGCCGCTGCGCTCAAGGCCGAGGGCCGTGACATCATAGGCCTCGGCGCCGGCGAACCGGACTTTGATACGCCGCAGCATATCAAGGACGCGGCGATCGACGCGATTAATCGCGGATTCACCAAGTACACCGCAGTCGACGGCACTCCCAGCCTGAAAGCCGCGATCATCGCCAAATTCAAGCGCGACAACGGTCTGAATTACACGCCCAAGCAGATACTCGTGTCATGTGGGGGCAAGCAAAGTTTTTTCAACCTAGTGCAGGCATACATCAACCCCGGCGACGAAGTCATCATCCCCGCGCCTTATTGGGTGTCGTATCCAGACATCGTGATCCTGGCCGATGGCAAGCCGGCGATTATTGAAGCGGGAATCGAGCAGGGTTTCAAAATCACCGCCGCGCAATTGCAAGCCGCGATCACGCCACGGACGCGACTCGTCGTCATCAATAGCCCGTCCAACCCCACCGGCGCGGTCTACAGCGGCGACGAATTGGCGGCACTCGGCGAAGTACTTCGCAAACATCCGCAAGTGCTGATCGCCAGCGACGACATGTATGAGCACATTCGGCTCGACGATGCGCCCTTCGTGAATATCCTGAATGCGTGCCCGGATTTATACGACCGCACGATGGTGCTGAACGGCGTATCAAAAGCCTACTCGATGACCGGTTGGCGCATCGGCTACGCGGCCGGGCCCGAAAATATCCTGCGCGCGATGACCAACGTGCAATCGCAGTCCACGTCCAACCCCACCTCGATTTCGCAAGTCGCTGCGGAAGCTGCGCTTAACGGGGATCAAGGCTGCATCACGCCGATGCTTGATGCGTTCAAGGAGCGGCATCGTTTTGTGGTGGATGGCTTGAACAAAATTTCGGGATTTAAATGTGTCGATAGCGGCGGCGCGTTTTACGCGTTTCCCAATGTGCGCGGAGCCATCGCGCGACTGCATGCGCAGGACGCGATCAAGGCTGCGACCGATATCGATTTCTGTGAATATCTGCTGAACAAAGCCGATGTTGCGGTTGTACCGGGGTCGGCGTTTGGGGCTGAGGGATATATTCGGTTGTCGTTTGCAACTTCCAATGCGAATCTGGAAAAAGCGCTGGCGCGGATTGCTGGGGCGTTGAGCTAATGATCCGCTTGCTGCGGATCAATCCAGCACTTGGCTGGCCGGGGGTTGCCCGGCGGCAAGTTACTTTCTTTTGCTTCGGTATGTGTCAAGGTAGTTGTCGCCTCAATCGTCAGACAGCCTGCTTTTTTTCTTTCTCCTGCACCCGGGCTCGCTCGGGATTCAGGTACACCGAGTTATCCGGGGTCCAGTTCCTGATGCCGGTCGACCAGCGCTGCGGGTGTCGTTCGCGCGCCGCCTGATACACCGCTGTGCGAAGCGCCAGTAACGCG
>JAYWDZ010000141.1:0-12209 GCA_043779595.1 Nitrosomonadales bacterium
AGAATGACTTTGGCGATCCACGTTTTGGTGGCATTTCGGATGGTCTCAAGCATGCTTGTTTTTCAGTCTCTAAAGTGTGGAACACGGTTTCAAAAATATCGACGCGCGCTTATGGAAAAAATCATGCAGTACACATAAAAAAGGGGCGAACCCAAAAGTTCGCCCCTGATCTGGCGGAGTGGACGGGACTCGAACCCGCGACCCCCGGCGTGACAGGCCGGTATTCTAACCAACTGAACTACCACTCCTACTACTTCTTAATTATCCTTCGTCACATGGTGGGTGCTGAGGGGCTCGAACCCCCGACATTCGCCGTGTAAAGGCGACGCTCTACCAGCTGAGCTAAGCACCCAGCAAGGGCGGTATTGTACGATGTTTGAAGCGCCTTGCCAAACAAATCTGACGCGATGCGTTAGTTAATAGCGTCTTTCAAGCCTTTACCAGCGCGGAATTTAGGGACTTTAGCTGCTTTGATTTTAATCGCATCACCCGTACGCGGGTTACGTCCGGTACGGGCTGCGCGTTTGCTGATGTAGAAGGTGCCAAAACCGACCAGGGTCACCATGTCACCTTTTTTCATGGCTTTTTTAATCGCTTCGATAGTTGCATCCAATGCACGCCCGGCGGAGGCTTTCGAAACATCTGCCGCGACGGCAATAGAATCAATCAATTCAGATTTGTTCACGTGTTATCCCCTTCATGAAGTGGTACAGGAAAAACCCTGTGGACGCTTTTATAGCAATCCGCAAAACCTTGTGTCAAGCGGTAGCTCAACGTTTGGACAAAAAAATCCCGCATCAACGGCGGGATTTAAATGTCTTTCGAAACGACTTAATGTTTGAGGGTTGTGAGACCGTCAACTTTTTCATCAGGGACTGCAATCGCTTCCGCTTCAACTATTGGCTCGTCAGGGAGCGGTTCGGGTAAACGTTCCAAAGCCAATTCAAGGACTTGATCAATCCATTTGACGGGGTGAATATCCAGTTTATTTTTAATGTTGTCCGGAATCTCGGTTAAATCCTTGACGTTTTCTTCCGGGATCAATACAGTTTTGATTCCTCCACGATGCGCCGCCAATAACTTTTCTTTGAGGCCACCAATGGGTAAAACTTCACCGCGCAAGGTGATTTCTCCGGTCATTGCGACATCCGCGCGCACGGGAATGCCCGTCAAAATTGACACCATTGCAGTACTAAGCGCGATACCCGCTGAGGGACCGTCCTTAGGCGTGGCACCTTCTGGCAAGTGAACATGGATGTCGCGCTTTTGATAAAAATCTTCTTTTATACCGAGCTTGCGCGCACGCGAACGCACCACTGATAACGCTGCCTGAATTGATTCCTGCATCACTTCGCCGAGCTTACCGGTAGTAGTCATTTTGCCTCTGCCTGGCAAGGACACCGCCTCTATCGTCAGCAGCTCACCGCCGACTTCAGTCCAGGCTAAGCCGGTAACCTGACCGACCTGGTTATGTTTTTCTGCGATGCCGAAATTAAACCGACGTACACCCAGAAATTTTTCAAGATTACGTGCGGTGATCGTGAGCTTACCTTTTTGTTTTTTCAACAGCAGCAGCTTGACGGCCTTACGGCATAACTTCGAAATGTCACGCTCAAGGCTACGCACTCCAGCCTCACGAGTGTAATAACGGACTATGTCGCGCAACGCCGACTCGGTAATATTCAGTTCGCTATCCAGAATACCGTTGACTTTCATCTGTTTCGAAACGAGATAGCGTTCAGCAATATTAATTTTTTCGTCTTCGGTATAACCTGACAGCCGAATCACTTCCATCCGATCCAGTAAAGGCGCGGGCAGGTTTAACGTATTGGCCGTCGCGACAAACATGATGTCGGACAAGTCGAACTCGACTTCTACATAATGGTCCTGGAAGGTGTGGTTCTGCTCGGGATCAAGTACTTCAAGTAGCGCGGACGAAGGATCACCGCGCGAATCCATCCCCATTTTGTCCACTTCATCCAGCAGAAAAAGCGGATTGCGCACACCCACCTTGGTGAGGCTTTGCAAGATTTTGCCTGGCATGGAGCCAATATAGGTACGACGATGCCCCCGGATCTCGGCCTCGTCGCGCACGCCACCCAACGCCATCCGCACAAATTTGCGATTGGTTGCGCGAGCAATGGATTGGCCGAGCGAGGTTTTACCCACGCCAGGAGGACCCACCAGGCACAAAATCGGCGCCTTGACCTTTTCAACGCGCTGCTGAACCGCAAGATATTCGAGTATCCGCTCTTTGACTTTATCCAGACCATAATGGTCTTCGTCGAGCACACGTTCAGCCTTAGCCAAATCCTTGCTGATTTTGGTTTTCTTCTTCCACGGTAGCCCCACCATCGCTTCGATGTAGCTGCGCACTACCGTAGCCTCTGCGGACATTGGCGACATCATCCGCAGTTTCTTCAATTCGGCCATCGCTTTGGTTTCGGCTTCTTTGGACATTTTGGCGTCTTTGACACGCTTCTCGATATCCTCCAGCTCAACGCCTTCTTCAATGTCACCCAATTCTTTCTGGATGGCTTTGACCTGTTCGTTCAGGTAATACTCGCGCTGGCTCTTTTCCATCTGCCGCTTAACGCGGCCACGGATACGCTTTTCCACCTGAAGAATGTCGAGTTCGCCTTCCAGCAAGCCCAATAAATGTTCGAGACGTTTATTGACCTCGATCATCTCAAGAACTTCCTGTTTTTGCTCAAGCTTCAACGGCAGATGCGCAACAATGGTGTCAGCCAGGCGCCCGCCCTCATCAATGCCTGACAATGAAGTCAGTATTTCGGGTGGGATCTTTTTATTGAGTTTGACGTATTGGTCAAATTGGGCCAGCAGCGCGCGGCGCATGGCTTCGACATCCACGCGCTCTTCACCTTCGGCGGGAACAATCTCTGCCTGAGCACTTAGATGCGTGCCCATATCGGTGACTTTCAGCACGCGAGCACGTTCATTGCCTTCTACCAACACTTTTACTGTGCCATCGGGAAGCTTCAGCATTTGAAGTACGGTGGCCACGCTGCCGGTGTTATATAAGTCTTCCGGCGTAGGATCGTCTTGCGCAGCAGTTTTTTGTGCGACCAGGAGAATACTTTTTCCCGATTCCATCGAAGTTTCCAGCGCTTTGATGGATTTAGGACGTCCCACAAATAGGGGAATTACCATATGCGGAAAGACGACAACGTCGCGCAATGGCAATAGAGGTAAGCTGACTTGTTCGGGAGAGGCGTGATCACTCATGGCTTATCCTATTCTTGAGTTGTGGTTAAGTGGCTGAATGTAAACAAGCCCCATACTTAGGTGGGGCTTGTTTACATTAGTTCAAGACGAGGGATTTACGTTGTCCAAAATTAAGCGCCGACCGCCCTTGCGGTATCAATAGGGTCGGAATAGATCAACAGCGGTTTGGACTCCCCTTTGATTAATCCTTCATCAATTACTACCTTACTGACACCTTTGAGTGAAGGTAAATCGTACATGGTGTCGAGTAAAGCGTGTTCAATAATGGAACGCAAACCCCGTGCACCGGTACGACGATCCAAGGCGCGCTTCGCAATGGCTTTTAATGCCGCTTCGCGAAACTCCAGCTCTACACCTTCCATTTTGAATAACTTTGCAAATTGCTTGGTTAAAGCGTTCTTAGGCTCGGTCAGGATTTGCATCAGCGCCGTTTCATCCAGCTCATCGAGTGTGGTGACGACAGGTACACGGCCGACGAATTCGGGAATCAAGCCATATTTAATCAAATCTTCTGGCTCCACCTGATGCAACAACTCGACATCCCGTTTGCTATCGTCCACATTTTTGACTTGTGCGCCAAACCCTATGCCCCCTTTTTCGGTGCGACGGCGGATCACTTTTTCCAGCCCGCTAAATGCACCTCCGCAAATAAAGAGGATATTGGTGGTATCCACTTGAACAAACTCTTGATTGGGATGCTTACGTCCCCCCTGCGGCGGAATCGAGGCGGTCGTACCTTCAATCAATTTTAGCAGGGCCTGTTGTACGCCCTCACCCGACACATCGCGAGTGATCGACGGGTTGTCTGACTTACGAGAAATCTTGTCGATCTCGTCGATATAAACAATCCCTTGCTTCGCTTTTTCAACATCGTAATCGCATTTTTGTAGTAGCTTCTGGATGATATTTTCAACATCCTCACCCACATAGCCAGCCTCGGTTAGTGTGGTTGCGTCAGCCATCACAAAGGGCACATTTAACAAGCGTGCCAAGGTTTGCGCCAACAGCGTTTTCCCCGTGCCAGTAGGCCCGATTAAAAGGATGTTGCTCTTGGAGAGTTCCACTTCTGCCTTGGCATCATTGCTACGTAAGCGCTTGTAGTGGTTGTACACCGCAACCGCCAATGATTTTTTGGCTTGACGCTGACCAATCACGTATTGATCTAATATTTCACTGATTTCGTGTGGGGTGGGCAGGTCAGAATCGCCCGCGGTTTTTTGGCCTTGCGCTTGCTGAATTTCTTCACGAATAATGTCATTGCACAACTCGACACATTCATCGCAAATGAATACCGACGGGCCGGCAATCAGCTTGCGCACTTCGTGCTGGCTTTTGCCGCAGAATGAGCAATATAAAAGTTTTTCGCCCGAACTTTTCTCAGCCATGCCTATTCCCTTCTAATTACACTGGTTAACGCTATACCGAGCCAATGACTGCTTCGTTGCGACTACTAAGAACCTTGTCCACTAGACCGTACTTCACTGCTTCGTCTGCACTCATAAAATTATCGCGATCGGTATCCCGCTCAATTTCTTCGAGGGTTTTACCCGAATGCCTGGCTAGCATCTCATTCAGCCGCGCTTTCAAATACAGGATTTCTTTGGCGTGGATTTCAATATCGGATGCTTGGCCCCGAAATCCGCCTAAAGGCTGATGGATCATCACGCGTGAATTAGGAAGACAGAAACGTTTACCGGTGGCACCCGCAGTCAGCAAAAACGCGCCCATACTGGCGGCTTGACCAATGCATAGAGTGGAGACGTCAGGCTTTACAAACTGCATAGTGTCGTAAATGGCCATGCCGGCAGAAACTGAACCACCAGGAGAATTAATATAGAAGTAAATATCTTTATCTGGATTTTCAGACTCCAGAAAAAGCATTTGTGCTACGACCAAGTTAGCAGTGGAATCATTTACCTCACCCACCAGAAAGATCACGCGCTCTTTAAGTAGCCGCGAATAGATGTCGTAAGCGCGCTCACCGCGACCACTTTGCTCGACTACCATCGGCACTAAACCCAGACCCTGTGGTTCGGTGTAATCTTGTCTCATCATCTCAATATGCATCAGGCACGTCCCATTAATTCTTCAAATGAAGTCTGTACATCTTCAACTTGAGCCTGCGTCATCACCCAGGCTACCACCTTTTCTTCCAGTGCAAATGACTCGATTTCTTGCATGCGCTCGGGATTTTGGTAGTACCACTGCATCACTTCGTCAGGCGCTTCGTAACTTTCTGCCTGCTCCTCGATCAGTCCTCGAATCTGGTCAGGAGTTGCAACTAATTTGTGCTTCTGAACCAACTCTGCAAGTACCAATCCCAGACTCACCCGTCGAGCAGCCTGGTCCTTAAACATATCGGCACTAAGATGGTTGGTCTGAAGCCCTTTCGACAGCATGTCTGCCTCTGTTAGTTTCTGCAAACGCTCAGTTTCCATGTTTATCAGGCTTTGGGGCAGTTGCAAAGCAGATTTTTGTAACAGCATTTCCATTGCTTGTTCGCGCAAACGGGTCTTTGTGCGGCGTTTTACTTCACGCTCTAAATTAACCCTCACTTCGGACTTCAGTTTTGCGACATCGCCATCCTCTATGCCCAAGGCTCGCGCAAAATCCGCATCGATGGGCGCGAGCTGGGGAGCTAGAACTTCTTTAAGACTCACCTCAAAATGTGCGCTTTTACCTACCAATTCGGTTGCGGGATAGTTGTCGGGGAAAGACACCCTAAAGCTTTTGCTATCACCTGCCTTGAGCCCGATCAAGTTTTGATCGAACTCTTTTAGCAAACGACCCTCACCGATCACCGCATTAAAATCCTGACCTTCACCGCCCGGAAACTTATTGCCCTCTACTGTCCCGTGAAAATCGAACTTCACTTGATCGCCTTCGGCCGCAACACGCTCTACCGATAGAAAGCTACGGCGTTGTTTCTGCAATACCTCTAGTGTTTTATTGATGTCGACATCGCCCAAAGTGACTACCGGACGTTGGATTTTCTCTTGAGTTAAGGGTTCGATCACTACTTCGGGATAAACTTCAAATAGCGCGCTGAATACCAACTCCCCGTCGTTGGTTTCTGTGGTTTTGGGCTCAAATTTTGGATAGCCTGCAATCTTGAGTTGTTGAGATTGAACAGCTTGTCCGAATTGGCTTTGCAACGCCTCTCCTAGCACATCCTGCTGGACACTAGGCGCATATTGACGTGCGATCGTAGCCAAGGGGGCTTTGCCCGGGCGAAAACCGTCCATTTTGACTGTCTTGGATAATCTTTTCAGACGGCTTTGTACTTCGGCTTCTACTTGAGTTTTAGCAACTCTAATATCTAAACGGCGACCTAAACCGTCGAGAACTTCAAGATGTGCTTGCATGAACGTATCCTTGATCTATCAGAGTTAGCTGATAATAATATATGGTGCGAAAGGGGGGACTCGAACCCCCACACCTTACGGCGCTGGAACCTAAATCCAGTGCGTCTACCAATTCCGCCACTTTCGCGGGTATACCGCTGTAAACCTAGACAAGAAGTGTAATATAATCAATATGATGCTGTCACTAGGGAGTCCGGCTGTTGCGGGCTAAGTCTTTATTCCCATTCTGTTTTTAATTGTGAGTGTCAGTTAATCATTACGAAAATTTCCCGGTTGCATCCCTCTTGTTGCCTAAACGGCTACGGCGCGCGGTCAAAGCCATTTACGCGTTTGCCCGTTCAGCCGATGATATTGCCGATGAAGGGGACGTAACTGCAGCGACACGTCTCAGCGCGCTAGCGCGTTACTATGATTTGCTAGACGCGATTGAAAGCGGAATCAAACTCTCCGAGCCCATTTTTGAGTCACTGGCGCTGGAAATAAATAATCACGGCATCCCACTACAGCCCTTCCGCGATTTACTCTCTGCGTTCTCACAGGATGTAAATAAAAAACGCTATGCAAACTTACCTGAAGTCATCGATTATTGCCGACGCTCGGCGAATCCAGTCGGCCGATTAATGCTGCATCTTTACGGCGAGCCCGATCCCCAATATAGGGTCTATTCCGATGCGATTTGTACGGGTTTACAACTCACCAATTTCTTGCAGGACATTGCGATTGATTACGGCAAAAATCGCATTTATCTACCTCAGGACGAATTGGCCGCATATCAAATTTCGGAAGCGCAGATTGCGCGGGGCGACAGTAGCGGCTTATGGCGAACATTTATGCTAAAACAGATCGAACGTGCACGTCGCTTACTGCAGTCGGGTGCTCCGTTAGGGCGACATCTCAAAGGGCGCATAGGACTGGAATTACGCATGACGATCCTGGGAGGCGAAACCATTTTGCGTAAACTGCACGCCGATCCCAGTTGCGTTTTTCATCATCGCCCCGTGCTCACCCAGCGTGACTGGATCGTCATGCTTGGCCGCGCCCTCTTCGGTCGCGTTTGATTCAGCTCGTGGATCCCCACCAATATTGCCAGGCACGCGCTGCGCAGAGCGGGTCCAGTTTCTATTACAGCTTCATGTTCCTGCCGACGGAAACCCGGCGCACCATCATTGCGTTTTATTCGTTATGCCGCGAGCTGGACGACGTAGTGGATGAGTGCCAAGACACCAGTGTAGCCGCCGCCAAACTCGACTGGTGGCGCCAAGAAGTGGTCCGTATGAGCGAAGGCACTAGTCAACACCCGGTTACTCGAGCGTTGATGGATACTGCGAAAGGCCGCGCCCTCCCCCAGACATTACTGCTGGAAATCATTGATGGCATGGCTATGGATTTGGTTTTCCAGCGCTATCCCGATTTTAAAACCCTGCGACTCTATTGTCATCGCGTGGCTGGGGTAGTAGGAGAATTGGCGGCGCAAATTTTTGGTTATCAGAATAGTGCAACACGCGAGTATGCCCACGATCTGGGGTTGGCATTTCAACTCACTAATATCATCCGCGATGTGGGTGAAGACGCACGACGCGGACGAATATATTTGCCGCAACATGAACTGGCTCAATATGAAGTGAGCGAAGCCGATATTTTAGCGTCGCGATCTACTCCGGCGTTTCAGCGGCTGATGGACTTCCAATACCAACGCGCGAATGCTTTTTATGCGAAAGCCTTAAGCGAACTCCCCGCGATTGATCGTAAAGCCCAGCGGCCCGGTTTAGCCATGGCTGCGATTTATCGCGCTTTGCTGATGGAAATCCAGCGTGCTGAATTCCCCGTGTTGCAGGCCCGCATATCCCTGACCCCTGTGCGCAAACTCTGGCTTGCCAGCAAGACCTGGCTTACAGCATGAACCCGCGCTTAGCGGTGATCGGCGGCGGATGGGCCGGCTGCGCGGCCGGCTTAACCCTGGCCGAGGCAGGGGTCGATGTAACCCTATTTGAAGCTGGAAACACGCTGGGGGGGCGGGCGCGGAGCATCGAAATAAATGGGCATACTTTGGATAATGGGCAGCATATTTTGCTGGGCGCTTACACGCAAACCTTGGCCCTGATCGCTGCGGTCAGGGCCAAGCTAAATCCCCCTGCCGATGCAGGGTTGCTACGTTTACCCCTAGTATTAGATCAACCTCCAGATTTTAGACTGGCCTGTCCAAAATTGCCTGCGCCGCTGCATTTGCTGGTGGGATTAATAACCGCGCGGGGGCTTAATATTTTTGAGAAATTTGCTGCTGCGCGATGGGTGAATGATGTCCTTAAGCGTCAAGACGAGGGCATCGATTTCAGTGTGGCCAAACTGATCGCGAATCAGCCTCAAAAGCTTCGCACAAATTTATGGCAGCCGTTGTGTCTTGCAGCGCTCAATACTTCGCCGGAATATGCAAGTGCAAAGGTATTCAAACAAGTGCTCGCTACGGCCTTTGGGAAATCACGAGATTTTAGTGATTTGCTATTCCCTCGCACGGACTTAACGCACTTGTTCCCCCAGCCCGCAGCTCAACGCATTCTTAAACTGAATGGACAAATTTGCTTAAGGACGCGCGTCAAAAAAATGCAAATTGCGGCGGGTAAAATTGAACTGGAGACCCTTCAGGGTTGTTCAAGTTATGATCGCGTCATTATCGCCGTTGCCCCTCAACATCTGGCCAAAATTTGCAGTGGGATAGCTCAGTTGGACGAGATAATTCGAACGATTGGCACTTATCGTTACGAAGCTATTGCCACCATATACATACAATATTCGAACATGTTGCGCTTACCTCGACCGATGCTGGCCCTCAGCGAGGGTCCGGCACAGTTTGTTTTTGACCGAGGACACACGCACGGTCAGGCTGGACTATTAGCCTTTGTAGTGAGCGCCGCATCGAATTTATTGGGGCGCCCACAGTCCGAATGGCCTGCTCAGCTTGAGTTGCAACTCAAGCGTGTTTATACGTTGCCGACACCGTTGTGGCGAAAAGTTATTGTAGAGAAACAAGCTACTTATTCGTGTGTTCCCAACCTGCCGCGACCTGAGAACCGCACCCCTCATCCCTTTATTTTTCTGGCAGGTGATTACACCGCCGGTGCGTATCCCGCCACGCTCGAAAGCGCTACAGGCAGCGGAGTAAAATCGGCACAAACATTAATTAATAGCTTATGAAAAATTATTCACCCCCTCCAGACTTGCTTAAAGGACGCGTGATTTTGATAACCGGTGCAGGTTCTGGTTTGGGGCGTTTGGCTAGTCTTGCGTATGCTCGCCATGGCGCCACCATTGCGTTACTTGGCCGCGATGAAAACAAACTTGAAGCCGTGTATGACGAAATTGTCGGAGCAGGCTGCCCGGAGCCTGCAATGTTCCCCTTTGATCTGGCTGTGGCAGATGACCGTGGATTGGAGAATTTAGCGGGTGTGATCGGACATCACCTTAAACGGCTGGATGGCATTTTGCACAGCGCGTATGCATTTACAAACTTAAGTCCGCTTCCTCTGCAAACAATGGATCAGTGGCAGATGCTTATTAAAGTAAATCTGATCGCACCTTTTGGCTTGACTCGGGCATGCCTCCCTTTTTTGCAGGCAGCGCCCGATGCGTCGGTGATTTTCACCGGCGATACGCATGGCCATCACCCAGCTGCATTTTGGGGAGGTTATGCCATCGCAAAATCAGGCATTGAGGCGTTGACTCGAATATGGTCTGAAGAACTCGAACAGAATATCGGCATCAGGATGAATACGTTGATACCCGGTGTAGTTGCCACTACCTTGCAGTTCCGCACACATCCAGGTCAATTGGCGGATTTGCTTCCCCACGCTAGTTCGCTTATCCCGCATTATCTGTATTTGATGGGGCCGGATAGCACTTCGATTCGGGGTCAAATTATCGAATGCCAACGTGATGTTTAGCTAGTCATGAAAATTGGACGTTATGAAATTCTGGAGCTCATTGGCCAAGGCGCGATGGGTACAGTGTACAAAGCCCTGGATCCGCTCATTGAGCGCACCGTTGCAATCAAAACCATCCCTATTTCCCGCCTTAAGGAAGAGAGCAAGGAATTCGAGGAGCGCTTCCTACGTGAAGCTCAAAGTGCGGGACGACTATCTCACCCTAATATTGTGACAATTTACGATGTAGGTGAGACGGATGATGTCGCTTACATCGCAATGGAATACCTTCGCGGCACAACACTCCGCGAGCTTATGGACAAGGGGCCAATGCCGCTTGATCTCGTTATGGACACCGCGCTTCAAATTGCAGAAGCTTTGGCCTACGCACATGAACATGGCGTTGTACACAGGGATATTAAACCTTCCAACATAGTCATTACACTTCCACGTGGCCAAATCAAACTTACAGACTTTGGCATAGCTCATCTGGTTAATAGCGAAAAGACAAATGCTGGGCTTATGCTCGGTTCCCCGCGGTACATGTCGCCAGAGCAAGCCATGGGACAAACCATTAATGGCCGCTCGGATATTTTTTCGCTGGGGGCCGTACTGTATGAAATGATTACGGGCAGATATGCATTTGCGGGGGAAAGTCTACCCAGCATTCTTTATCAAGTTATCAACGAAATGCCCGCGTCATCTATCGCGCTGATGACCGATATCACATCGTCACTCGATAGAATTATTATGCAGATGCTCAACAAAGAGGCTGCATTGCGCCTCGATGCTCATACATTGATTCTCGAGCTACATGAGATAAGAGAGAGCGGTGCGCCTCTGAGTAGACACCTGCTTACTAACCGAGTCCCCCGGCTATATCCCATCATTGCTTTCTCTACCCCTTTTGCAGTTTTGATGCTGACTGCGGTTGGGATGATAGTAATTAATTATTTCCTGACTTTATCTGTTAAGCCCCTTCCGGTTGTTCGGACTGACATTCCGCTTATTTCTTCTCCCAATAACACCATTTTGGATTGGGCTAACGCACCGCAATCCGATCCAGGGATCACGCTCCCTAATATCAAGCTTCCTATACAACCAAAGACTTCATCCAGGAGTTTCACATCTACAAATATTAACCCTTATGAAAATCCTACCCCTACCCCCCCTCCAGACGTTTATCTACAAAGGCTAGAAAAGAAGAAAATTGAATTGGAAATAAAGAGGACAGAGCTATTATTGAAATATACCGAGCATCACCCCGATGTGATGCTAATCGCGCGTCAGCTGAAACAGTTGGAAGCTGAGCGGAAGATTTATATACGTAAGCACAAAGTTCATCCCATTAGCATTGACGGTAGAGCTAGCTGAATTTATATGCAAGTGAGCCATTAAGCGCTTGATGACATAGACATTCTGTCTCATCCCCAGCAGAATAATGCTTTGTGCTTACGCTTTTAGCCCTTAAGTACGAGGTATTGTCACCTAGCAGACCGCATCATTTTGAGTTCTAGTCGATTGCATATTTACGCCGCTCCCGAAGGCAAAACCCCCCAACAGTTTCTTGTAGGGGGGTTTATTGAATAAGGAGTCTGACGATGACCTACTTTCGCAGAGGCAATCTCTACTATCATTGGCGCGGGAGCGTTTCACCGTCCTGTTCGGGATGGGAAGGGGTGGT
>JAYWDZ010000142.1:0-1912 GCA_043779595.1 Nitrosomonadales bacterium
GAAAGGCGCTTTTAACGCGGCCTCCCAACCTGCCAGCATTTCACCCGCGCCCGATTCTATCCGCTCCTGCAATGGGATCGCGGCATCCGTAGCGTTCAGCACGCGTTGTGCTGCCTGTTCGGTCATGCGTGCCACATAGTTGAGACGGTCACGTACATCCGGGATATCCACGGTTGCTTTTTCCAGAACCTTGTCGAAACCAAGTTCACGCAAACTGTCGTGCAGGGTACGGGTGATCTGACCGATGCGTGCCAGCATCTGCTCCTGTTCGCCATCCTCGACTCCCATTGAAGGATGAGCACCGGACATGACGGTGGGCTGGACGAGTTGTGCATCCACGTTAAGCCCCTGCTTTCTCAAGCTTTTCGAATATCTTGCTGAGTTTTTCGTCGAGCGTAGCCGCGGTAAAAGGCTTGACGATATAACCATTGGCTCCTGCCTGGGCCGCAGCAATGATATTTTCCTTCTTGGCTTCCGCAGTGACCATCAACACTGGCAGTCTGGACAGTGAAGCATCGGCGCGGATAGTTTGCAGCATGATCAAGCCATCCATATTCGGCATATTCCAGTCGGACACGACGAAATCGAAATGCCCTGCTCTGAGTTTCGCCAGGCCATCGGCACCGTCCTCGGCCTCTTCGACGTTGGCATACCCGAGTTCCTTGAGCAGATTTCGCACGATGCGACGCATCGTCGAAAAGTCATCAACAACCAAGAATTTTGTATTCGGATCGGCCATACAGCACTCCAGTGATACGGTTGATAATTACTGGAACAATCGGCATCCCAATACCGAACTTAATAGCAGCACGTCGATAAAAAAGGCGCCTTTTTAAACCCGCATCGCACGATGGGCATGCGCCATGAAATATTCCATGACCCGTCCCGGCAATTCATGCAACGGGCCCACGTCATGGGTCGCGCCTAGGGCGATGGCCTCCCTGGGCATGCCAAATACCACGCAGCTCGCTTCATCCTGCGCGAGGTTGTAAGCGCCGGCATCTTTCATTTCCAGCATGCCGGCCGCGCCATCCTTGCCCATACCGGTCAGGATGACGCCGACTGCATTTTTGCCGGCATTGAGGGCGGCCGAGCGAAACAGCACATCCACCGAAGGACGATGACGATTGACCGGTGGGCCCTGGTCAAGCCGGGTCATGTAATTGGCTCCGCTGCGCACCAGCATCAGATGAGAATGTCCTGGCGCCAGATAAGCATGGCCGGGCAGCACGCGCTCGTCCCCTTCGGCCTCTTTCACCGATATCCTGCACAGCTTGTCGAGGCGATTGGCGAACGAACGCGTGAAGCCTTCCGGCATATGTTGCGCGATGAGTATCCCCGGGCTATCGGAGGGCAGTTGAATCAGGAATTCCTTGATCGCCTCGGTGCCGCCCGTGGAAGCGCCGATGATGATCAGTTTCTCGCTACTGGTTAAGGGATGGCGAAGGGGAGACAGCGTGCCCCCGGCATTTTGTCCCGGCGCGCTGTATGGCCGCGCACGCAGTCTGATTTTTGCCTGCGAAGCAATCCGGATTTTTTCCGCGATCAGCTCGGTGTACTCCAGCATGCCGCTCTGGATCGAGATTTTGGGTTTGGTGACGAAATCGATGGCCCCGAGTTCCAGCGCGCGCAGCGTAATTTCCGATCCCCGTTCGGTCAGTGACGACACCATCACAACCGGCATCGGGCGCAGGCGCATCAGCTTTTCGAGAAACTCCAGCCCATCCATCTTGGGCATTTCCACATCCAGCGTCAGCACGTCGGGATCAGTCTGTTTGATGAGTTCGCGCGCCACCAGCGGATCAGGCGCCACGCCGACCACCTCCATATCCGGTTTGCTATTGATGATCTCTTTCATCACGCCACGAATCAGCGCCGAATCATCCACAATCAGAACTTTGATTTTCATTTT
>JAYWDZ010000143.1:0-1904 GCA_043779595.1 Nitrosomonadales bacterium
GAAGGTGCCGGCCAGGTCTTTGAAGTCCACCCCGGTTTTTTTGTAGGTTTCTTTGAGGTCGGTGTTGCTGCGATCAAAACCGCTTTGCAGACTGACCGCAAAAATCAATTACTCAGCTTGTTCGTCGAGGTGGCTCGACGAGTCGATCCTCAAACCGCCAGTCTTTAAGGGCGAACAAAAAATTGCAATGCATTGCCTAGGTCGCTAGGGTTTGGCGTAATAACATAAACATCGAAACCAAGTTGTGCCCACCCACAAAATTGAGGACACTTCTCCCCGCTAAGCCCTCACGCATAATACTAATTATGATGTTTCTCGAACTCTTTAATGTAAACATCAACTGGGTGGACCGTGCCTAAGATATGTAATGCACCTGTATGGTCAATAATAAATGGGGCATTGCCAGCAAGCATCGAACTAAGAGTCCCTGTTTCCATATAATCTTTGGATTGATAAAAAAATACCCAACCAAATGACTCTTCTTGAGTTCTCGCTAGCTGTAGTGGTTCACCTATTTTTCCCTGCATATCCACTAGATATTGGTCAGCAATAATCAAAGCTTCTTTGAAGGTAATCATGTTTTAGTTCGTCTTTAAAAGATGTAAGTTTTTGTAGCCATCTAAGGTTGCCGGGTTGCCTGTCTGTCCGTCTAAAAACCTAATTACCCCATTTTGATTCACCACATTAAATACATGACCAGCCTGATCTGTGCCGCGAGACCCAAAAATAATACCTCGCGCACCATTCCCTGCATTTAGCATTTGCTGTTCTATAACGCTGTTAGTAGCAGCAGGGCCAAACCGACCCCCATACTGTTGCTCTAGGACCCTAATACTCACCGGACCACTTGATGGCAAACTAACCGCAGGATTACCAGATAGAGTGGCGTCGGTAGCAACTGCACAGTTAACACAGTTTTGTGTTCTGCCAGGAGCCGGGTAGCCTGGATTAGTATACCGAATCGAGCCGGCCACTTCACCCGTGGCTGGAACGCTCACCCCCGCCACCGCCCCCACCGACCGCCCCACCGCATAAGCTCCCGACATTCCCAGCAGTCCGAGCCCAGTGTGCATAATCCCCGTAACGTATTCCCCGTCCACGAGTGCGGCACCGCCTTTGCCAAGTTCAAAGGCACTTGCCGCCAGCATCAGAGTTCTACTCGAGCCGAGCAGAATCGTATTGCCCAAGTCGGCCTGCGCCTGTTGCTGGTTAGCGACTATCGATTGACTGATAGCCTTCTGGTAAGTGTCGCGGTTCAGATTGTCGTAATTGCTGCCTGCACCCAGCCACAGTTCCTTCCAGCTCAGCGGGTGCGCAGCCAGATAGGCGTCCTGTGCGGCTTTAGTCCCCGCATAGGGGAAGCCGTAATTTGAGAAAGCCCCGGTAAACAACGCCTGCGACCCGAGCAGTTGCAGCGCTTTGGCCTCGCCTTCCTGTTGGGCATATACCCCCACATAGCTTGCCAGCGCCTGCGTCTCACGCGTGCTCAATGCGTTGGGGTTAGCTCGCCACTTGGCGATCAACTCATCGCTGACCTGATCCGCGTTTTCCAGCATGAAGAATTCAGTGCGCTCATTGCTGCTTGCGGTCCCTTTATCGACCTTGTTTCTGAGTAGGTCACGCTTGGCCTGGAGCTGATGCGACAGGAAATTATTCTCCGCCGCATTCGCCCCCGTCCCCGCTGCAATCGCTACCCCTTGCGCCCCTTGCCCGGTGGCGGCTGCTGCGATACCGCTCATCATGCTGGCGAAGGCCACGGTTTTGGCCGGGTCCGCTGCGCCGTAGAGCTGAGCAGAGAGTTCGCCCACCACTGCCCCCAATGCCCCCGCACCACAACCGCTGCCAGCACTCGTATTACTCCCCGACGCACTCGCGCCTACGGCCCCCGACATACAGCCGACAAT
>JAYWDZ010000144.1:0-32203 GCA_043779595.1 Nitrosomonadales bacterium
CTCCTTGGCTTCATCCCGCGTCATTGTCGGCAATGTTCCCGTCAGCACGAAGGACTTGCCGCTCAGCATACCTGTAGTCTGCAGCGAATGTGTGACTTCTGGCCAGTGCACCCCTGCAGCACGCAAACCCTGGATCACTTCGCGGTTATGCGGCTCGGCAAAAAACTGCGTGATGCCTTGAGCGACAATCGGACCCACATCGCGCACTTGGAGCAAGTTTTGCACATCGGCCTGCATCAGTGCATCGAGTGAGCCGAAGTGGCGTGCCAAGTCTTTTGCGGTCGCCTCCCCTATCGTGCGGATCCCCAAGCCGAAAATAAAACGCGCCAAGGTGGTGGTTTTGCTTTTTTCGATGGCAGAGAGCAAATTATTCCCTGATTTTTCTGCCATTCGTTCCAGCGAAGCCAAAGTAGAAAAGCTCAAACCATATAAATCGGCAGGGGTGCGCACTAAGCCACGTTCTACAAGCTGATCGACCAGCTTGTCACCGAGGCCGTCGATGTCGAGCGCGCGCCGTGCGGCAAAATGCAGCACGGCTTCACGGCGCTGGGCCGGACAAAAGAGGCCGCCGGTGCAACGCGCGACGGCCTCATCCGGCAGGCGTTGGACGTGCGAACCACACACGGGACATAAGGGATACTGGGCCAGAATATTGAAGCGGGCCGGGGCTGGTACCGGACGTTTTGCGGCGACGACCGCCACCACTTCGGGGATCACATCCCCCGCACGACGGACAATGACGGTGTCGCCGATGCGCACATCCTTGCGGTCGATTTCGTCCTGATTGTGCAACGTTGCATGCACCACCGTCACTCCTCCGACAAACACGGGGGCAAGATGCGCAACAGGCGTGAGCGCCCCGGTACGGCCGACTTGCACCTGAATATCTTGCACCGTTGTCAGCGCTTCTTCTGCCGCAAATTTGTGCGCAATTGCAAAGCGCGGCGCGCGCGACACAAACCCCAGCCGGGCCTGATCGACCAAACTATTGACCTTGTAAACCACCCCGTCGATATCGAATGGCAACGCAGGCCGACGCTCTTCGAGGCGGTGGTAATACCCGAGCAAGCCATTCAAGCCTTGCACCACGGCGCGCTCTTCACTTACCGGAAAACGCAATGCCGACAAGCGGTTTAATACCGCAGCATGGGTATCAACAACCGGCCAGCCTTCGCTGGCTCCTATCCCATACACAAAAAAACTCAGACGGCGGTTGGCCGTTATTTTTGAATCCAGTTGACGCAAGCTGCCTGCCGCAGCATTGCGCGGGTTCATATACTCTTTCTCTCCTCGCGCGCGCTGTGCGTCGTTCATCCGCTCAAAATCGCGGCGAAACATCAGCACTTCGCCGCGGACTTCCAGCAGGCTCGCATTCGTGTCGATCATCAGCGGGACGGATTTTATGGTGCGCAAATTGGCGCTGACATCTTCGCCGGTGCTGCCATCGCCGCGCGTCGCTGCGCTCACAAAGCGGCCTTTTTCGTAAGTAAGACTGATCGCCAGCCCATCGAATTTAGGCTCAACGGCATACTCGATTTCACCTTCAGCGCAGCCTAATGCATCGCGCACGCGCTTGTCGAATGCGGCGACTTCCGCCTCGTCAAACGCATTGCTGAGCGACAACATCGCCTGCCGGTGGGTAATTTGCGAAAACGCAGCCAAGGGAGCCGTCCCCACTCGCTGGGTGGGCGAATCAGCCGAAATCAACTCAGGATAGGCAGTTTCAAGCGCTAGTAATTCGCGCCATAAGCGGTCGTATTCCGCATCGGGAACCGACGGGGTATCGAGCGCATAGTATTGATAGTTGTGGTGCTCGATCTCTTGACGCAGCGCATCAATACGGGACTGAACTTCGAGTAAGGCCATAGCGGATGCCTCTAAATTTTAGAGTGCGCCCCAACGCAAGCAGGAAGGACTCCCCCATTGAGAGCTCCCCATCAGGAGAATAAACGCAGTGCCCGCCGGGAACCCGAGGGCACGCCGCGCGCTTCCATACGCTGATAAATACTGGCGAGTTGCTGACGGATTTTATCAATACCGCCTTCGGTCAACGGGCGCATGTTGTCGTCGACCAGCAAGCCGCCTACTTCATTTGCCAGTTTGCGGCCGAAGCTCACCATGCCGTCAAATACTTTCAAACCATCCGGCACGCGCGGCACATCAAATTGCAACGTGACGGCTTGGGTATCCTGTTGCAACGCGTTGTGCGAAAAAGGCTCGGCGTCGTGATTGCAAAGGGTGTACAGCGCTTCTCCGCGGCTATCGAGAAGGCGATACGCGCCATCGATACCGAGTACCATGCCGGTCGTCTCGACCTCTTTTAACACCTTGGTCAGTTTCATTGCCCCTTCACCGCGGGCGATAACATTCAGGCCGATTAGCACATCGACATCGACACAAAATACATCGACCGATTGCGCGCGTTGCAGCGCTTCTGCGGCATCGTCACAGACAATTTTCAGGCCGTGTGTTTGCGCTGTGGTTTGCAACAAACTGCACAGACCAATGAGTTCATCTTGTTGCACGGCGCCATTACGATCAGCGAGCTGCAAGGTCACCTGCACTTCGCGGTAAAACACTTCGCGCCAGGGCTGAATTTCTTCCCACTCGATTCCCTTAACCGGAAAACCCAGCCATCGGGTGGTTTTACCGAGACTACGAGCCCGATTAATATCTTCTGCAAAAACAGCGGCCAGAATGCCTTCACCTACGATGTGAATGCGATATTCCATCAACTCATCGTACGGGGCCGGGGGAGCAGGCGCGACGGGAGTGGACTCGACCTTCGCTACCGGGATCGGTAGGACCGCAGAGGACGCGGGGCTGCCAGCAGCGTCTCCGCTGCTGACGCGGGGCGTGGCAACTTGCGGACGCAAAACCGATGGGCTGGGTGCCTCACTGCGTGAAGTCAAAAGAGGTGCGGGTGATGTCAGAGGTTCGGGTGCGGACTCAGCTTCTGAATGAGGTTCGCGTATATCCCGTACTGAAGCATTGAGGTTACCGATCACCGGCTCACGCAAACCCGGCTCCACTCTGTCGGTTGTTGCACGTGGCACAGCCGACCGTTCGGCCAATGGTTCACGCGCGGGTGGTTGGAATGCAGCGGCGGCCTGCTTTTTAAACCGGCGCTCTTGATTCCAGTTGAATATCAGTACCGCCGCTACGATGAAAATACCGATTAACAGCAGCGCGATTTGCAAATCACTCATTGGTTTTTACAGTAATCTGGGTCATGGAGTTTTTTCATACAACGGACGGCTATTATTTCCTGTAACCGGCCCCGCAAGTATGCGAATAAAAGTTTCATCAGGGGCGATCATGCCCAGTTCACTGCGGGCTCGCTCTTCAATGGCTTCGCGTCCCTGCTTCAAATCGCTTACCTCGGCCTGCAAAATTTCATTGCGTTCACGCAACTGCTGGTTGAGCGTTTTCTGTGTGTCCAATTTGTGGCTACCCTGTCGCACTGCCAGCCAACCCCCCTCACCCAACCAGAGCGGATATTGCATTAGCGCGAGCAACGCAACCAGAATGGCAGTGAACCCTCGCCGCCTCAACCACGCGCTAAGTTTAGCCGGGTTGGCGGAAAGCATCACGTCCGGGGTAGCGTGCTAATTCGCCGAGCTCTTCTTCAATGCGCAGCAGCTGATTGTATTTTGCCATGCGATCCGAGCGCGACAACGAACCCGTTTTAATTTGCAAGGCATTGGTAGCGACGGCTAAATCCGCAATCGTCGTGTCTTCGGTTTCGCCCGAACGATGCGATATCACTGCGGTATAACCTGCACGCTTCGCGGCTTCGATAGCTTGAAACGTTTCTGACAAGGTGCCGATCTGGTTGACCTTGATCAGGATCGAATTCGCAATGCCTTTGGCGATGCCTTCGTTGAGTATTTTGGCGTTGGTCACGAAGAGATCATCACCGACCAGTTGCACGCGGGTGCCGAGCTTGTCGGTAAGAGTTTTCCACCCTTCCCAATCGTTTTCGGCCATGCCGTCTTCGATGCTGATGATCGGGTATTTGTCGCACCACGCTGCCAGATATTCGGTGAGCTGCGTCGCACTCAGCTTTAAGCCTTCTGATTCGAGATGGTAAACGCCGTCTTTATAAAACTCGGAACTGGCGCAATCGACGCCAATCGCGACATCGACCCCCGGCACGAACCCGGCTTTTTCGATCGCCTGCACAATCAATTTTAAGGCCGCTTCGTGCGATTCCAGGTTCGGCGCAAAGCCACCTTCGTCGCCCACCGTGGTCGCCATACCGGCCTCGTCCAGCAATTTTTTCAAGGCGTGAAAGACTTCTGCGCCATAGCGCACGGCCTCGCGAAAACTCGGCGCGCCGACCGGAATAATCATGAATTCCTGCATGTCAATGTTGTTGTTGGCGTGCGCGCCGCCGTTGATGATGTTCATCATCGGCACCGGCAATTGCATCGGCGCGGCCCCGCCCAGATAACGATACAGCGGCAGACCGGCGTGCTCGGCCGCCGCGCGCGCGCAGGCCATCGAGACTGCCAGCATGGCATTGGCGCCGAGGCGGGATTTATTCTCGGTGCCATCGAGCTCGCACAGCGTGCGGTCGATGAAAGCCTGGTCTTCGACATCCAGCCCAATAATCGCTTCGCAGATTTCGGTATTCACGTGCTCGACCGCGTTCAATACGCCGAGGCCGCGATAGCGCGATTTGTCGCCATCGCGTAACTCAATCGCCTCACGACTGCCCGTGGAGGCGCCGCTAGGCACTGCCGCACGACCTAGTTCGCCCGACTCCAGCAATACATCGGCTTCGACCGTGGGGTTGCCACGGGAATCCAGAATCTCGCGGGCGATGACATCAATAATTGCACTCACTGTTTATTTCCCATTGTTTAATTTAGCTTGTTCAATATTTTATTTTCAATAAAGCCGCGCTGTTTGACCAGCGCATCAATTTCTTGCAGCGTTTCCAGCAGTTCGCGCATCAACGCCAGGGGCCAGGCATTGGGGCCATCTGACAGCGCGCATTCCGGATTCGGGTGCGTTTCGGCAAATACGCCCGCGACGCCCACCGCGACCGCGGCACGCGCCAGCACAGGCACAAACTCGCGCTGCCCGCCGCTGGTCGTGCCCTGCCCGCCAGGCTGCTGCACCGAGTGCGTCGCGTCGAACACCACCGGGCAACCGGTATCGCGCATGATCGCCAGCCCACGCATGTCGGATATCAAAGTGTTGTAGCCGAAACTCACGCCACGCTCGCATACCATGATCTGATCGTTGCCGGTGGCACGCGCCTTGTCCACCACGTTCTGCATATCGCCAGGCGCGAGGAACTGACCCTTTTTGATGTTTACCGGTTTGCCGGTGCGCGCGACATTCTGGATAAAATTGGTCTGCCGACATAAAAACGCGGGCGTCTGCAGCACGTCCACGACAGCTGCGACTTCATTCAGCGGCGTGTCTTCGTGCACATCGGTCAATACCGGCACGCCGATTTTCTTTTTCACTTCGGACAAAATGCGCAAGCCCTCTTCTAGCCCCAATCCGCGAAACGATTGGGTGGAGGAACGGTTGGCTTTGTCGAACGACGACTTGTAGATAAACGGAATCTTTAGCGCTGCGCATATTTCCCTCAGCTGACCAGCCGTATCCATCGCCATCTGCTCGGACTCGATTACGCAGGGCCCGGCGATCACGAACAGCGGATGTTCGAGGCCTACCTCAAAATCACACAGTTTCATGTTGCGCTTCCTTGCTGATCTGGCGCTGCGCCAGTGCGGCTTCGATATAGCCTTTGAACAACGGGTGGCCGTCACGCGGGGTCGACGTAAATTCAGGATGGAACTGGCACGCGAGAAACCACGGATGATCTGCAAGCTCGATCATCTCGCACAACTCGCCGTCAGCTGAGCGACCGGCGATGGTCAGACCCGAACCTTCCAGACGCATCAGGTAGGCGTTGTTGACTTCGTAGCGATGGCGATGGCGCTCGGTTATGGTGTCGGTGCCATAGACACGGCGCGTCAGCGAGCCCGGCTTCAAATGGCACAACTGCCCGCCGAGGCGCATCGTGCCACCGAGATCGGTGGCTTCGTTGCGCTTTTCGACGCGTCCGCTGGCATCGCGCCATTCGGAGATTAGCGCAACGACCGGATGCGGCGTGTCGGCATCAAACTCGGTGGAATGGGCGGCAGCCAAGTTCGCGCAATGACGGGCAAACTCGATCACTGCCAATTGCATGCCCAGACAAATGCCTAAATAGGGCACCTTGTTTTCACGCGCGTATTGAATCGCCGCAATCTTGCCTTCGACGCCGCGCTTGCCAAAGCCGCCGGGCACCAAAATCGCATCCATATCACGCAGTACTGCGGTGCCCTCTTGTTCAATCGCTTCCGAATCGATGTAATGCAGATTGACTTTGGATTCGGTATGGATGCCTGCGTGTGTGAGGGCTTCTGACAGCGATTTATACGACTCCGTCAGATCAACATATTTGCCCACCAGCGCAATATCCACCTCGAGTTTCGGGTTCATCACCCGATCCACAATCCAGTTCCAGGTCGACAGGTCGGCAGCCTTAGGCACAATCCCCAGCACCTTGCACACGATATCGTCCAGCCCCTGTTCGTGCAGCATCGCAGGGATTTTGTAGATGGAGTCGGCATCGTGCGCCGAGATCACCGCATCGACATCGACATTGGTGAAAAGCGCAATCTTGCGCCGCTCTTCAATCGGCACGGGACGTTCTGCACGGCACAAAATCACGTCAGGCTGGATGCCGATGCCGCGCAACTCCTTAACACTATGCTGCGTGGGCTTGGTTTTGATTTCGCCCGCGCTGCCAAGATAAGGCACTAGCGTCAGATGAACATAGCAGGCGTTGCCACGCCCCTGCAGCAGGCCCATCTGGCGAATAGCCTCTAGAAACGGCAGCGACTCGATGTCGCCTGCTGTGCCGCCAACCTCAACAATCGCGACCTCAGCATCGCCCGCGCCGTTGTTAATGTGGAGTTTGATCTCATCGGTGATATGCGGAATCACCTGCACCGTACCGCCAAGATAATCGCCGCGTCTTTCCTTCTTGATCACCGACTCGTAAATCTGACCGGTAGTAAAGTTGTTGCGCCGACCCATTTTGGCGTGCGAATAGCGCTCGTAATGGCCCAGATCCAGATCGGTTTCTGCGCCATCTTCGGTGACAAACACCTCGCCATGCTGAAACGGACTCATCGTGCCGGGATCGACGTTGATGTAGGGATCAAGCTTCATTAGAGTGACACGGATGCCGCGCGATTCGAGCAACGCAGCGAGAGAAGCGGAGGCGATCCCTTTCCCGAGGGAAGAAACCACTCCGCCAGTGACAAACACAAACTTCGTCATATGAGCAGCGGGGGTGGGTGATGGCGGATTTTACTCTATCGCAAGGTGCGGCTCAATGACGAATGCACCAAAGTCACGTGGCAGTTAAGCGCCATTGATTAACTTATATCCGCCTCTGTCGCATCTTTTAGTGTCGAGACTTTACCAATTCGGCACAAATTGCGCGTGCGCCTGCTAGGGCGAACCACACGCCAACGGGATGCGTGCGCACACCTCATCAATCGTTTCTTGCGCATAATTTAAACCTTGCGCACGAGAACGCTTCAACCAAATGACTGCGTCACGCGCCTCCTCCAGGTTATCCGCGCTACTGGCTAACGTACTACCATACAACCATTGTGCGAGGCTTACTCCTTGTTCAGCTGCAGCGTGCAGATGTTGCATCGCCTGTAAGGTGCTATGGGGCAAGCCGTCGCCCGTAAGATACGCGCTGCCAAGGTGATAATGCGCCCAGGCATCGCCCTGGAGGGCAGATTTTTCATACCAATAGGCTGCGCGTATGTGATCTTGGGGCACACCCTCCCCGGTTTGATAACGATAAGCCAGCCAATTCTGTGTATCAAGATGTCCGCGTTCGGCTACCCGCTCGTACAGTTCAAGCGAACGCGCCACATTTTTGGTTATACCCATCCCAACGTTATAGCGATTAGCCAATTCCAGCATGGCATCAAACTGCCCTTGTTCAGCCGCCAGCGTCATCCACTTCGCCCCCATGGTTTCATCTTTTTCCACGCCTAAGCCCGCATAAGTCAAACGCGCCAACCAGTACTGCGCCTCCGCGTCTGAGAGTTGCGCAGCGCGGCCTAGCCACAATGCAGCCTGCTTGTAGTCAACCGCCACATCCTGCCCATTTAGGTAAATCTTTCCCAACACTAACGCGGCTCCCACGTGCGCCTGATTGGCTGCACGTTCCAGCCAAGGCATCGCCTTTTTTACGTCTCGCACCACGCCATCCCCACGCAAATAGAATTGCGCTAGGTCAAACTGTGCAACGTCCAGACCTTTTTCTGCAGCCTGCTCGCACACTTGCCGCGCACGCTCAGCGTCCCGAGCTACCCCGCGCCCGGTGAGTAAGTGAAAGCCTTGCCGATATAGCATTTCGGGATTACCTCTAGCTGCCGCGCGCTCAATCCAACGATAAGCTGCTGTGTCGTCTTGAGGCACTCCTTGACCGTCTGCCAGCATCACGGACAACGCGTACTGGGCCTCAGGATGACCCTGTTCCGCTGCGCGCAGATACCAGACATAGGCTTGTTTAGGGTCACGCAGCAAACCATCGACGCCACTTTGGTAATACCGCCCCAGCCGATATTGGGCCCGTGACTCGCCCTCTTTGGCACCGCGCTGATACCAACGCAAAGCCTCCTGCTGATCAGTCTTGACACCCCTCCCCAGCTCGTAATTAAAGCCAATGTCATAAAACACAAAGCTCGCGCCTTGCTCGGCCCCCTGGTGGAGTTCCAACATTTCTTTTTGCGCGACTGCGTGTACCGGCGTCGTGTCAGCACCTGCCCTCTCCGGTATCAGGAGAACTACCACCACCGCCACTGTGAAAAATGCGCGTCTCATGGCTTGTCCGAGGAATTAACTAACAACACACTGCGCGCCTGCCAATAAGCGGCACGTTTAAGATCGGGCTTCTGCTCTAGCTCCCCGTTGCGATACACTCCCACTAGGCGCTGGATCGCCTGAAGATTATTTGCTCCGGCCGCTTTTACCAACCAGCCCAAGGTTTTTTTGGTATCACGCGGACCGGCCTCGCCTAATTCGTGCATAAGTGCCAGTGTCACCATAGCATTGGTATTACCGCCGCTTGCCGCCTTCTCCAGCCATATTTTTGCGCCTGCCAAATCAGTTTTACCCAAAAACCCGCGATAAAGTGTGTAGCCGATATTATTCATTGCATCGGCATCTCCTTGTTCAGCAGCTAGCAGAAACCATTGTTGCGCGTTGGCGAAACTTTGAGGTAAACCCAGATTGCCATGCAAATATGCCAACCCAAGAAATTTTTGGGCTTTTAGACTGCCGTCCCTGGCTTCCCCTTGCACTCGAGACCACTCGTATTCGCCTTGCGTCGACGTCCAACGATAACCGGGATTGCTCTGCAGTTTTGCAAGCTGTTTGTTTAGCGCGTTGTCGCCTCGCTCAACCCGCTCCTGATGGAGTCGGGCTTTATCGGGGCGGTCCAACATGCCGCGCCCTTTTTGGTAAATACTGGCGAGATTCAGATCAGCAGCAGTATCACCGCGCGCAGCCGCGCGCTCATACCAAGGGATTGCCTGCCAAGCATCCACGGGCACTCCCCAGCCGTTGACATAGGCGTTACCCAAACTAATCTCGGCAGCGCCATTACCCTGTGCTGCTGCCTTTCTCCACCAACGTAGCGCTTCTGCATAATTCAAATAACGTTCGCCAAATCCGGGAAGTTGGCCACTGTATAGATAGCCCAAAGTATTTTGATACTGCGCGTGACCTGCCTCGGCCTGCCGCTTGGTCCAAGCCAGGCCTTCGTCTCGACTGGCAGATGAATCGCTAGCTAATAAATGAGCACTCAAATTTCGCATCGACAGGTCGTTACCCTGTTCTGCCCCCTTACGCGACCAGAAAATTCCTAGCATTTCGTCATGCGGCAACGTGATGCCTTCGAAATATCGCCAGGCCAGGCTGGACTGGGCTTCGGCATAGCCTTTATCCGCTGCACGTTGATACCAACCAACTGCTACCTGATCGTTCGCTATGACACCGTCACCATAGGCATACGCCATACCCAAATAGAATTCTGCTGGGGTGTAGCCCAAGTTCGCCGCGCGCTCCAGCCACTGCACCCGGCGCTCGGCTGCAAGCCCTTGCCAGGCCAATTGATATTGCGCAAGAGGATGGTCAGCGGCGGCGGCACGCTCTAGCCAACGTACTCCAGCTATACGTTCAATTTGACCAAAGCGACCGTCAATCAGGCCGTTACCCAATTCATAGGCTGCGCTAACGTTGCCCGCTTGAGCAGCTTTTTCGAGAAACGCTTTAAGAGGGGCTTTATCGGTGGCTTCGCCACGTCCCTCTGACACCAAGGCAGCCGCTTTTTGCTCAGCAGGCAAATAACCAGCTTTTGCTAATTCTCGGTACAACTGAAGCGCCCGGAGATCATCATGTGGAACCCCTTGGCCGGTGGCGAGCATCTCGGCCAAGGCGAATTTTGCATCCGGCCGACCTTGGGTAGCGGCGAGCTCCAACCACCGTGCAGCTTCGCTTGCATCCGGTGGTATTTCAATACCATCACGCAACATCAGCCCTAACGTTTCACGCGCTCGTGCCCAGCCCTTGTCTGCTGCACGTCGCAGCCAGAACACACTTTTGGTTCGGTCGGGAGCGCCTCCTCGACCTATCCAAGAAGCCTCAGCCAGCACATAGGCTGCCTGTGCATTGCCGCTGTGTTCGGCACGCTCGATCCAGCGTAGTCCCTGCGACGCATTGGCTTTCAACCCATCCTCGCTTAACAATGCCTGCCCCCAATCCAGCGCAGCCTGGGCATAACCGTTTTCGGCCGATTGTTTGAGCGCCGCCAGCCCCGCTTCTCTGTGAGTGGATTTGGAATTTAAGAGCCGCGACGCCACCACCCATTGAGCAAATGCATCACCCGCAGAAGCACGTTTTTGCCACACATCAATATCTCCGGATGGGGTAGGCGCACTAAGTACGTTTTCGTTGACTGCGTCAGAACCAGGCAGGCGGTCCATCAGTTGTGCCCCAGCGGGCAAGGCTAGGACTAATAGTGCGGTCCCCATCAGTAGGGGTGTTTTCCAGACACGATCAGTGGCCTGAAGAATGAGTTTTTCAGTACAAATATTATGAATCTTCATGCCCCTCTCCATGCTTCACTGAATCATGCACCAGTTAAGTTACAGGCTGTGCATGCATCGCACGCTGGACATAAGGATGGTTTTAAAAAGCTTCCATTATTTTTCTAGAACCTGAACCTTACTCACAAAATAATTAGTCTCGCCATAGCAACTCGTCGGAATACCGCGATGCTCTTCGTAATGCAGCGCCATGCGTTTGCCCAGCACGGCATTGATTTGCGCGGCGACGGCGGGATCACGCACGGTGAAACTCCATAGCACAGGTGCTACGCCGGGCACGGTAGTCATCGCGAGTTCGCCTTCGTAGGTTTTGCAGATCCAGCCTTTGCGGGAGAACTTTTGCAGATAGCCTGCCCGATCACCGTCCGAGTAGGCCCAGCTCAGCACGAAGCCAAAGTAAGCCGCAAAGAGCAGCACGGGCAATAACGCGGCCAGCACAATCCACTTAAGTGCACGCGCGCGGGGCGGGGTGTTCGGGATAGCCATACCCAGTTTCTTTCCAATGTTTTAAGCCGCAGATTATGCCTCACACAAACGCTAGCGCGGGACGGGGTAAAGTAGGGCGAACTCGGCGAACTATCGAGTACCTCTAACCTGGCGAGGGGAAGGATACTTCTGTAGCACTCGCCACTAGAGCAATGCCGGGCTCATCGGCTGACGCCAGATAGTCTGCAGCAAACCCGATTTGATTCGCCCATACCAACTCGCTGCCGCACCATAACAGTGGGAGACAAGCGCGTTGCCACGGCGGCAGCGCGGACTCTTGCAGCAGATTTTTGAGGCTGCGGTGTGCGCCATTTTTTACCAGCTGTAGCCGCTCTCCCCCTTGACGCACGCCAAGTCGAACGGGGGCTGCATTGAGTCGGGCCAGACTCAGCCCTGCGCCATTCGTGGATTGGAACGTCACGTCCCATCCTGCCTGTTGCAGCTGGAGCTGAGGTTCACCCTGCCACTGTACGGCTGTCTGGCTTACGCACGACCGCGTGGTCACCAGATACGCGCCGCCGCGGTAACGTCGTAACTCGGTGCCGGGATTAATCGTGATACTGGGATGGGCGTCGGTGGCCGCGTGTAATAACTGCCGTAGGCTTTCATCCAGCCGCCGTTGGCTAATCATGCGTAGACCATGCCGGTCGATAAACCAGCGCAATAAGTTGGTTGCACGCGCAAGCGGCAGTTTTGCCAGACTCGCGCAATCGAGACGATCCCCCGCCACGCATAGCTTCGCATCTATCCGTGCCAGGTCTTCCAATAGCTCAGCGGCATCAGCTTGCAACGCCGCGCTCCGCGCAAGGATAGACACTGCGGCAGGAAAGCGGCCAGCGAGCAGCGGCAGCATTGTGTGGCGTAGATAATTGCGCGTGTAAGCCGTGTCAATGTTGCTCTCGTCTTCGACCCAGTCGAGCGCGCTTGCTTGCGCGTATTGCTCGATTTCCGTGCGGGGGATATTCAACAAGGGGCGCAATTGCTTAGCTGACCAGCCAGTGTGTTGCCGCAGTTCGGCCATTGCAGCCAAGCCTTTTGGCCCTGAACCCCGCAATAATTGCAGCAAAAAAGTCTCCGCCTGGTCGTTTTGATGGTGCGCGGTAAGCACAAAATCCGCTTCTATCGATGCAAACACCAGATGACGTTGTGCGCGCGCGGCGGCCTCAAGTCCGGCGGGATCATTGCGATTGATCGTGACGCGGTGAATACTGAGGGGGACGCCTGCTACGCGACACCGCTGCTCGCAAAAGCTAACCCATTTATCGGCATGCGGCGATAGCCCGTGGTGTACATGTACGCAAGCGAGTTGAAACGCGTATTGGGCTTGGCAAGCGTGCAGAAGATGAAGCAACACGACTGAATCCATGCCGCCGGATAAGGCTAGCACCAGTCGATCGTTGGGTGCGACGTGACGCTCTAGTACTGCCGCTAGCGCCTCGTCGAGACGCTTATTTGACGGCAATTTCCTTGTAGTCGCCATAGCGCCGCAGACGCTGATAGCGCGCGTCGAGCAAAGCTTCGGTGGATAGCTTGCGTAACTCGGCGAGGTTGTCGGTCAATGCGCGACGCATTCCGATGAACATGCTGTCCCAGTCGCGATGTGCGCCGCCCAGTGGCTCTTCGATGACTTGATCGACGAGTCCGTGTGATTTCAGCCGCACAGCGGTAATGCCCAGCGTTTCGGCGGCCACAGAAGCTTTATCTGCGCTCTTCCACAAAATCGACGCGCAACCTTCCGGCGAAATCACCGAATAAGTGGAGTACTGCAGAATCAACATACGGTCGCCGACGCCTATCGCCAACGCGCCGCCCGAACCGCCCTCGCCGACGATCGTGCAGATGATCGGCGTTTGCAGCTCGGCCATTACATACAGATTGCGCGCGATCGCCTCGGACTGGCCGCGCTCTTCGGCGCCAATGCCGGGGTAGGCACCAGGCGTATCGATGAAGGTAAAAATCGGCAGACGGAATTTTTCGGCCAAGCGCATTAATCGCAAGGCCTTGCGATACCCCTCGGGGCGCGGCATGCCAAAGTTGCGATAAATTTTGTCCTTGGTGTCGCGGCCTTTTTGATGGCCAATCACCATCACCGGCTCGCCGTTGAAACGCGCGATGCCGCCCACAATGGCGGCGTCGTCCGCGTAGCTGCGGTCGCCATGCAACTCCGAAAAATCGGTAAATATTCCTTGCAAATAATCCAGCGTATACGGTCGCTGCGGATGCCGCGCCACCTGCGAAACCTGCCAGGCATTGAGCTTGGCGTAAATATCACGGGTTAAGGTTTGATTCTTTTTTTGCAGGCGGCGAATCTCTTCTGAAATATCCAGCGCGGAATCGTCCTGCACGAAGCGCAGTTCTTCAATCTTGGATTCGAGCTCCGCAATCGGCTGCTCAAAATCAAGGAAGGTGGTTTTCATGGTGAACTTCTAAATGCTTAGTCGCGTTGCAGATTCAACGGATCAATGGTGGTGGCCATGCGCACCGTGAGCGTGGCCGTGCGCGACTTCGTCTGCGCTGGCGGCGCGTACTTCCATCACTTCACACTGGAAATGGACTGCCTGTCCGGCATACGGATGATTGCCATCCACTACTACCTTATCTTCGGCGATGTCGGTCACGCGATACAGCATTTCGCCCTCGCCTTCGACCGGAGAGCCCACAAACTGCATGCCGATTTCGATGTCGGAAGGGAAAACTTCGCGTGGCTCCATTCTCAGCAGAGATTCATCAAACTCCCCAAACGCATCTGTAGGCTGCAATTTGAGGTCGACTTTATCGCCGACGGTTTTGCCCTCGAGCGCTTGCTCGACGAGTGGGAAAATGCTGTCGTAACCGCCGTGCAAGTAGCTTACCGGCTCGTCACTTTGCTCAAGCTGGTTGCCGTCTAAATCATTCACGATATAAGTAATAGTGGCGACTGTATCCTTGGAAATATTCACGTGTGTTCCTTTTTGAATTACTTATGTAATACCGCAACCATTTGAGATGACTCGGATCAATAAAATCAGGTCTTGTGTTGTCGTCCATGTTTTGAGGAGGGCCGCATGGGTGAGGGTATGCGGTCTGCCACTCAAATTTTGCGACATTTTAGCCTTAAAACGGCTATCCCTATACGTTATGTCACCGGTGTCGACACGATCTGCGAGCTAGCCCCAGGGCAAGGAATTTGTTATTTTGTGTGGGCGCTGAGTCTAGGAAAAATATGAATTTTTGTAGTCATTGCGGTAACGCCATCGTTATTCGCACCCCCGATGGCGACCATCTACCCCGCCATATCTGCACGTCGTGTGGTGTGATTCATTACCAGAATCCCAAAATGGTGGTGGGCTGTATTCCGGAATGGGAAGACAAAATCCTGTTATGCCGCCGGGCCATCGAGCCCAAATACGGCTTGTGGACGCTGCCAGCGGGCTTCATGGAAAATGGCGAAACAACGCTGGAAGGCGCGGCCCGCGAAACGTGGGAAGAGGCCGGCGCGCACATCGAAATAGGCAGCCTGTATACCCTTTTTAATCTGCCGCATATCAATCAGGTGTATTTGATGTTTCGCGCGCGTTTGCTTGATCTGGACTATCAATCCGGGATTGAATCGTTGGAAACCAAACTCTTCACCGAGGCTGAAATCCCGTGGGATAACATCGCTTTTCGCACGGTGCGTGCCACGCTGGAATTATATTTTGCGGACCGCAAAAGTGGCGGCTTTGAGTTCCACTTTGGAGACATCCGCACACGTTAGCAGTGGCCCAAAGGGCGCAATACGATACTGGGACTTGTGCTTAAACCTTAAGCTGCCTGCTCGATATATTCGCGGGTAAGCACGTCCATTCCAATCCGTACCCACGACTCATGCGTTTCGAGCGCGCCGCCCAGACGCAAGCGATACATCACCTCACCATCGCGCAACACCACATGTTTGCCTTCGCGGTACATCGCCGCCGGTATTAACAGATTGCTCACGCCCTGCGTGCTATCCGACATGGGCAGAAACAGCACTTTTATTTCGTTACCGTTAACTTGCGTGTCGTCGTTGTCGTCAGACAGATGCACCAGTTTTGGATGGCGCGTCAATCGCTCGGTACCGACATGGCATTGGCCTTCTTCATCCCGGTTCCAGCGTATCGCCAGCACCTGCCATACCGATTCCGTAGGATCCCAGCTCACCGCAATGAGTTGGCCGTGGGGCAGGGTTTGTTCCGCAGGCAAGGTAAAACCCATGCCATGCGCACTTTCGTCTCGCATCATCCAGGGTTCCAACACAGGCTGCGCATTCACGCGATCTCCCTGCATCAGCGCGGTCAAAATATTGTCCATGCCGCCCGCCACCCATACGCGACCAAACCGGCTGGTGCGTGGCCGATCACGACGTACGCCGCCGCGTTCGATCATGCTGGCAAGCTGTTGACCCATATTGGCCATGCCTGATTTATACGCGGTCGACTGGCGCGAATCGCCATCGAGGCTTTTTAAATATTCGAGCATCGGGTGCATCGCAAGGTAACGCACTCGCTTGCCTGGCACCCAATGACTACCCAGCGAGAATGCACTGGTCCCCACGCCCAGATCGATTCCGTGAGTATGCAATTCAGGTCTCATCTCAGGCCCGGGTAAGGGCAATTCTTCGTAGGCTTTAAAAATGCGGGCAATCTCTTCAATTTCTTGCGCGCGATAACCGAGCGGTTGCACCAGCCCCATCAAATGCACCAACGCAAATTCGCGGGCGCAATGTGTGGTTTCGCCGCTTAGCGTCAGCGGGGTCTGCACATAACCGCCGCGTTCCGCCAGACGATATATTTTGTTTAGCCTACGCCATGCGGCGCTGGTGGGAAGCTGGCCCTGGTGATACTCCCAGCGCATCGCCAAGCCCATATAACGTAGCGCACGTACCGCAATATGCGCGACGTTGTTGTGCAGCACATGCTTGGTCGGGCTACGGAATATGCTTTTGAATAAGCCTAGATAAGCGTAGGACAGTTGCGTCCAAAACATATGTGATTCGCGCCACAGTGTCTTCTTGGCGAGCTTGAACGAAGTCTGATTTTGAACGTATTGCTCAATAATGCGGTTTTGCAGCAGCAAGCCCGCCTCTTCCAGCAGCATTAACACTACCAGACGATCTTCGGTCACCTCAACGGCTTCCGCGTTAAAGCGTTCCAGGCCCTCTACCAGGCGATGATGCGTATCGTAATCCGACTGTTGCGGCCTCGCATGCAGCCATTTCGTCACACTCTTACGCGTTGCAAACGGCGAAGTATTCAGCGGCTTTCTGCGTCGGGCGATAATATTCAGCATATTGAACAAGTCGGACATAGTCTGGGATCACAATAATATACCGGTACCCAAACTCAGCAGCATCTATGCCAATAGCCAGTGACCCGAAAATTTACCCGAAACTGTTTAAAATAGGGGAGAGCACAATTTTCTGCATTTCTAGCTGATGAAAAATCCACTATTTGCGATGACGGCTTAACGCATCCGTCTGGCATGGCTGCTGTTTCGATGCTCGGCAAGCCCGTGTGAATCCACTACAATGCGCGCCGTGGAGGTGTGGCCGAGCGGTTTAAGGCACCGGTCTTGAAAACCGGCGAGGATGTGAGTCCTCCGTGAGTTCGAATCTCACCGCCTCCGCCACCTCTCAGCTTCCTGCCCATCCTCATGCAAGGTCAGCTTTTCAGTCATGACTTTCTTACACGCGGGATACTCGACACCGCGCCATGGCATGCCTTCGATCAAACTAGGCTAAATGCTTTCAGCGCTGAATTGCGGCGTATATACGATGTACTGGGCGTTGACTCCGCGCTAAATGAAGCACAAACCGAAAGCGAGTTAATCGAACCGGTACTGGCCTTACTAGGCTGGGACCATCTGCCTCAGATCAACCTGTCGATATCCGGGCGTGAAGACGTGCCCGATTTCCTGCTGTTCGCGGATGACGCCGCCAAATCGCGTGCGCTAGCCGAATCAGCCGACACTAACCGCGCGCGTCATGGCATTGCACTTGTCGAAGCCAAACGCTGGCAGCGCGTGCTGGACCGCAACGAAACCCAGCCTGGGTCCACGCGCAAACCGCGTGACTTCGGCGCGCCATCCTCGCAAATGCTGCGCTATCTCTCTCGCGCCGATGTGATGAGCGACCGTGCAATCAAATGGGGCATGCTCACCAACGGCGCGGTATGGCGTTTGTACTGGCAGGATGCGCGCTCGCGAGCCGAAGACTTTTTCGAGATTGATCTGGCCACCCTGCTCGACATTCCCGGCGCACAAGCTTCGCTGGACAGCTACCCACCGGATCATGGCCTCAAGCTGTTTTACCTGCTGTTCGGGCGCGCCGCTTTCTTACCGCAGCCGTGGGATGCCGAATTCCGCACCTTCCACGCTATCGCGTTATCCGAGGCGCGGCGTTATGAAGAAGCTGTCTCGCAAAGTCTCGGCCAGCGCGTGTTCGACGAGGTCTTCCCCGCACTCGCCAACGCACTGGCCGCGAGCGATCTGCAAGCGCAGAAAACGCCCCGTGGCCTGCACACCCGCGCTTACCTTGAAGAAGTACGCGAAGCCACCCTCGTGCTGCTCTACCGCATGCTGTTTGTGCTGTACGCGGAAGACCGCGCACTGCTGCCGATATATGACCCGCGCTACCGCGACTATAGCCTGCGCACCCTCCGCGACGACATCGCCGTCAAGCGCGACAAAGGCGGCGTGTTTTCCAGCACCGTCGGCAATTACTGGAACAGGCTAACCGAGCTGTTCATCATGATCAGCGACGGCGACGATGCCGTGGGCATGCCTGCTTACAACGGTGGTCTTTTCGAGCGCGCGCGTGCCCCCCTACTAGCGCGGATACGTGTGCCCGACGCCAAGCTTGCATTCGTCATCGATGCGCTAGCGCGCCGCACCGAAGTTCTATTTCGTCCACCGATTAACTACCGCGACTTGTCGGTCTCGCACCTCGGCGGCATTTACGAACGTTTGCTCGAATACAGTCTGGCCGACGCGGACGGCAAGCTCATTGCCCGCCCCGCCAGCTTCGCGCGCAAAGTCAGCGGCAGTTATTACACGCATGATGATCTGGTGCGGTTGATTCTGAATGAGTCCGTGGGGCGACTCGTCGAAGAGCGCTTCGCGGCGTTCACGCAACTGCTCGACACCCACGCTAAACGTAAATCGCTCAAGCCCTACGAATGGGACGCGCTTGAATCCATCGACCCCGCCGCGCAATTGCTCGAACTCAAAATCTGCGACCCCGCAATGGGTAGCGGGCATTTTCTGGTGGCGTTGGTGGACTGGCTAGCGGATCGGGTTTTGCTTGCGATGCAGGAAGTGGATACGCACGTCAACGCCGCAGCGTGGGCCGCGCACCTGGCCGGAAGCGGTCGCCCTTACACGTCGCCCGTGGTAGCGCGCATCGCCGACATCCGCCGTCGCATTCTAAAAACCGGCCTCGAACACGGCTGGGCCTTGGACGAACGCCAGCTCGACGACCGCCACATCGTCCGCCGCATGATTTTGAAGCGCGTAATCTTCGGCGTGGACAAAAACCCGATGGCGGTCGAGCTCGCCAAAGTCGCGTTGTGGCTGCACACCTTTACCGTCGGCGCGCCACTCTCGTTTCTGGATCACCATCTGCAATGCGGCGACTCGCTCCACGGCGAACAGCTCGACGCGGTGCGCGAGGGCTTGTCCGAATTCGGCGTGCTGTTTCAAGAGGCCGAACTCACCCGCCTCGAAGTCGCCGCTAAAAGTCTGGAGGCCGTGGCCGACCTCACCGACACCAGCATTGCCGAAGCCCACGAGTCCAAACGCCTGGCTGACAGCGCCCGCAGCGAAGTCGCCCCCATCCACAGCTTGCTGAGTTTTTGGCGTGCGCTGCGTTGGCTGATTCCTGCATGGCCGACCTCAAGGCTGCCCAGTATCCGCGATGACGCTGCGCGCCTTGCGCTGGCGGAGTTGCTCTCGGGCCGCTACAACCTCGCTGGCGTGATCCATGCGGGACTCGTAGTCGGTGACACGCCCGACGTAGCCGCACTTAACGTGCTGCTGCAGCAGGCGGCCCAGCTCGCACGCGAGGAACGCTTCTTCCACTGGCAGACCGCTTTTCCGAATGTATGGCGCGGCGGTAGCGGCGGATTCGATGCGGTGATCGGCAACCCGCCATGGGATCGCATCAAGCTGCAGCAAGTCGAATGGCTGGCCGAACGCGATCTCAATATCGCCCGTCAACCGCGCGCCGCCGACCGTAAACGTCTGATCGCCGAGTTGGAAAAAAAGCGCGCACCGCTGTGGCAGGACTACCTCACAGCAAGCGAGCGCGCCTTGCAACAAGCCCGTGTGGTGCGCGACAGCGGCGACTATCCGTTGCTCGGCGGCGGCGACGTTAATCTCTATAGCCTCTTTGTCGAACGCGCGACCGCGCTGGTGCAGCCGCGCGGCGTCGTCGGGCTGATTACACCGTCTGGCATTGCGGCGGACAAAGGCGCGTCGGCTTTTTTTCGCACACTGGTCGAGAACCAAGCCGAGGGCGGCGCGCGCCTCGCGGCGTTGCTGGATTTTGAGAATAAAAAGGTGTTCTTTCCCGACGTTGATTCACGATTCAAATTCTGCGCGCTGGTGTTCGGCGGCGAGACGCAGCGGTTTGCGCAAGCCAAGTGTGCTTTCTTTCTGCACAGCGTAGACGAACTAGCTGACCCGGAACGTGTACTTGAACTTTCCGGTGCCGACTTTCTCCGCGTCAACCCCAACACCGGCGCCGCGCCCATCTTTCGCACGCGGCGCGACGCCGAGCTCACCACGCAGATTTATGCGCGCCACCCGGTGCTGGTGAATCGTTCGTCTGGGGTAGAGCAAAAAGTCTGGCCAGTGCGTTATGTGACGATGTTCCACATGACCAACGACTCGGACAAGTTCATCACCCGCGCCGAGCTAGTGAAACAAGGCTGGCAGCCCGCACCTCTCAATCGCTGGACGCGCGCGGCCTCCCCTCTCCCGCAAGCGGGAGAGGGGCCGGGGGAGAGGGCTGCGGCTTCGCCACAGGCGCAAACGGGAGGGCACCTTGAAGGGCATAAAGGGCCGAGGGTGAATGAAGCAATTGCGGTGCCGCTGTACGAAGGCAAGATGGTGCAGATGTACGACCACCGCGCGGCCGACGTGGTGATGAACGCGGAGAACGTGCATCGGCCTGCGCAGCAGGAAGCGATTCAGGATTCATTGAAGACACAGCCGGACCGGTTTCCGGTGCCGCAATATTGGGTGACAGAGGAGGACGTGCATGCTGCGCTACCCTCTCCCCTAGCCCCTCTCCCGCCTGCGGGCGAGGGGAATCATGGCTGGTCGCTGGCATTCAAATCGATAACCGCGCCCACAAATATGCGGACGATGATTGCCAGCCTTGTGCCCCAAAGTGGTGTAGGCAATAGCATGGCGCTGTTGTTAGCTGAAGCGGGAGCGGTTTCGAACAGTCTTTTTCTGCCTTTATTGCTTGCAAACATGGGGTCGCATGTACTGGATTTCGTACTCAGACAAAAAGTGCAAGGGCAAAATCTTAATTGGTTCATTCTCGAACAACTCCCCGTCATCGCCCCCGCCGATTTCGAACAATCCATCGGTGGCGTCAACATCGCCGACTTCATCCGCGCGGAGGTGCTGGCGCTGACCTACACCGCGCACGATATGGCCGACTTTGCGCGCGACATGGGCTATGTGGATGCGGGCGGTGTAGTCAAACCACTGTTTGTATGGGATGCGGACGACCGCGCGCACCGCATGGCGCGACTGGATGCGCTGTTCATGCACCTATACGGATTATCTGAAGCGGATGCGAACTACATCCTCTTGACCTTTCCCATCGTGCGTGAAAAAGACCTGGCGGCATATGGCAGCTTTCGCACGCGCGATTTGATATTGGCGTATATGCAACGCATCGCAGATGACAAGCTTTCTCACCACAATCTGGACGCGCCTGCATTGCAATAAAAGCCGCTTGCTCCCATATGGGGAGCGTGCTACATTGCGCCATGCGCATCATCGCGATTAGCCAGTTACGGGCGTTCTGGAATAAACATCCCCAAGCCGAGATGCCGCTCCGAGCCTGGTACGCCGATGCCAGCCGGGCGGACTGGAGAAGCCCCGCTGATATCAAGGCGGCCTATCGCAATGCCAGTTTTTTGCCCAATAAGCGCGTGATATTCAATATCAAGGGCAATGATTACCGGCTGATCGTGGCCGTGCATTACAACCGGGGCATGATGTTTATTCGTTTTATCGGCACGCACACGGAGTATGACCGCATAGACGCCAGCACGATATGAAAGGAAGCACGATGGAACTCAAACCGATCCGCACCAAGGCGGAATACAAAATAGCGCTGGCTGAAGCCGAGGCGCTATGGGATGCCCCAGAAAAAAGCCCGGAGGCTGACCGGCTGGAAGTACTTACCCTGCTGATTCACAACTATGAAGCCCGGCATCATGCCATTCCCGATCCCGATCCCATCACGTTCTTGTTGCACGTGATGGAAGCGCGCGGCCTGACACGTAGGGATATGGAAGTCTATATTGGAAGCCGGGCGCGCGTAGCGGAAATTCTTAATCGGGTGCGACCGCTGTCGCTGGACATGATCCGCCATTTAACTATCGGCCTTGGGCTTCCCGCGGCCGTGCTGATTCAACCTTATGAAGCGGGCGATGGCAGAAAAGCTGCTTGAAACAATCCTTCACAGAAAACCCGTGCTGCTCACCTCTGCCAACCACGACCGCGACACTGCAGGGATGACTTACGTCTACCCGGTGGTGTCGCGTCGCGCGGGCGGGGTGTCGATCGGCGTGAATCTCAATCCGAATAACGCCTGCAATTGGGCGTGTGTGTATTGTCAGGTGCCCGATCTGGTGCGCGGCACCGCGCCGCCGATTGATCTTGCGCAACTCGAAAGCGAACTGCGCACGATGCTGAACGCCATTGTGCATGGCGACTTTATGCAAACGCAGGTTGATGAGGATATGCGTCGGCTAAACGACATTGCGCTGTCGGGCAATGGCGAGCCGACTTCGGCGCGCGAGTTTGCAGCGGTAGTGACATTAATCGGCATGCTGCTGGCGGAGTTTGAGTTGTTGGGCAAGATCAAGCTGGTGCTGATCACCAATGGCAGCCTGATCGACCGGCCTGGGGTGCAAGCCGGGCTGCGCACAATGGCGGGGTTGAATGGCGAAATCTGGTTTAAGCTCGATTCGGCCACTGCTGGGGGGATGCGTGCCACCAACCAGACTCGCGTTTCGCCTGAAAAAGCCTTTGAACGACTCAAAATTGCTGCTTCGCTTTGCGCTACTTGGCTGCAAACCTGCGTGTTCGCGCTGGACGGCAACCCCCCGCCTGCCTTGGAGCAAGAGGCTTATTTAAATTTGATCCAGCGCATTCGCACCGAGCAAGTTCCAGTGCAGGGCGTGTTGCTGTATGGTTTGGCGCGGCAGTCGATGCAGCCTCAGGCACCGCGATTGACGGCGTTGCCAGCAGATTGGCTGGAAGATTTTGCCGCGCGTATTCGGGAAGCCGGTTTACCCGTGAAGGTCAGCGTGTGATTTACGGGATCGGCACTGATTTGCTCGATGCAACACGAATACGCGACGGGCTCACGCGGTTTGGCGAGCCTTATGCAAAACGTATTCTTGCGCCTGCCGAATATCCGGCCTATGCCGCCAGCGCCCGCCCGGCACAATTCTTGGCCAAATGTTTTGCCGCGAAAGAAGCCCTGGCTAAAGCGCTCGGCACTGGCTTGCGCGAGCCCGTGTCGTTGCGCAACATTGCGGTGCTCCGTGACGCGCTGGGCAAGCCGCATTTTGAGCTTGCGCCAGAGCTCATTCACTGGATGCAGGCTCGCGGTCTAGGCGCGCAGTATTTATCGTTATCTGACGAAGGCGAGTTGACGATGGCGTTCGTCATCGTTGAAACTCAAGATATTCCCTCTCAAACCGGAGAATCACCGTGACTTTAGGCCCCTTAATGCTGGACGTAGTTGGGACGGAGCTGACTGACGACGACCGCCAGCGGCTTTCGCATCCGTTGGTCGGCGGGGTGATTCTGTTCACCCGCAATTTTCGCGACCCCGCACAACTTGCCGCGTTGACCGCCGAGATTCATGCGATTAAATCCGCGCCGCTATTGATAGCGGTGGACCACGAAGGCGGGCGCGTGCAGCGCTTTCGTGACGGCTTTACGCGCATCCCGCCCATGCGTGCTTTAGGCGAAGTCTGGAATGCACATCCGCAACGGGCGAAAGAACTCGCGCGCGATACGGGCTATGTGCTGGGCAGCGAACTGCGCGCACACGGCGTGGACTTTACGTTTGCGCCGGTGCTTGATCTGGATTACGGCGCGTCGTCAGTGATCGGTGATCGCTCGTTTCATGCCGATGCGGACGCGGTTTCCGAACTGGCGCATCAGTTGATGCTGGGAATGAAAGACGCAGGCATGGCTTCGGTTGGCAAGCATTTTCCCGGGCACGGTTATGTAGTGGCGGATTCGCACGTGGCGGTGCCGTTAGACGAACGTGAGTTTGTCGATATCGCGCTGGCGGACCTGATTCCGTTTCGGCGCATGGCCGATTTTGGTCTCGCGGGGATGATGCCGGCGCTGGTGATTTATCCCAAAGTGGACGCGCAACCCGCAGGCTTTTCGCGAGTATGGCTACAGGATATTTTGCGCGGGGAACTTAACTTTGATGGCGCCGTGTTTAGCGATGACTTGTGCATGGAAGCCGCCGGTGTTGCGGGCGATATGGTCAGCCGGGTTCAGGCCGCGCTCGAAGCAGGCTGCGACATGGCGCTGGTATGCAATCGCCTCGATCTAGCGGACGAAGTCTTGACGAAACTGGCGTATGACTGGCCCGCCACCTCGCGGGCCCGACTCGCACGCATGCACGGTCAGCCCCATCCACTCAATATGACACAGCTACGTGAACAGGCGCGCTATGTGGAGGCGTTGCGTCACATCGCGGGGCTGGGACTGGATTCCGGCCAGCTCAATCTAGAGCCCGATCCCACCGATTTTTGTGCGCGAGTTTGAAATGGCTGATAAACACCTGCACGACGAAAAAATATCGCTAGAGCACGGCGAAAGCCATGCCCACCATCATGTGGGTCACGACAGCGAATCGAGCAAATTGCTCGCCGCAGTGGCTGTCACGTTTGTGTTTGCGTTCGTCGAGGCCATCACTGGCTGGTGGTCGGGTTCGCTGGCTTTGCTGTCGGATGCGGGCCATATGTTTACCGACTCGTCGGCACTCGCGCTCGCCGCTTTTGCCGCGTGGCTGGCGCGTCGCCCCCCCTCTGCACGACATTCATATGGTTTGGTACGCGCGGAAGTACTTGCGGCGCTCTTCAATAGTGTGCTGATGCTAGCGCTGATCGCGTATATCGTTGCCGAAGCGCTGGCCCGATTCCAGCATCCGCAACCCGTGGCGGGCGGCGTGGTCATGCTGGTGGCCGCGTTGGGTCTGATATTAAATCTGCTGGTGGGCTGGATTCTTTCCCATGGCGCGCACAGTCTTAATAGTCGTGCCGCGTTACTGCATGTGATGGGTGATGCGCTAGGCTCGGTGGCGGCGATCGTGGCGGGCGCGGTGATTTATTTTACTGGCTGGATGCCAATTGATCCGATTCTGTCCATCGTGGTGTCGATGCTAATTTTATTTTCGGCCTCCAACCTGTTGCGCGAGGCGTTGCACGTGTTGATGGAAGGCGTGCCGTCACATATTGAATTGAGTCGGGTCGGTCAGGATCTAGCGGCAATTGAGGGCGTATTGCGCGTGCATGACTTGCATGTGTGGACCCTGTCATCCGGCACGATTGCGTTGTCTGCCCATCTTGAAATTCATAACCTCGCCGACTGGCCCGCGATTCTAGTCCGATCACGCGAACGCCTCGAAACGGCCCACAGCATTCGTCACACCACCTTGCAACCCGAGGCGCTGGCGGCGGCTCCCCTTAAATACCACGTGACCCGGTCGTCTATGGAGCATTAATATTTGGAGCATTAACAAAATGGTGACACCGCATATTAGGCGGTGTTGACATTTAAATAAGAATTGTTATCATTTGCATCAATGTGAGTTAACGATGGCAGACCTTGCCAATTGAGCCAAATGAAACCTGATTCCGTCTTATCGAATGTGCAGACTACTCGCCCGGAAAGGCTGATCAGTCAAACCATCCCCGCGGTTTCGGCCGAGTTTTTATTTGGTGGCGCAAAAGAGATTTTGATCCGCCATCTGGGTGAAGACTACCGGCTACGCATTACCCGCCACGACAAACTGATCCTGACCAAATAATGGGCGAGCATCAGCACGCTACGTGTTCCCCATCCCCAATGAATAAGCCATTATTTACGCTCGATAAAGCTGAGAATTATCGGCCCTACGTCATCCATAGCGTTGACGCGCCGTCAATCGCACCCGAATGGCAGGCTTGGCTCGAAGAGATCGGCTTCATTCCCGGCGAACACGTGATGGTGATGGCGCGCAGTTTACCTGGCGGTGATCCACTCGTTGTGCGGGTCGGCGCGTCCACGTTTGCACTGCGGCTAGCTGAAGCAGCTTGCGTGCATGTCGAAGCTGTTGCAGCAATTGGAACACTCGAAGCAGATCCGCTGGCCTCCGCTGCTGCATGAAGCAATCGGTTATTCACGTTCACCTCGGTGGACCGTTGGTGGCGCTCGTTGGCAACCCCAATTGCGGTAAAACAGCGCTCTTCAATCTGCTCACGGGTAGCCGTCAAAAAGTGGCGAACTACGCGGGGGTAACGGTCGAGCGCAAGGAAGGCAAACTCACCACGCCTGCGGGTAAACAACTGCGCGTACTGGATTTACCGGGCACTTACAGCTTGCATCCGCGTTCCCCTGACGAGCGGGTAACGTGCGATGTGTTGACGGGCCACGCCACCGGCGAGAAGCGCCCCGACCTGGTAGTTTGCGTCGTCGACGCGACTAATCTGCGGCGCAATCTACGGCTAGTATTGGCGGTTAAGCGCCTCGGCCTGCCGTGTATCGTCGCGTTAAACATGACCGATTTGGCAGAGCAACGTGGCATTCACGTCGACGTCGCCGCGCTCGCGGCTGCCCTTGATCTGCCAGTAGTGAATACAGTCGCCGTGAATAGCGCAGGCGCCGCGCCGCTGCTCGCATTGCTCGACCAGCCCGAAATCTGGCGCAGCAAACTTTCGCTTGCCACGGGTGGCATACCCGCTACACGCCCCGCCACTGTTGAAGCCGACCATGATGCGGTGCGCCGTATTCTGCAGCAGCTTGGGCTCGACCAGAATATTCCGCATCTATTGAGTGATCGTATTGACCGTGTTGTGTTGCATCCGGTCGTCGGGCCGATGTTATTGGCAGCAGTGTTGTTCCTGGTTTTTCAGGCCGTGTTTGCGTGGGCGGCGGTACCGATGGGGTGGATAGATGCTGCCACCAGCGTAATTGCCAATAACGTGTCGGCCATGCTGCCCAGTAATTGGTTTAAAAGCCTGATCGTGGATGGCGTGATTGCGGGCGCCGGGGGCGTAGTGGTGTTTTTGCCGCAAATTATCATCCTGTTTTTTTTCATTCTGGTACTGGAAGAGTCCGGTTATCTGCCGCGCGCAGCTTTTTTGCTGGACCGCCTGATGGGAGGCGTGGGCTTGTCCGGGCGCTCGTTCATTCCGCTGTTGTCGAGCTTTGCGTGCGCGATTCCGGGCATTATGGCAGCCCGCACGATTGCCAACCCGCGCGATCGGTTGGTGACCATCATGATCGCGCCGATGATGACTTGCTCGGCGCGGCTACCGGTCTATGCGTTGCTCATCGGCGCGTTTATCCCTCATCGAGAAGTGGGCGGCATTTTTGAACTGCAAGGTTTGGTGCTGTTCTGCTTATACGTAGCCGGTATCGTCGGCGCACTCGCCGTGGCCTGGGTGCTAAAGCACTTCACCGCACGCAATCAGGTGCACCCGTTGATGATGGAGTTGCCGATTTATCACTGGCCGCGCGTTCGCAACATCGCGATTGGACTGTGGCAACGCGTAGTGATTTTCATGAAGCGCGTTGGCGGCATCATTCTGGTCTTGACGATCCTGCTGTGGTTTTTGGCGAGTTTTCCTGCGCCTCCACCGGGTGCGACGGGCGCACCCATTGAATACAGTTTTGCGGGATGGATGGGGCGCGGTTTGGCAGTAATCTTCGCACCCATCGGCTTTAACTGGCAGATCAGCATTGCGCTGGTGCCCGGCATGGCGGCGCGCGAAGTCGCGGTCAGCGCGCTGGGCACTGTCTATGCACTGTCCGCTACTGGCGATAACACCGCGGGCGCGTTGATGCCGCTTATCGCCAAAAGCTGGAGCCTGGCGACGGCATTGTCGATGTTGGCGTGGTACGTCTTCGCGCCGCAATGTTTGGCCACGCTCGCCACGGTCAAGCGCGAAACCGGAGGCTGGACCATGCCGCTGGTGATGGCTGGCTATTTGTTTTCGCTTGCATATCTCGCGTCGTTCATCACCTACCGTCTCGCAGTAGCTGCGGGATGGGGATAGCACCAACAGAGCCATCATTTTTTAACCCGCCAGCCACGGACTTCACTCCCAGCCAGCCAATCATTTAACTTTAGGGAGTCATCATGAAGTATCCGTTTATTCGTACCGCCCTCGCCGCAGCCGTCCTCTCTACTGTCAGTGCAAGCACGTACGCTGACATGAGCATCGAAGAACGCCTGAAGGCAATGGAGAATCGTTTGAATGTGCTAGAGACCGAAAACCAGCAACTCAAAGGCAAGCTCAAAGTAACCGAACAAAAAGTCGACGCCACCAGTGATCAAGTGGAAAAAGTCGCGAACGCCGCGCCGAATAGCAAAGCTTCGTGGGCGGAGAACACACGCCTCGGTGCGTACGGCGAAATCCATTACAACCGGCTCGAAGACAAGCGCACTCCGGGCGGCACCAACGATAAAGATGAAATCGATTTTCACCGCTTCGTATTATTTTTGGGTCATGACTTCAGCCCAAAAACACGCTTTTTTTCAGAGCTTGAAGTCGAGCACACAGTGACTGAACAAGGCGCGCCTGGGGCCGTGGAATTGGAGCAGGCTTATATCGAACACGACATCAACGACAAGTTAACGGCGCGCGGTGGACTGTTTCTAGTACCGGTCGGAATTTTGAATGAAACCCATGAGCCAACTACGTTTTACGGGACGGAGCGCAATCCGGTAGAGACTAATATTATCCCGGTGACTTGGTGGGAAGGTGGGCTGGGTTTAACCGCCCGGTTGGGAAATGGCTTTACGCTGGATGGCGCAATTCACAGCGGCCTCAAAACTTCGTTGGCAAACAACTATGCCGTGCGCAAAGGTCGCCTACAGGTAGCAGAAGCGCTGGCAAAAGACCCGGCCTACACTGCCCGTCTAAAGTGGACCGGTGTACCTGGATTGGAGATCGCGGCTACGTTGCAATACCAAGCCAACGTTGCCCAAGGTACCGATCCTAATGTTGGAGGGGCCTGGTTAGGAGAAACTCACGCCGTGTTTAGTCGTGGCCCCTTCACGTTGAAAGCTTTGTACGCGCAATGGGATTTAGAGGGCGCGGGTCCAGCCGCAGTGGGCGCGAACAAGCAGAAGGGCTGGTATGTCGAACCGTCGTACAAAGTGAATGAGCAACTCGGTTTATTTGCTCGTTACAATCGTTGGGATAACAGAGCGGGCGACAGTCTAGGCAGCCAGTACAGTCAATGGGATTTGGGCGTGAATTACTGGCTGCACCCCAACGTGGTAGTGAAACTGGATTATCAGAATCAAAGCGCGCCCGTTACTGAAGCTGAGTTTGATGGCTTCAATATTGGCCTTGGCTACCAGTTCTAAGTCATGACCTTGCTGCGCACCCTACTGTTTTGCGCGGGACTCTGGATGAGCTCCGCTCACGCGGAACGCGTGTACCAACAGCCGGACGCTTTTGTAGCCGAAGCGTTCGGCGGCCACGCCCCCGCTCCGGCGGTGTTGTGGCTTACGGGTGACCTCAAAACGGAAGTGCGCGCGATTCTGGATCATGACTATCCCGCGCTGCGCGTGCGGTATTGGGGCCAGGGCGTGCGTAGCGTCTGGGTGCTGGAGGAAATCGGCAAGGAATCGCCGATTACTGTCGGCATCGTGGTTGAAAACAATCGCATCGCGCAAATGCGGGTGCTAATATTTCGCGAAAGCCGGGGCTGGGAAGTCGAATCCCCGGCGTTTATCCGACAATACTTGGGCGCCGCACTCAAGCCCGGTCAGGATTCAAAAGCCGTACAACTCGACCGGTCAATTGATGGCATCAGTGGCGCGACCTTGTCGGTGCGTGCTCTATCCAAACTGTCACGTCTGGCGTTGTTGTTGCATCGCCATACGCCTTATTTCACGCCATGAATCGTCACAGTCTCGCGCGTTTCATACGACGTTGGCACGCCCGTATGGGAGTCGCGGTCGCGTTATTTTTTGTTGTATTAATCGTAACCGGCCTCGCGCTCAACCACACCGAAGGCCTGAATCTTGCCCGCACGCCCATTCAGTCTGAGGCACTCACGCGGTGGTATGGTTTGCCTGCACCGCAGCTGTTGGCAGTTTATGAAGCGGAGGGGCAATTCATTGCCACGCCGCAAATCTGGCTATATCAAAACCATCGTCTACCTGAGGGAGGCGGTCCCGTCATCGGGGTAGTTCGTACGCGGGACATGCTGGTCGTCGCTACTGCACTAACGCTCAGTCTGTATACCCCCACTGGCGAGCGCATCGACAGCTTGCGCGGCACAGCGCTCCCGCATACACCCATCACCGGCTTGGGGCACACCATGAACGCCATCGTGTTAAAAACACCGTATGGCATGTTTTCCAGTGTAGATGGCGTCGCTTGGCAAGCCATCTCCTCAGGTGACATTGTATGGTCACGCGCCCAAACCACCGATCCACAAACCCTCGCCCATACAAATCCACAACTCGTTCCGAGCCTGCCGCTTGAGCGTATCGTGCTCGATTTACATAGTGGCCGATTATTCGGAAGTTACGGGCCGCTTTTGATGGATGCAGCTGCTCTCGTATTGTTCGTACTCTCTTTATCGGGTGCCTGGATCCAATGGCGTAGCTGGCACCAAAAACGCCGCCACCCACACAAACTTAATCCCTAAATCGATTTCCGTATGTTGGCAACAAATAGACATGTCCGGTTTTATAGCAAATGAATAGTCCGCTTTGAGCGAGCCGTTTGGCTCGGGCAGTTGCGGCGGACTTACGCTACTGCCTTCAAATCCTGTCCTGTCGGGTTTCCTCTGGCATCGTATTCGGCCAGTTTGCGTGGCCCGTGCTGGATCGCCAGGCGCCCGTCGGGACGACGCAGCACCGTCACCCTCACTTTTACGTAATGGCAGCGGTGACGGTTCGCCGGGATTTGCGGCTTTAGATTCTCGAAACTCACGCAGTTGTCGTTTCCCACCACCCGCTCAAAGCGTTCACACAGGTAATCCTCCAGTTCGTCGCCTATCCATGCCACGAACGCTGATCCCGCGTCGCGTGCTGGCTGCATGAATTCGGCGTTGAACGCAGGCAGGTACACGTCTAGCAGGTAACGGTTCGCCGCCGCCATATCGCTAATCCCCGCCAAGGCCAGTTCCTGCGGCAATCGTCCTTGATGCGTGCGGAACATCCGCTCGCTACGCCCTCGCGCTTCGGGCGAATAGGCGGCCAGCGTCTCGATCCCCAGCCGCTTCATCGCCTGACCGAACTGGGTAAGATTCTTCTTGTCGACGCGCCCGCCCGCTTGGGGGGTCGTCCAATAGTGGCTGCCCCGATCCGAATAAAACGACGCGAACAGGCCACGCTTCTCGATCACGTCCTGTACGCCCATGAAACTGCTGGCCGTGCCTTCTTCGTCCACAAAGAACAGCGAGTAATGTTCACTGGTGGCGTCGTCGAGGGTGGCAATCAAGTCCCACTTCTGACCCGTGACCCATTCATGCGTGCTGCCGTCCTGGTGAATCATCATTCCCGGCCAGGGCGCACGTTCGCGCCGTTTGCGGTGGCGGCCTTTGGCCGGTGCGCGGGAAATGACGCCCGCTTCTTGCAAGCGGCTCTTGACCCAGGTGTAGCTGCGTGCGCCGCCTTCGCGGCGGTACCAAGCGTGGAAATGTTTGGCGTTCCAGCCAGCGCGGCGACGCGTGTACTGATCGGTGAGCCGCAGCACTTCGTCTACCGGCGCACGCAGTTGCGAGACATGAACCAGCCGGTGATCGATCAGCGCCTCCAGCCCGCCGTGGTCAAACCTGCCCAGGTAACGGCGAAACGTTCGTTCGCATACCCCCAACAATAATGCCGCATCGGCTTGCATCAACCGCCCGCCTTGCCAACCCTCATACGCTTCTTCAAATCGCATCTTCCGTAACTCCTGTAAAAACTCTGTCCGCTTCATCCCATCCCCCTTTCAGAGTCAGAATGAAACCGGACAGATCATTTGCTACAAGACCGGACAGATTACTTGTTCCCTACA
>JAYWDZ010000145.1:0-12052 GCA_043779595.1 Nitrosomonadales bacterium
TTTCGTCAACACCCAGCGGGCACGCAAAAAAGCGGTGAGCTGGCCGGAAAGAACGACGCAGCGTTTCGATTTGCTTTCGTCGGCCAGTTTCAGATAACGCTCGACGTAGCTCTTGAAGAATTTGCAGATGTATCGGGTGTCGTTGAGATTGCGCTCGCGGAAGCCTTCGGCCTCTTCCGCGCCGAAGTTCTTGCGCAGCAGACGGGTGCGTTTGGCGAGGCGGTAGGTTTTGTTGCTTTCTACCCAAGCTACAAAGCGCCGCCAGCGTTCGCTGTCATTCGCGCCATCCAGATATTCGTAGGGCGTGGCGTTGCCCTTGTTGCGGTTTTCCTTGGCGAGCACTAGTACCTTGTTGTTCTTGCTGTTGTCAAAGCTGCGCGAGTAGGGCAGGGCGTGATCGACCTCGGCATAGCCGATGTCGTGCAATACGCGGTGGAGGTCGAGCGCCTCGATGGAATACGCGCATTTGCCCTGCTGCTCGCTGTAAAGCTGGAATTTCTCGAACTCGCGGCTCTTGGCAGGCACTCCGAATTCCGCTGCGAATGTTGCCTTGATCTTGTCGTTTCTTTCCCGGTATTCATCTTGCGCAGTCTTGATCTTTTTGCGCTCGTCCATGGGACGGGACAGGTCACGCGCCATTTCGATATGCACCGACGCTGGCGAGCCGTATTCACGAATCAGCGCATTCATCACCTTGCGCGCCTGGTTGAGCGCGCGCAGCACGACAGGGTTGCGGGGGATGCCGCCAGCGATTTCTCGCTCTATCCTCTCGCTGAAGACCATCCTGCCTTCCTGCCCAGGGCCTTTGCCACGATGATGTTCGTAGAACGGTGGCAGGTAGCGTTCCTCGCCTTCGCCAGCTTTGAACAATTGACTGTGGTGTCCGTACTCAGGAATCGCGGCGACGGCTTCGTCGTAACGCATACCTGTTTCCATGTGCGGCACAATCTTGCGCAGCGCCTTGAGCGAAAGGGCGCTGAATTTGTCGAAGCGGATTTCGCCCAGCGCGTCGATCATGGTCTGGCCGCCCGGCAGATTGAGCTTGCCGAGTTCGCGTTCGACTTCGGCATCGTCCTTGTAAACAGACAACACCCAGGCGATGCGGTCGAGCAGATCAGGATTGCCTTCGAGCGCCGCGCCTGCAATGCCCTGCCATTCGGTTTCCAGTCCCTTGTCTTTCAGTTGCTTGCGCTGTTCCTGCCAGGCGGGGAGTTTGACCAGCACTGCGCTTTCCGGGTCTTTGACCTTGCCGTCTGCGCTTTGCGCGTAGGGAAATTTGGCGAAGCGGAAGTGCTCGTTCCACAAGCCCGCTTTAGTCAGTGCGCTACGCAAATGCTCATGTTTGAGGTCACCCGCACGTTGGTATGGTAAGGGCAAGGCAATGCAGCGTTCCTGTTCGTTGAGCGGGCGCGTCTCGCCATCGACCACAATGCGCAGATTGTTGAGCCGGGTCAGCCACACATGCCGCTCAGCGGTGAAACTGGCTTTGGGGGCGCGGTATTCGTCTTTTCCCTCAGTGCCGCCAGTGCGCTCGAAAGTGCAGCGCCCCAGCATCTTGAGCAGATCAGCACCAGAGAGCGCAGGTTTTTGCAGCCAGAACAGCCCGCTCTTGCGATCACCGCTACCCACAATCGCAGTCTGAAGTGCTGCGCCGGTATGCGGGTTGCCCAGCGCGCGCTGGTGGTCAAAAAGAATGCCGAATTCTTCGGCAAGCAACAGGCGAGATAGCGCCTTGCCGTAGTCGCCCTGCTTGTTGCGCTGGGCATCGGGAAATTCGGCCAGCACCATTTCTGCAGCGGTGCGATAGCCTTTTTCGCGCATCAATCGACCGGTGGCGGCGAGACCTTGCTTCACCTTGCCACCTTCACCTTTGGCCTCCTCACCCGCTTTCTTCTCCTCGGCGCGGCTGACCCAGTGAAAGCCGCGATGTTTGCACAGGTGATAAATCACCCTCGCCCATTCTTCGGGTGCAAGCAGGCGGTCGAGTCCATCGACGCGCAACTGCCACGGCGATACGAGCGCGGGGCGCTGGTCGTGAAAAAGCTGCGCATCAGCGATCAAGTTTTCGCGCTTGAGCAGGCGCGCGACTTTGGTTTGCCGCCACGCGCGGCGATATAGACGGCGGCGCATCAACCGTGCGGATCGGCGCGCAAGGTTGAGGGATTCGCCTTCCTTGGCGGTTTCGGCCTTGTCGAACGCTCGCACCCCCAATGCCACGATCCGGTCGGGCGCGAGCACCGCCCAGCCCACCGAGGCAATGCCAATGTCAAAACCAAATGTCAGACTGTTGTTGTTATTCATACAAGCCTCCCTTATAGTTCGCCACATTGTAGCTTTCCGGGGTGAGAGCCGTTGCTGCAATAAGGTTATCCCTTCGGGGATGAACCGAACCCAAGACCCGAAGCTTGCTTCGGGTCTTTTATTTTTAGTCTTCTGGTTTATTCCACCCAAAAATCTGGCCAATGAAACTTTTATGTAAGGGTGTGGTGGGGCTTATGAAACATAGAAAGACGGTAATGCCTTGCAAGGACGGCAGCAATTTGCTTTGGCAACACGATTTGGAATAAATAGCCTAGCAACTGCTAGACCCAAAGTCGTCAAGCTGTCTCTTGTTTTCCGGAATGGAGTGGTTTTACGAGAGGCGTAATCGCTCAGATAGTTTGAGCGTATAGAGGGAATATGGGTTTTTAGAACTGCGCCAACCTGCTACGAAGGCTGGCGCTTATGGAATGCTGACTTAATTTATTTTTTAACGCCGTTAACCGCTGCTTTTAGTGTCGCGCCTGCCTTAAATGCTGGAACTTTAGATGCTTTGATTTTGAGCTCTTCGCCTGTCTTGGGGTTGCGACCGGTGCGTGCTGCGCGCTTGCGCACTTCAAACGTACCAAAACCAACGAGGGCAATGTTTCCGCCTTTTTTCAATGTACCGCTGATAATTTCCAACAGGCCGGCAATATTGCGGTCAGCATCAACCTTAGTGCCGCCCGTTTTTTCTGCCAGCGCATCTATGAGTTCTTTTCTGTTCATGTTAGTCCTTGTGGGTTCCCTGCACCATGCAGTGACATAAAGTCTAGCATTAACGGGCGTTGGAATGAATACTAGTTCTCGTGTTTTGCTGTTGTTTTCGTCGGCCAAGGGGGAAAGGTGACGATTTATGTTTTGCAATCAGCAAGTATTAGCACCCGCTAATCTCTTGCTTTAAGCCCTCGTGCACGATTTCACCGCCATGAAGTTGCAAGCCTGATCTTAATCCGGGGTCTGTATCCAGTGCGGCCAAGCCCAATGCGGCCAAGGCTCGCACATAGGGCAGCGTAGCTTGAGTCAGGGTCAGGGTAGCGGTGCGCGCAACCGCGCCGGGCATATTGGCGACGCAATAGTGCACGACGCCTTCTTCGATATACATCGGGCTGGTATGCGTAGTGGGGCGAGAGGTTTCTGCGATACCGCCCTGGTCGATGGCCACATCAACCAGGGCGCTGCCGGTGCGCATTAATTTCAGCAGGCTGCGTGAAATCAAACGCGGCGCATGGCGCCCGGGGATCTGCGCGGCGCCGATCACAATATCCGCGTGCGCTAAGCTCTCCGCAATAGTCTCGGCAGTTGAAAAGCGCGTCTCAACACGGGCGCCGAATAAGGCTTCTGCCTGCGCGAGTTTGTCACGCTGCTGATCGAGCAAGGTGATGTGGGCGCCCAGCCCTACGGCGACGCGTGTGGCATTCATGCCGACTACCCCAGCGCCGATGATGGTGATGCGAGCGGGGGAGACCCCCGGCATGCCGGTCACCAACACGCCATTGCCGCCATGCGCCATATGCAAGGCCTGCGCCCCCATCTGCGGCGCCAGGCGGCCTGCGATTTCAGACATTGGCTGCAACAGCGGCAACGCACCGTTGGCATGGCTCACCGTCTCGTAAGCAATGGCGCTTATCCCGCGCATCGCCAGCTGTTTTGCGAGCTCAGGCGCGGCGGCGAGATGCAGATAACAAAACAGGATTTGTCCGGATTTAAATCGCGCGACTTCAGACGCCTGGGGCTCTTTCACTTTGACAATCAGATCGCACGCAAACACCGCTGCTACATCGTGAGTAATCTCAGCACCTGCTGCGCGATAGGCTGCATCCTGCAAACTCACCGCACGCCCTGCATCGTGTTCGATCACTACGCGATGCCCCGCAGCAACGAGGAGCGATGCGCCTTCCGGGGTTAGCGCGACACGGTATTCGTGATCCTTGATCTCTTTGGGGATGCCAATATTCATGGGCTTATATCTCGATCTGCGTGCCGAGTTCGAGCACGCGATTAACAGGGAGTTTAAAAAATTGCATCGCGCTTTCTGCGTTTTGCGTCATCCAAACAAAAAGTTTTTCGCGCCACAACGCCATGCCCGGCATTTTCGTCGCAATCAAGGTTTCGCGGCTGAGAAAGAAAGAAGTTTCCATCAAGTGAAATGCCATTCCTTGCTTGCCGCATTGCGCCAACGCGGCCGGGATGTCGGGGTCTTCGCGAAACCCGTAATGCAATTGCATACGGTAGAAACCTTCGCCTAAAGCTTCGATCCAGATATGGTCTATATCGGGCACTACCGGAATGTCTTCGGTGATCACCGTGAGGACGACGACGCGCTCGTGCAAAACTTTGTTATGGGAAAGATTATGCAATAGCGCGTGGGGTACACCCTTGCCGGTTGCGTGCAAAAATATAGCCGTGCCTGATACACGTTCATGCGCAAAGGCTGCGATGCCTTCGATGAACGTGGTGAGATCAATGTCATCATTTTGCATGCGTTGAAACAGGATTCGACGTCCGCGCTTCCAGGTGGAAAGCAAGGTAAATACGATCAGACCGATCACCAGCGGAAACCACCCCCCATGCAAAATCTTGGGCGCGTTTGCAGCCAGAAATGCGAAGTCGATTATTAAAAAGAAACCCATCCAGGTTAAGGCCAGCGACAGCCGCCATTTGTGTAATGCCCACATCACGGTGAACGCGAGGATGGTATCGATTGCCATGGTGCCGGTGACTGCAATGCCGTAAGCCGCGGCCAGTTGGCTTGAAGACTGAAAGCCTATGACCAGAATTACCACCCCGATGAAGAGCGCGCGGTTGATCGATGGGATATAAATCTGGCCAATTTCGCTATCCGAAGTGTGGCGCACTTGCATACGAGGCAAATAGCCTAGCTGGATCGCCTGGCGAGTGACTGAAAACGCGCCGGATATCACCGCTTGCGATGCAATCACGGTGGCGAAGGTGGCCAGCACAATCATGGGATAAAGGGCCCATTCCGGCGCCATTAAGTAGAAGGGGTTGGCCGCCGCTGCCGGGTTACGCATGATGAGGGCGCCTTGCCCAAGATAATTCAGAAGCAGACCCGGAAACACCAGCGTCACCCAGGCAATCTGGATCGGCGTTTTACCGAAGTGGCCCATATCCGCATAAAGCGCTTCTGCCCCCGTGACGGCGAGCACTACTGCGCCCAGAATGGTCCAACCCGCCAAACCATGTGCCTGAAAATACGCCAGCGCATGCCCGGGATTGATAGCTCCCAGCACTTCCGGCGTTTGCAAAATACTCAGTAAACCCAACAGGCCCAAGACCGCAAACCACACCAGCATGACGGGACCAAACCAGGTGCCCACACTGCCTGTCCCACGATGCTGGATAAAAAATAGCCCGGCTAAAATGATCAGCGAGGTCGGGATCACAAAAGTTTCAAGCGCAGGCGCGGCGATTTCCAGACCCTCTACTGCAGAGAGCACTGAAATCGCGGGTGTGATCATGCTGTCGCCGTAGAAGAGCGCCGCGCCAAAGAGTCCAAAGGTCACGAGCGCCAGGCGGCGTCTGGAGTCATCTTTGAACGCGCGCTGAATCAGCGCAATCAGCGCCATGATGCCGCCTTCGCCTTTATTGTTGGCGCGCATGATGAACACGACATACTTCAATGAAACAACCAGGATCAAAGCCCACAATATCATCGACAAAATGCCGAGCACATTATCCTGAGTCGGGGGTACCGCATGCGCGCCCGCAAAAGCTTCGCGGAACGCATAGAGTGGACTGGTGCCAATGTCGCCGAACACCACGCCCATTGCGCCCAGTATTAAAGCGGGTAAGGCCGGTTTATGGATGGAGCTGCCCGGGAGGGTTTGCGCGGGTTCGGTTAAGGTCGTAGACATGCCACGCAATGCCCGTTTATGGGCAGCTATCAAGAAAGGCGCTCAGTATAACCTTCGCTGACGCTGAGCTGGGGGGCGGGGCTTTACTTAAGGTTTATGCAGTAGATTCGTTCTCGTCATGCGCTCAATTCGATAATAAGCGGGCGGAATCGGATTAAGTTTGAGCTCTTTGATGCCCCAATTAATCATCATCCGACCCACTTCTCGATACGGCCCCATCATTGAGGCCGAGGCTTGCACGGAGTACATGCCAGGCTCAATGGCCCCCGTCTGGATGCGTAATTCTCGATTGAGGTAAGTGCTGCTAAAGCCTGCGTACGGGCGCGCGAGGGGTTCGCCAATAAAAAGCCCTTGCCCTGGCATTTGCACGCTTTTCCAATACGCTTCGATCAGCGTTTCGCCTTGTAAATAATGTGCCATCGCCAGCGCCGGGATGGGAAACTTTTGCTGGAAATTGCACGGCTCCACCACTGCACCATAACTGCCTGTGGCGCCGGCTTCGATCCATTTCAAAATGCTCATCTGGTCGCCGTTAAACAATACACCGCCCGTTGAAGTTAAATGGTCTGCCATCGCACCCGGTAGGTAAGTGTTGTGGTCGATGTTGGGCACTTGCATGAGGCCTGTGAAATAAAACATCACATCGCGTTTATCCTCGATTTGGTTCGCCTTCAGAATCTCGATGGGAAGCAGCTTGTTCAGCAGCGTTTGTGCTTGCTCATAGCCTGCAGCGCGTACATTACGCTGGGCGTCGCTAGTGCTCAGCAGATACGCCGTGCCTTGTGGGTTCTGGTTATCAGACTCTACGCCACGGTCGATCAGCTTTTTGGCCTGATCCACCGTGGCTGCTGCAATGCTCATGCTCGGGCGAATTTTGTAAGTGGTATAGGGCAGCGAAGTAGCGCTGTTGAAGTACGTGCTGGGTTTGATAGGCTGGCATCCATTGGCGCAATGGGCGGGATCAAAACCAAATGCAAACGCGGCGGTGATGGACATGCAGTCGACGCGATACGGCTGTGTCCAGGTGAGTGCTAAGGCCTGAATTTTTTTACCGGCGAGACGATCCACGCGGTGCTTCAGCTTTGCAAACTCGGCCGCGGGTAGCACCGCCCGATTGGGCGCAAAACGCAGATGAATCATGTTCCTGTTTGGGATATCGCGCTTCTGCTGATAATAAGCGGCGACGGCCACGCTGTAGGGGTCATCGTCATTCACAATTACGCCCAGTTGATCGACATTGAGACCGGGTTTAGAGAACGCCACGACTACGGCATCGTCGGGTGGATTTGCATATACCAGGCCGGGGCTAAACCACAGCATTGATATCGCACACACAATATTTAAAACCTTAAAACTCATCACCATTTCCTTTGACGGTTAGGTACCACGATATGCATTAGGCCGCGCAGTCTAGCTTTCTTCAGGAGGGATTTGCAACGCACGGATGCAGTCAGAGATCAAGCGAGGCCCTTGATAGACGAGGCCTGAATAGAGCTGCACCAACTGGGCACCTGCGGCGATCTTCTCCACCGCATCGGCGCCGGAATGTATTCCCCCGACCCCAATAATCGGCACCGCATTTTTGAGGTGATGCGATAACGCACGTATGACGTGAGTCGAAGCTTGACGCAACGGCTGCCCCGAGAGGCCGCCCACTTCATTTGCATAGCGCTGTCCTTGTACCGCATCGCGCGCCAGCGTGGTATTCGTTGCAATCACCGCATCCATTCGGTGCACCATGAGCAGCGCTGCAATTGCGGCGATTTGCGCTTCATCCAGGTCGGGTGCAATTTTGAGCGCGATAGGGATGTATTTTCCGTGTTGTTCGGCCAGCTGTGCCTGGCGTAATTTAATCGCTGACAGCAGCGCGTCGAGCGCATCGTCCTTTTGCAGTTCGCGCAGGTTTTGCGTATTGGGCGAAGAAATATTGACGGTGACATAACTCGCGTGAGCATAGACCTTGCCCAGGCAGACAAGATAGTCATCGACAGCATGGGTGAGCGGCGTGTCTTTGTTTTTGCCGATGTTGATACCCAGGATGCCTTTGAAACTACTTCGCTGAACATTGGCGACAAGATTATCCACCCCAAGATTGTTAAATCCCATGCGGTTAATAATCGCCTGTGCGTGAGGCAATCTGAACAGGCGGGGCGGGGGATTTCCAGGTTGCGGGCGAGGCGTGACGGTCCCAATTTCGATAAAGCCAAATCCCAAATCCGATAGCGCGTTGATGTGCGCGCCGTCCTTATCCAAACCCGCCGCAAGACCGACTGCATTGGGGAAATTGAGCGCCATGCAACGGATCGGATTCGTCGCTAACCGAGCGTGAGGCTTGAGTAAGCCGAGGCGATGCGCGAGATCAAGCCCTCCTAGTGTGAGCCCATGCGCGAGTTCGGGATTGAGCGTAAAAAACAGTGGCCGAAGCAGGCTATAAAGCGCCACGCTCAGAATTTTCCGAACAGGCCGCGACCACGGAAATACTGCACGCCTAACCAGCCGCCAAATAGCCCACCGAGGTGCGCAAAATGCGCCACCCCGGCCGAGGTGTTTGTCACGCCCAGCAACAATTCAACCGCGCCATAACCAAACACAAAAGTTCGCGCAGGGATGTGCACCATAGGCAGAAAAATAAGCGTGATGGATCGATTGGGGTAATACAACGCAAAAGCCAATAACAGCCCAAACACGCCTCCGGATGCGCCGATCACGGCTCCACTCGCGTGGAGCAGGTATCCGGATACTGCAATCTGCGTCATCGCCGCCACCACCACACTCAGCAGATAAGTCAGTAGATATCGCAGCTCGCCCCAGCGCCGTTCGAGCGGCGCGCCGAACATCCATATGGCAAGCATATTGAATCCAATATGCATCAAGCCGCCGTGCAAAAAGCTATAAGTAATCAGTTGCCAGAAGTGAAAAGCGCCATCCGAGCCTGGCGGCCATAAACCAAACACCCGAACGATGTCCGGCCCGGTAGCGAGGCTGAGAAAATAAATCAGAGTATTGAGGACAATTAACGCAAGGGTGATCGGCGGCATGGCGATGTCAAAAATCACATGATTTAACGCCGATCATAGTAATCGTTATTGGCAAAATCGTGACTTTTGGGACACAAATCATTCTATAAAACGAGTGAATTTGTGATCGCGATGATGGGGTGTATCTGATTTCAAATAGGGTGCCGCAATGCTCTTGAAGGGGAAGGGGCTTTAGCAAACTGCAAGCAGATTCCACAGTGAATTAAGTACGATAAGTACGGTGAAACCTCAAAACCATTATCAGATTTAACCTACGTTTTAAGGCTACGTATTCCCGAAACGCTCGATAAATTCATCGGAAAAAACATCAAGCCCATCAGGCCATCTAAAGTGGCACAAATCCCAGATGACCTGCACGCCCTCGCGCTGAGCCGCCTCGGCCATCAAACGCAAACGAAGAGAAATCATAGTGACCATTGCGATCAATGCTCGGCCACTGAAACGCGTCACGCGCAGTGAGCAAATCCAGCGAGCGCAGTAATGCGTAGTCCTGCGCCACATGGCGATCATGCTGCGTAGTAGCAATCATATCCAAGCGCTCACCATGACGGTTGATGTGGGTGGCAGATTCAAAACCACCTTGGAAAAATGAACGGAAAAGATCGGGGGGTGGCAAATTGGTCGACATTATTTGAAAGGAAAGTGATTGGAGTGTAAAAATATTACCAGACCCCCCTAAAAACGTTGTGTAGGGTGGCTCTTTTCCCGGCGCTGATCGGGCTAATAGCACTGTGGTCCAAGTGCATGTTCGCTGATCCTCCGAGGATCGGCTGGTGCGGGATAATCAAGTCGGCGAGCAGTTGCCCCATGGCCTCCGATGCATTCCAGCCCAATAGCACTTCGGCCTGACGGTTCCAGTCAGCGATGTGGCCGTCTACATCCATCCCCACGCCCGCCTCATACGAGGTGTCCAGAATGGCGCGCAGGCGAAGCTGTTCGCGCAACAGCCACTCATGACTTGGACATTGGGGGGCGGTCTTTCAAGCATGGGTGTATCCAAAGATTCGATCAAACGCTATCTTTGATCAAGCCCGTATTGAAAACAAGGAAACAAAGTATATTTTCTCAGTGCTACGGCAACTATCCACGCCAGGGTTGATTCTCCGATTCCTCGGCTGCTTGCTTAGGTGGTCCGCGCCCGGGAAAATAAATACCGGTAGCAACTCCTTTCCTTCTTCTTCACTTGCGACGAAGCTGAGGGCTACAAAGCGCTACAAAAAATCGATGCAGTCGCGCTGGAAAATGTGAAAGAAGGCGGATTTTTCGGCGCATGTGGGATAGCATTCGCTTGACTTTATAAGGTTCGATCTCTCAAAGGCGCGTGTGATGAAACAAAGCAAACATCTCTCGATGATCCGAAACTTTCACCTCGCGGACTGGCTTACATTAGGTAATGCAGTCTGCGGTGTGGGCGCGCTGTTTGCGATCATGGGCTATCTGCAGAATGGCGAGGTACGCAACGTGTTGTTCGCCTGCGCGCTGATTGTGCTGGCGTTTGTATTCGATGTGTTCGACGGCCGCGTCGCGCGCTGGCGACAAAAATCCTCGTCGATGGGCCGCGAGCTGGATTCGCTGGCCGATGTGATCTCTTTCGGCGTCGCGCCAGCCGTGATCGCCTATGGCATCGGGATGAATGGACTCTGGGATCGCGTGGTGTTGCTGTACTTCGTTGCCTGCGGTGTAAGCCGCCTTGCTCGCTACAACATTACCGCCGAGGCCTTGTCTGAAGGGGGCGACAAGGTCAAGTATTTCGAAGGCACGCCGATCCCCAGTTCGCTACTGCTCGTGATGCTTATCGCCATTGCTGCGGTGAACGGTGCAATCGGAAACAACCTCTGGTTTGGTGTGACCGACCTAGGCCCTGGGCAACTTCATCCGCTAGTGTTGCTGTTTGCATTGTCTGGATCATTGATGATCAGCAAGACTTTGCATATACCCAAACCTTAGCTACAAGTCATCGGGCGTTAGCCCGGTATGTTTTGCCAACCGGGCAAGCATCCGCAGTCCGATTTCCTGGCCGTCATGGAATGCAAAAACAATATCCGGCCAATCCCTGCCAAGGGTTTATGCGACCCACTTTGGCGCTTAATTGACCAGCCTAATCGTTCAAGTGCGGCCAGAACCCTCTTGGCCTTGGTGGAAGGCCAGTGGCTCATGCGTCCAGTGAGATGGAAATACTCTCCGGGTGGGATTCGTTATGTTCCAAGCGTTCGGCCAATGCGCGGAATGCCAGTGCTTTAGCCTTGCTATGGCTTGCAGTTTGGATGTGCCATAGGCCATGACGCCCGGCAAACCCATGACTTCAGCAAGCCAGCGCCCGTCTTCTTCCCGTTTGGTTTCGATACGAATATCCATGGTGTGACCTATTCAGATTGACAGTACAAAGAATGTCATCGGAGCATCAAGTTTTCAACTAGGCTGTGTAGCGCAGAATTTCCACTTCCACATGCCGTTGAACCGTCGCATCGGCGTCGGCATAAACCCGCTTGGCAACGGGCTCGCTCAGGTAATACTCGCCGCAGTCCTCACAGATTACGGCGGGCACGTCACGGATAACCACTACCGAGTTATCACGTTGCAGCGTAACAGTGGCTGTGCCGGGATGTGTGTGTCCGGTTTTGCAAATGACGCATTTCATTTGACTTTCCTCTGCTTGAAGGTTTCATCCCAGATAGTAGGGTCTGGCCGGTAATTGTCACCAGGTAGCAGTTCCCCGTGCCGCAAAAACAAGCGAGCCTGACCCTGGGGTTTCCCCACGAATAATATTTGCGAATCAATTGGTTAAAGAGTAGTTTCCGCAAAAACAGTGCATGCATGGCAGCGATTTAGTTTCCTTGA
>JAYWDZ010000146.1:0-4794 GCA_043779595.1 Nitrosomonadales bacterium
CCCGTGCCGATCAGCACATCAGGCCACGGCGGTTCGAAGCGATCCGAGCGCGCGCCATAAAACGACAAGGGCGGCACCCAAAGTTGCGGGGGAATAAATTTCCACGGCGCGACGGGTTCGACAAATTTTTGCACAATGTCGCACCCCAGCGCCTCGGCCAATCCCAATGACTGGTTATCCATGCCAGGGATGCCCAGAGTGATGACCCAGCAGGTTTTTGCGCTCATGGTGGGCGTTTATGGATAAGGATTTTTAAGCAATACACTACGCCAGACCCGGCTCATAACGACTGTACAGGATTGCGATAGTTAGCACTAGGCGCATAGTGGACTTGAAGTGAATGCGACATGCGCTGCATCCAGACTTTGTTCACCAGCGCCGAAGCATGGCGGCTTGCCAACGATACGGCGCGGGGTCAAGTGCCGGTGTATTGTCTTCCATCAGATCCACCAGTAGCTCGGCGGAAGCGGGGGCCATCGTCACCCCATAGCGATAATGCCCGGTATTGACGTACACATTGTCAAAGTCGGGATGACGATCAATGATCGGAATATTGTCGGGCGATCCAGGGCGCAGTCCTGACCAGTGCTGGATCGGTTGTACCGAACCTAACACGGGTAGCAATTCGGCCGCTTCGGCATGCAGCCGCTGGCGCGTCGGCAAGTCGGTGGATTTGTCGAATCCGACATCCTCCAGCGTGCTCCCCACCAGAACAGGGCCGTCGCGGCGCGGAATCAGGTACAGGCCATTGCGATACACAATCGTATCAAGTACACCGGGCGCTAATTTGAATAACAGCATTTGCCCACGGATTGGGCGGATGTGGGGTACAGGTTTTATGTCCAACAGACCAATCCCCGCCCATGCGCCGGTCGCCAAGATCACGCTATCCGCTACCCATTCCTGTGTTGCCGACTGTATGGCCGTTACCCGTCCGGCTTCTGTGCGCATGCCGGTAACTGTATAGTGCTCGTGAAGGATGCCGCCCAGTCGCTCGATGGCTGCGCGCAAAGCCGCAACCAGACGCGGATTACGGACCTGGGCTACTTCGGGCAAGCAGATAGTGCTTTCAATATTAAGAGGATTAAGCGCCAAAGGCTTGGGGGCTTTCGCGGCGAGGGTCGCAGACATCCCCTGCGCTACACACCAGGCATGCGCTTGCTCCGGTGCAACCATATCCAACGCAAGCATTCCACAGCGCCAGAATTCCGCTTCCACTCCCCCTAATTGCTCAATCTTATTTAACCAGGCCCCGTACCCTGCCATCGACCGGAGGGCGAGTGCTGTAACCGGCTCGGGATATTCCCAGGGTAATAGTGGAGACAAAATGCCGCCTCCTGCCCAGGACGACTCTCCTCCTGCGCCTCCTCGCTCCAGTATTGTCACCCGCTGGCCGCGTTGCAATAAAGCCAATGCAACGCTCATACCCGCCACGCCGGCACCGATAATAACAACGTTATGAGTCAATGAATAAGCCCTAAATAATTCATTTTAACCGAGCGGTTACGGAGGCTGGACTCTGTTCAAATAATCCAGCGGATCAGACTGAATTTGAGATTAGAATTAGGATATATAACCTTCAGAATTAGCGTGGCAAGCTGACAACTACATACCAATAAATGAGGGGGTAGGAAATGAAAGGGCGTGGGTTCACACTAATCGAGTTATTGATTGTGCTGGCGGTGGGCGCAATTTTATTGACAATTGCAATCCCCGGCCTTGGTTTTTTAGTAAATGCCAGTAGATTAGCGGCCGTAACCAATAATCTGGTTTCTTCATTGCAACTGGCAAGATCCGAGGCAATCAAGCGCGGTCAACGCGTTACGGTATGCAAAACCAGCGGCGCCATGGCAATAACGCCGGCCTGCGATGCATCGGCCAGTTGGCAAGAAGGTTGGCTGGTATTTGTCGATGGTGGTACACGCGGCGTGATTGAGGCCGGTGATACCCTGTTGCGGGCTCAGGAACCTGCTTCTACGGCAGTTGCCATTACGGTCAGCAATTACAGTACATACATTAGTTATCTATCCAGCGGTGTCAGTCAGGCGCCCAATAATTTAGCTAACGGAAAACTGCGGGTTTGTATGGCGGGCGATCAGCGCGAAATCATTATCAATCGCATGGGACGCATACGCCTGGAGTCCAGCTTTTGCTGATTAAGCGGTAAGTTCAAGTTAAACGGATTCCTGACGCTAAAGACTCTGCGTGATTTTTCTCACTGAGTAGAGTGTAAAGCCAATACCCCGACCGTTCATAAACCCAATAATGCCATTTGTCTTGTAGTACTAGACATTTCACGGCCCAATTCTTAATGTGAATATATGTGGATAACAGAATTACAAAATCATGCTTGATGCCCCAACCTCTATACGAGGGTTTACGCTAATTGAGTTATTAGTCACGCTCTCCGTGGCGGCTATTCTGATTAGCGTTGCCATTCCGAACTATCAGACGTTTGTGTTGAGTAATCGTATGTCATCACAGGCGAACAACTTGATTTCTGCATTTGGCCTGGCTCGTAGTGAGGCAGTCAGGCGCGCGCTTAACGTTACTGTGTGTGCCAGCAGTGATGGTGCAACCTGTGTGGGAGGCTGGGCGCAAGGCTGGATTGTGCGCGATACGGCTGGTGTGATTCGGGTACAGCAAGCTTTGGGAGGCGCTACTACTTTGACCGGCGGTGCAGATGTCGCCAGCACCATTACCTTTACTTCAGATGGCCGCACTACCATACCTACCACTGCTACCGCTGCGACCACCACCCTCAAGCTTTGCCCACCCAGCCCTTACATAGTTCCGGGACGTGCCATTCAGATTGAACGAACTGGACGACCGGGCGTTGCCCAAATTGCATGTCCATGAGGATGCCCATGAAACAGTCAGGATTCACTCTGGTCGAAGTATTGGTTGCCATGTTGGTGCTAGCCATCGGCTTGCTCGGCTTGGCAGGCTTGATGTCATCAAGCCTGCGTAATAATCTGAGCGCCAGCCACCGCACTCAGGCTACATGGCTGGCCTATGACATCATTGACCGGATGCGGGCCAATCGGACCAGCGCGATAGCAGGAAGTTACGCCCCCACGCTGGGTACGCCTGTTGCGTGTACTGTCGCTGCGCCTAGCGGCACCGTTCAGGCACAGGACATCGCCGCCTGGAAGAGTCAGCTTGCCTGCGTATTACCTAATGGCGACGGTTCGATAGTGGTGACCAACGCTGCCCGTGCGACCGTTGTGGTTCGCTGGAATGACAGCCGGGGTAGCCAGGGGCTGGCACTTCAGACCTTCACCGTGGAAACACAATTATGAAACCGCTGCTTATGTCCTCCCGCGGGCAGACAGGCTTTGGCCTGATCGAGCTGATGATCGCCATGACGTTGGGGCTGGTGCTACTAGGCGGGATTGGCTACGTGTTTATCGGTAGCCGCGGCGCATTTCGCACCACCGACAATCTTTCGCGCATGCAGGAAAACGCGCGTTACGCACTGGAGGTGATGAGCCGCGACATTCGCATGGCGGGCTATATAGGCTGCGGAAACATCGCCTCTATGACCGTTACAACCATTGCTAATTCGCCCGTTCCGCCCATGAACATCAGCAATGCCTTGATTGGCTATGCCGGTGGGAGTGGTTGGACCAATCCAACCAGCATTACCCGGGTAACGGGCCCTGATGTGCTGTCGATCATGGCGGCATTCAGTAGCGGTGCTAACTTGACAGGCAACGTGGCGCCATCAAATGCCAATGTACAGATCAACGGTAATCCGAATGGTTTCAAGCAGGGCGACGTACTGGTGGTCACTAATTGCAGCAATGCCGATGTATTCAAGGTGACCAACTCGCCCGGCAATTCAGGCACGGTGACATTGACTCACAGCAATAGCACGAACACGGGCAATCGTGTGGGTACCTACAATACAAGCGCTTTCGTCATGCGCGTGGATCAGTATTCGTATTTTATCGGAACCAATCCTGTCGGCAATAGTGCTTTATACCGTGTAGGTCTGGACGCTCAACCCGAAGAACTGGTCGAGAATGTGCAAGACATGCAAATACGCTATGGCCTGGACACCAACGGTGATGGCACTGCGGATAGCTACAGCACCACACCTGGTACTTGGCCACAAGTAGTGAGTGTCACAGTAAGCCTCCTAATGCGCAGCCCTGATAACAATATATCCACTGCCACCCAGTCCGTTACGTTTAATAACGCCACCTTTTCTGCGCCCGACCGCAGGCTGTATCAGGTGTATTCCTCTACCGTAGGCGTGCGAAACCGTTTGCCGGCCCTGTGAGCATGAATAGCTTGAAAGGCATAAATAATATGCATACCTCTACCACCACCTCGCAGACCGGTGTCGCGCTCATTACCGGGTTAATGTTTCTTGTCGTATTGACGCTGCTTTCACTCTCCGCCATCAAGTCCACCTCCCTGGAAGAGCGCATGGCAGGCAATGCCCGCGATCAGGACATTGCATTTGAAGCTGCCGAGGCGGGCCTGCGCGATGCCATGAAATATATTTCCACTTCCGGGCTGTCGCCAGCCTCATTCGGGACGGGGTGTTCAGCCGGATTGTGTGTGAACAACCCCACCACACCAGTATGGACGACACTCACCAACACCAACGCGTGGACAAGCTCCCAAACCCGCGCTTACACTGGTACAGCACTGACTATTGATGGTACGACTGCAATTGCGACCCAGCCCCGCTACATCATCGAATTAGTACCAAACACCGTCGCCGCCTCCGGGGATTCTGCGTCGACAGGGGGGGGTAACACTGGCACGGAAGCGATTACA
>JAYWDZ010000147.1:0-1882 GCA_043779595.1 Nitrosomonadales bacterium
GCCGCCAAAATAGCTGCAAGCGCCATGAAAGTGCCGAAGGGGTTGGGGTTACTTACCAGACCCGTCACGCGTAACCCGCGCCACTCCCCCAAGCTCGCGGCGGGAGAAATCAGCCACGCTAAAAAGCCGGCACCGGCGTGGATGAAAAGCGCGCAGATCAGCGCGAGCGTCGCGCTATGCAGGGTCAGCCATCTGCGTTCGACCAGGATAATCATTCCCAGACCGATGCCGAGCATACGCAGGACGAGTACCAGTGGCTCATACCATGTTGAGGCGGTAGCGACATTCAATATATGTTGCAAGCCAGCAGTCAACAGCACCGGAACCAGCCACAAGGCCGTATACAACAAAAAGCTGCGTACTGCGACGCTGCGCCAATCTTCCCGGCGGGCGAACCCCATCGCGAAAACCAGAGCAAGCGCTGCCACGTTCCAGCTTGCCCATTTCGGAGGGAGACTCAGGGCAAAAATGAATAGTAAAAAAAAAGCTGCGACGCACGCGCGGCTCGTCCCCATCGAACCCATGAACGAGGCTTGCAAAAACCAAGGTGTTCGCACTTTAATTATTTTTTTCATTGTTATGCGAGAAATCCGCACCCATGATCGTTAGATGGCAAGCCATGTGTCGGGAAGTATGTCTTTGCCCGGCCATCCCGCAGCCGGCGCGATGACTTTTTTATTGGGACTGCAATTTAACCACGCTCCCCACCAGTGCAAGGTGCTATTCGAAATAATAAAATGCCGACACTGCGTCATCAAATACAAATCCTGGATCGCGCCAGCGTCCGGATTTTTTTCTGTAGCGAAGGTGATTGGGTGGGGACTGCGGATGTTTTCCCGGGCCCAGGGCATATCTTGCGCAAATACGAAGTAGTGAGGGTTTTCGACACACTCTTCGATGCGCGCCATGGCGCGCTGGTAGTAAGCGGCATCAAGAATGTGCATGGGACGCTTTTTTTTGAGGATTTCTTCGTAACGACGTACGCCCACGCAAACCGCGTTGTTGTTACGAATAACGGCGCTTTCGGCTTCTACAGCGCGGGTCAGCGACTCCGGAAAATGCACAAAATCGCGCAAGGGCAGATCGTCGAAGTAACGCGGTGATTGCCAGTAGCCATCAACAATAACCGATCGGGTAATGCGTAATGCGTAGATATCAGCGTCAAAATCGGGGCTGCGTTCGCGCAGGTAGTAGCGCTTCGATAATGCCCGGCGGGCATTGATCTTGCGGTCCAGACTTAACAGGGCGCGGCCCGCAAGCGGCCAGGCGCGCGATTGCCAGGTAGTGGCGTGTTGTTCTTTTGGAATGATCAAGTCGATTAGAAATTTGCGCCGATAATTTCGGTCACGGGCAAAGCCACTCTGACCGTCCAGAAGTAAGTCAACATCATTACGTACCGCCAGAGCCTTGGCAAACGCATACATGAATAACTGGTTGCCCAGGCCTCCGGCAAGGCGGGAAATGACGCAGGATGAGCTCATATCGGCGGGTTGATTAAACGCGAGATTATAGGCTAACAAGTTGGCGAGCTTGAGAGACCTTTATCTGGAAATTGATGGCTCTCAGTGATAGAAAACCGTTATCCCAGGTTCGTAACTCGCGGGTAGCTCAAGTAACATTTGATCTTTACACACTCACGCATCGTACGACGACAGCGTCTTGCATCTACCGCATTAAGCCACCAGCTCGGGCACGATATACAGCTGCATTTCGCCGATCGGGATGGGCTCAGGGTCATGCAGTAAATAACCCTGCACAAAGTCCACGCCCAGCCGCTTGATACAAGCCAGTTCCGCTTCGGTTTCCACCTGCTCGGCAATGGTGAGTTTATCGAGCTCGTGCGCGAGCGTATGGATGGCTTTGGTAATCGCAAAATTTTCCG
>JAYWDZ010000148.1:0-32098 GCA_043779595.1 Nitrosomonadales bacterium
ACTTGCCGAGATGGAAGTGGATGCGCTGATTGCCGACAACGGCATGCGGCAACGCGATCCGCGCTTCAAGGATCAGGACAAGCACAAACAGAACCCAGAAATGTGGCGATCTCGCGCAATGTGCCCGCTCCACGACAAATCAGGCAAGAAGAAAGAAGCCGCCGTCTATCGTCCCGAAGACTTCCACTACGACCCCGTCACCCGCACCTGCATCTGCCCGTCGGGCAAGACGCTCTATGGCAATGGCAGTCTCTGCATCATCAATGGCTATGCCGCTGTCAAATTTCAGGGGGCGCAGCAGGATTGTGTACCCTGTACACACCGGGATAAATGTTTACGCACCCCCAGCAAAACCAAGACCCGGCAAGTGAGTTTCTTTCAAGGCAAGGCGGACGGAACGGAATCCTTCACTGACCGGATGAAAGCGTGTATTGACAGCCCTGAAGGGCAAGCGAAATACGGACGGCGCTTTGCTACGGTGGAACCGGTGTTCGGTAATATCAGACACAATAAGCAGCTGAACCGGTTCACACTCCGGGGACAGCGCAAGGTCGATGCGCAATGGAAGCTCTACTGTCTGGTGCACAACATCGAGAAGCTGGCGCATCACGGCTATGCGCAGTAGCTAAGGGGATAGAACCCACCTCCTCACCTATTCGAGAGACGCCTTGACTTGATCAGGACATGTCGCCGAAATGGGTCGGTATTTGTAACTATGGATTAAAAAATGGCGTGGAATTTCTACGCCATTTTTTGTGTCGCAGTTTGCTGGGGAAAAGGGTTTTTCTACAGCGTCAACGTTCGCCATCAACGCGGACAGTGTAAAGCGGAGCGACGAAGGCGCGCCGCTTTACACTGTCCGCGTTGATGGCGTTGTTAGGCTCGGTATTTGTTTGGAAGTAGTTCATTAATAAACACCTCGTGCTCGCCGTTAGCTCCAGAAATGATTACCTGTGCAGATGGCGAGTAGTCAGATATAAGTTCACGACACATTCCGCACGGAGAAACCACTTTACCTTCCGCATCTACAGCAACGATAACTTCAATTTCCGTATCACCTTCCGACGCGGCCATCCCTATGGCGATTGCCTCCGCGCAAACGGCAATACGGCCAACATTGGCTTCTAGGTGAACGGCTGCGTATTCCTTCCCTGAGCGGGTTCTTAACGCGGCACCCACTTGATGGAAGAAATCTTTCTTCCGCCTTCTGATGATGGACCTTGCCTTCTCAATAAGATCGGTATTTCTTTGGTCCATGATTTTCGAGAGCCTAACGAGGCTGTATAAAAAGCCCCTAAAAATATCAATCCCGCATCTTGCCCCAGGCGCTTGCCTGCATCAACATCGCTGTATTGATATTGTGATGACACAGACTGCATGGCACGCTACAAACACATCGACACCAGCCCGCGTTTCCTTGCCGTTGACTTACAACGGCAGCTGCTCCCCCGGCACCTTCGAACACGCTCTGAATCACCTCATCGATTTTGAGTTGGACTTGTCCAGCTTCGATGCCCGGTTCCGGAATGACGTCACGGGGCTGCAGCCTATCCCCCGGCGATGTTCTTGTTTTTTTTATATCAAGCCTTGCGCCATACCTGATATTCGCGTATTCGCGCTGACGGTTGGCCTGAAAAATATCGTCTTTGGCTACATAGGATATTGCAAAATGCCACCAGAACGCATCCGCCCACTCCGACATTTCAATATGTCGGTGGAACGTTTGGCGCGATGCGATGCGCCCGCTAAATTGGCTAGCCCACCGGCCAGCATGAGAGGCATAAACATGGGAATCTTTAGTCGAGCGGCATGCGTTGACAAGTTAACCGAAACACGCCAGTCTTAGAATATTCTTTGGCGATAAATCGATCTCTCTTCAGTGAGCTTCCTATGCCCCCATCCGACGCCAGCTTCTTGAGCGCGCTTGATTTCGTCACCGGTGTCGCCCAACCTCAAATCGAAGCGCTTGGACGAGCGCGCGCCGCGCACTTCTCCAAAATCGAAAAAGCGCAGCAGAACAAGAATGTTGTCGGCGTGGGAATCAGCGAAAAGACGGTCGGAAAGAAACGGACCGGCCAGCTGTCGGTGTGTTTTTACGTCGAGAAGAAAATTGCGTCGAACAAGCTTGTCGGCTCCGAAGTCATTCCGGCTGTAATCAACATGCCGGGTGACAAAGCCGTTTTCACTGACGTGAAGGAAATCGGCAAGCTGCGGCTTGAAGTCGCCAAGAAAACCAAGCCTATTCAAAGCGGCTTTAGCGTGGGGCACGTTAAGTCCACGGCCGGCACCGTCGGCGCGATTGTCAAGAAAAACGGCAAGCTGCTGATCTTGAGCAACTCGCATGTGCTCGCGCTGAGCGGCAACGCAAAAGTGGGCGACCAGATCCTCTACCCCGGCCCGTCCGATGGCGGTCTGCCATCAAAAAATGTCGTCGCTACGCTGGCCGAGATCTCGCCCTTCGACAGCAGCGGCAATCTGGTGAACCGGGTCGATGCGGCACTTGCTGAAATCGCCGCGGATCGGCTGGATTCCATTAATCTGTCCATCCATAAAGCCCTTACCCCGCTGCGCTCGATTAAGCCCAAGCGCGGCATGAAGGTCACCAAGGCCGGTCGCACGACCGGCAAGACTGCCGGCGAAATCATCGACGTCAACTTTCGCTTCCTCATTAAATATCCGGGCGTCGGCAAAGTCGGCTACATCGACCAAGTCTTATGCAGCCGCTATACCGAACCTGGCGACTCGGGCTCGATCGTCGTCGACCAGGAAAGCGGTAAAATCGTCGGGCTGCATTTCGCCGGAGCCAACGGAGGCAGTGTGTTTAATCCAATCCGTTTCGTCATCGACGCACTCGACTTCAAATTCGTTTCTTCACTGTAAAAGGCTCAGCCGTGACTTCTGAAAAAGCTGCTAACCGCGCGCGCGAACTCTTTTCCGATGAGCTCTTCTCGAAAGGCGCGCATGCGCTGGCCGTGGATAAAGCTGAAGTTGATGGTAAAGAGACTTTTGCGCTGATCGCCATGGTTGCCCCGAGCCACAAAAAACCGATGCCGAAGAGCTTGTCTTATGCGGTCGGCGCCAAAGAAATCGTGGTTCCGGTCATCGTCAAAAAAACCCCACCCTTCAAACCACAATAGCTTTCCCTGCTCGGAGATTCCTCGTGCCAGCCTATGTACTTCGTCCGACCGATGGTCCGCAAGCGGCGCTGCTCGAGCCTACGCTCGAAGCATTTCGCGGCTGTGCTTTGCAAGGTTATGAACCGATCAATGTCCCGCCGGTGAAGGCGAGTGAGGAAATAATCAGCTATACCTCGCCGGATTCGACTTACGCGGTCACCAAGCGATTGATCGACGGTGCCAAGAAGTCGATCCTGATCGGTATCTACGACTTCAGTGCCCCCTACATGAAAGATCTGCTCTTTACTGCCATGAGTCGCGGTGTGAAGGTGTCACTGATGCTCGATTTGGACGGGGCCGACGAGAAGAGGCTGTTCGAGGAAATGATCGCCATGGGAGTCGACGGCGTTGTGGCACCGGCATGTACGAGTAAGCGAGCACAATTCTTCAGTTCGTGCCATGAAAAGTTTATTGTAATCGACGGTATCTGGACTTTGGTCCAGAGCGGCAACTATTCCAATAACAGTATTCCGCTGAATGAAAAAGACGGCGGTGACCCTAAGAATTTTGTAACCGGGAATCGCGACACGGGTCTGGCGGTTAAGTCGAAGACGCTGGCGAAGTTCTTCAGCCAGGTTCTACGCGCCGATATGGCGCTTGAACTCAACGCCATTGAGCAGTTGCCGGAAAGTTTAGCGCGCCTCCGGCGGGATGCGATCTGGGTCGAAGCCGCGCCGCAGAATATCCCGTCTAAGCTTTTTGCAAGTAAGCGCTTCAAGCTTACGGCCCCCCTTGCTATTCAGCCGGTACTGAGCCCAGACAACTACATGGCCAGGATTCCGGATTTTCTGCAACAGGCGAAGCGCTCAATTCTGATTGAGCAGCAGTACATTCGCGCAAGCCAGGAGAATATCGCGATTCTGTTGGCGGCGATGGCGAAAGCACGTGATGCGAACCCGGCGCTTGATATTCGTATTGTGCTGGGAAAAATCTTCGGTGCCGCCGATATCCCGAAAGAAAAGAAGAATCTTGATCTGCTGCAGAAAAAATACGGCTTAACCCTGGGTACGAATATTCGTTACGTCGATACGACGCGGCTGGTTCACTGTCATAACAAGATGATCATCGTTGACGGCAAGGACGTATTAGTCGGTTCACAGAATTGGTCTGACTCGGCGGTAAGCAAAAACCGCGAGGCCAGCTTGCTGCTCTCGCATCGCGGCATCGCGAAATACTTCAGCGAGATTTTTGAGAACGACTGGCGTACGGCATTCAAGAAACTCCCGACCCCGGGCAAGCCCCAAGTTGATCTCGAGGCGTTACGGGCAGGCGGCTATATTAAGGTGGTGTCGGCCGATTATCGGGAGGTATAGCGAGGGAGTGCAAATGCGTGACGTAGATTTACACGCGAGACAAACCGGCTGTAGAGACCGAAAGCCGAGTGGGGCTTTCCGGTCAGCGATGATCATCGCTTATTCGAGAAATTGAGTTCGAAATGTTTGGTGCCCCATGCTCTCGAAGCGGATGCCAGTTTCGTCACATCTGCTTCACTCATCGCAAATGGCATCCGAGAGCAGCACCAATGGTCATTCTCGGAATCCGGGGTTTGCAAGAAAGCTCTTACGAATGATATGGCCTCCCCCCACCCCGAGCGGCATCTGGGGTGCCAGATGGAATATTGGTGTACCGATCGATCAAAGAAGAAGGAGAGTTCGTCATGGATATCCACCATTGTCGATAGCTACCACGGTAATTACTTTTGCGGATGAGGTTCAGCTTTCGGCTCACGAATGAGCCGCACCCGCAATTCGCCTTGTAGCGTAGCATTATGCTGGCTGGGCTCGCATTTATCGGCATCAACTGGCTCTTTACACAACTGGAAACGCTCATAGGCTTGAAAATTGAACCCAGAGGCGGTAATAACTTTGTCGATGGGGACAATCAATTGAAATGATTTTCTTAGTTCTGGGGGGACTTGCGAATCTATCCCCTCCAAAACGTCTTGATAAAACGTCGTGAAATGCACACGCCCATCGTCATTACTACGGAAGCCGCTCATAAATGGCTGCATCTTGAAATATTTGGCCAGGCTTGCGGGATCTAGTGATTCCGTCACCAGACCGACGTAGACCTTCCCATTCTCCAGCGTGACCTGAATATGGCTCTCATGCAGCAGAGAATCGGCCAAGAGCTTTTCCAATTCATCTTTAATCGCTCGACGATTCAGCGTCAATAGCAGCGAAGGCCTTTTTAGTGCTACCCCGAAGCTATTCTTTGATCGTACGCGACTAAAGCTCCACAGTTTGTCAGTCAAGTGCAGCAGTCCGTTCAGGAAGTATGGGGACACCGCTCCGAGAACAAAGCCCCAAGCGCAAACCATCGCGAGGTCCGCTCTCGCTGCGACGGCCGTGGCCGAAAAGCCAACCGTGGATGCCGTTGCAGGCCGCTCTAAGAGTGGATTCAGGAATCGTGAGGTAACAAAGTTAACGGCTGCGGTATACTCGTTCGAATGTGCTAGTAAGAAATAATGAAGTATGCCGCCCAGGCATGAAAACCCGATGCCATAAAATGCGGCACGATAATAGAAACGCTGTGTTTCTTCGCGCGCTGTCTGATACAGGCTAAGTAGAAAATTACTGGCGAAGAAAAAACCGCCAATAAGAGGCAGAAAGAACAGAAGCGCGATATCCACGGCCGGTGAATGGCCGAGTGATCAGGATGTTGAGGCCGTGCGCCGATGAGCGGCAGCAATGCGCTTTAAGATTTGGAGATCATTTTGATAGCTGTCTGTCTTAATCACGTCTTCGATTGATACGCTCATTTGACCAGATGACGACAGCTTGACCCCATTACCAAGATCAAATGCCGTATCCTCCTCATTGGCAGAGGGGATTTTGCTAGTAAATAATTTACGCAGTACATTGCTCATAAGATTCCTTATAACACCACATGAGTCAGATTGTCAACTGGGAACTCTTTGAACTGGAGCCGTTCGATGCGATGTCTTCGATATTTCTCGATAGGCCATGGTTGTGAAGAACCATGAGGCAAAGATCAAGCGACAATTTATTTCTGATAAGAGCCAAGCGATCTTCGGGACTGGCTTGGCCGCTTCGCAATGCGCTTAATGGCTCGCCGGTTCGAACAACTCCGGGCACTGGACTATCGTGGTTTTAGTTTGACAATAGTTGCTCAGTGGCAACGGAACTGCGCCAAACGCTGCCGCATTTTAATGTCTAAAGCGATCGAAGCTTTTTCCAGCGCAGCAAACGGCGGATGCAACAAGCAAGCCGATTTTATTTACAGTACCAGTACCTTTCGTAAACCTAACCTCGTCCTAGTATGATGATCGTCAATTGATTTATCGCCATCTTCGAGTGGTTGGCAGCACGCTGACAACAATACTGCAATGAAACGACGATAGGGTGACCAATCTCCCTACCTAGGAAGCAGAAACGCATGGTCGCTCCCGAACGCCGCAGAACACCCCGATTTCCTTTCCACTCGAAAGGGCGATTAAGTTGTCACGACATGGACTGTCGAGGGACGTTAATCGACATCTCCTTATTCGGGGCATTATTCGATGCCCCATTCACGCGCGATGCCGTACCTGGAACCCAATGTGCGCTTCAGGTTCTGGACTTGAATGATGCCTTGCTGTTCAACGTCGAGGGGGTCATCGCCCACGCCGAGCACAACCACGTTGGCATCGAATTCGCGCCCATGGAGGACGAACGCCAGAATAAAATTCGACACATTGCGCTACTCAATCTGGCACCGCCAAGCCTTGTAGAGCGAACCCTTCCTGCCCTGCTGCGAAAACCGCTGCTTTCCAGGTAAGGAAAAGCTTCATGCAGTTCGCAAAGAGGGAATCCATGGAGTAATTGCCAAGGTGCCCAACGACCACTCTATCCGGTAACGCTTGCCAACCTCGCGATACAAAATGGTGCGCACATAGCGCCCTCGCGTAACAAGATCGGACATATTGATAGTGACGCTGGGCTGGGCCATCAGGGCGGCGCGAAAAAAATCATGCTCCATGTAGGGTGTATAGGTTTGCAGAATGGACTCATCGCAATTGAAAAGATACAAGCGATGTATCTCCATCGGTTCAGCCGCCGCATTACCCCACCAAGCCGAATCGAAAGGAATTGTTTCATGGATCAGTTCCAGCGCCGACAGCGAAACTGACTGAAAGACAGCTCGCGCCCGGCGCGATGCAGTTGCAAAATGGTGCGGCTCAAGTGCTGCGCATTGATGCCGCGGGATTGAGGCGAAGCGGCAATGGTCATAGTCGTCAACAGGGGAAAGGCTCCAGCTTAAGCCCGCACTATAGGGCTTAGCCAAGTCCGGAATATGACAGCCATATGAGTAGTGCAAATGTATCAGGTTAGGGAATTACATTTTTGCGGGGTTTTATGAAGAAAGAAGAGTTTGCCTAGCCAACATAAGCTTCTATATCTAAATATATCTTGATTTAAAAATGAATTTCACAAGAGGATCGAATACGAAGTTTTAATTGGTCCGAACATTGCTTAATTATTTTAGAGTGTACTTCCACCTAGTATCCCCACCCGGTCAGATGGATACACGGCGTCCCGACGCATCGAATTTTAACCAAATTATCCAGAATTCGATTTTAGGTGATGGCTAGCGGATTGGCGGCGGTGCACAATATGACCTAGCGCCAGAGTTTGGGGATAGTGGGTAGTTCGGGGTCATGTGGCCGAAAACGCGCCTCACTTCAACCGATTACTTACGATACTCAATTGATACTTCATGGGACTCGGAACGCTCAGGTGTTTTCGATAAAGCCTTAACCACGGGCGGCCGCTCGCCGAATAGCAAGCGCACAGACGCCGGATCAGACACTCTGACCACTACGCGGCCGTCGACCGCTGTCGCGGACACACTCGCACTCTCGACCAAAGATGCTTCACCATTCGACTCTCTCTTCCACAATGACGCCTGCCCTGCTTTCAATAACGCACTAAGAGTACCGACTCCTTCCTTCGACCCGGGGAACCTGTAGAACGAGAACCCGAATTGGTACTCCCCGACCTTGTTCTTGACGCTGACCTCCCAACTGAATTCCAGGGCATTCTCAGGCGTCTGGTTTCGAGCCCACCGCCATGGCCCTTCATGGGTCACCGGAATCGAGAACTCCGCACCAACCGCCGTGACCACGCCGGTCGCCTGCAACTCGGCGCCCACTGACACCGCCGCCGTGGCACTTCCGACGAGAGTGAGGACAATCGATCTCAAGATGTTCAGCTGCACCATGTACCTTCCTTTCATCGCGACGTTCAGACATAGTTCGTGACGCCCAACGAAGCTGTATAAAACCCCCATTTTGCCCTGAACGAAATAAGCGAACAAGGTCGAAGAAATAATTCTGACAGACAAGGAAATGCCGATGGCCCGCTACAAGATTATTGATCGCAGCCCACGTTTTCTACCCGTCGTGTTGGACGCGCAGTTGATGAGCGGCAGCTTCGAATACGCCTTGGATTATCTGATCGACCATGCGCTTGATCTGAGCGCCCTGGACGCCCGTTACTGCAACGACAACAACGGCAGCAGCGCCTACGACCCCCGCGTATTACTCAAGATTATCCTGCTCGCCTACAGCCGCGGCATGATCAGCAGCCGCTCAATCGAGCGCGCCTGCCGCGAGAATGTTCTATTCATGGCTATTTCCGGCGATTGCGCACCCCAATTCACAACACTCGCTAAATTCGTACGTGAGCTGCGCAGTGAAATCACCGCACTGTTCACCCAAGTGCTCATGACCTGCGATGCGCAAGGTTTGATCGGCCGCCAGATGTTCGCGATCGATGGTGTGAAGCTGCCCAGCAACGCCGCCAAGAAGAAGAGCGGCAGCCATGCAGAGTTAGCACGCCAAGCCGAACGCATGGAAGCCGCCGTAACGGAGATATTGGCGGCACACCAAAGCCGCGACGAAACGCATGCGGATGAAGGCAGCGAACGCGAATTACAGCGCCTTGACAAACTCGCCAGCGAGGCAGTACGCATCCGCGACTTTCTAGCCAACCATAAAGAACGCCGCTCGCGCAAAGGCGCCATCCGTAAGAGCAACACCACAGACAACGACAGCGCCAAGATGGCCACCTCCAAAGGGGTGATCCAAGGCTATACGGGTGTGGCCGCTGTCGATGCCCAACACCAAATCATCGTGGCCGCGAATGCCCTGGGCTCGGGCAGCGAGCAAGAAGTCTTACTACCGATGATTGAGCTTACCCAGCCCTATCGCACGGCACAAACCCTGATTACGGCAGACGCGGGCTATCACTCCGAAGCCAACCTCAAACAACTTGCAGAGCTTGGCATTCCCGCTTTGATTGCGGATGGTTTGATGCGCAAGCGCGATCCACGCTTGAGTGCTCAAGCCCGTCACCAGACCAAACCACATCCCTTGCACGACAAGCGTCCACCCAAGCCGGATGGCAAGTTTCAACCCAAGGATTTCCACTACGACCCTATCGCACAAACTTGTATCTGCCCGGCGGGACAAAAGCTTTACTCCAGCGGCAGTCATTGCACTACCAATGGCCGCACACATCACAAGTTTCAGGGAAGCCGAAAAAGTTGTGCGCCTTGCGACTTGCGTCAACGTTGCTTACGCCACCCCGAGAGAACACGCACGCGCCAAGTGGCGTTCTTCCAGAAACAACAAGCCTCGCCCTTGCCCCACACGGAGCGCATGAAGCAAGCGATTGACAGCGTGGAGGGTCGTAAACGCTATGGGCAGAGAATGGCCACGGTGGAGCCCGTGTTTGGCATACGATCTTTCACGAGCTTTAGCTCGTAGAAAGTCGGAGTCCCCTTGTGGGGCAACTTACGAAACAACAAACGCCTGGATCGTTTCACGCTACGCGGACAAGGGAAGGTAAATACGCAATGGCAGCTCTATGGTTTGGTGCACAATATTGAGAAGCTGGCGCATCATGGGTATGGAAGCTAATGAAGCAAAAGTGGTAGAGCGAAGCCGCTAGCTCGTCGCCAACATCAATCTGTCCACCCTATTCGCTGAAATAACAATCCAAAAATATTTTAGTGCCGAAGCGAAATCGCTACGGCTAAAAATCTCGGCTTGGAATTTATAAAAAGAGGTTTTTATACAGCTTGAACGTTCAAATTGAGGGGCGCGCCGCTTTTGACGCGTCCCGCTCAAATGCAGGATTGGGCGTCATTAGACAAGCGCCTTTTCTGCAGCCGCCAGCTCGTCCATCAGGGCCAGAGCAAGGGGCGCAAACCGCTCGACCTGCTCTGGTAAAACACATTCCTGATCCACGCCGCGAGTCGCGCATTTGGCAAGCACCGCTTCTGCGACCGCGTCTCCGGCAATTGATGAAACAAACATTTCTTTTTGTCCAGGCTTTCCAACAGCCAACACATAGGGATGGGATTTGAATGGGTGCGCTATCGCATCCAGCATAGGCTGGTATAGCGCGCTCAATTGTAGTCCGGGGATAGACCTCCTGAGTCGCTGGAATATCATAATTCCGGCAATATCGAGATCTCCCCAGAACGTGATGTTAGGGTGGCACAGGAGTTCTTTTGCCGGTGGACACGAAGAACCTTGCCGCATCAGTGAAATGGTTCCGGAAAAACAATCCTCAACCATATCGGCAAGCTGTTTTCCGTAGTCTTCCTGGGTCTTGCTGAGTCCAAAACCGAAGGTGGCGATGAAGGCGCAACGCTGCGCCGCCGAGGTAGCCACCGCCATCTCGAACGCAGCGGGGTTCTCAACCAGCACCACGGCCTCCGGTTGGGCGCACCCCGCCACAACCACATAGCGAGGGTGGCTGGGAAAGCGGTCAACCCGTATACCGAAGGCCTTCAGCGTCGACGCCGGCATGACATCGAGCAGCTTGGACGATCCAATCAAGTAACGCGCGCTGACGGTGAATCGGTGTCGGCCAACCTCTTTGTCCGCGTTCTCACGCAAGCTCAATAACCCTTCCACAATTTTCCGCTGATTCACCGAATCAAAACAGAAGAGCTGCTTGTATAGAGGGGTGAGCGCTGCTATGTCCACGTCTTCCAGGCCGACCTCGGCGAGAGTAGCTCGCCAGGCCTCCAACGCCGGATTCGGTGGAGACGGCGGGACGTTGCCGATGATCTTCACTGCGGCGATCACTTCACCATGAGCCGAAATGCCAGCGATCCACTTCTCACGGGCCAGTCGTGCAAGGGCTTGTCGGACTGTGATCGGGGATTCCCCCGTCTCCTGTACCAAAGAGTCCATCAGTCCAGACGGTCGGAGATAAGATTTCCCACCCGTCATCTTGATGAGCGCAGCGCGCACCTTGGCGATGCTTTGCTGTACCCCCATTGTTATACTCCGGCAATTCGTTTCGGGGCAGCGCGAAGGCTCATCACGCCCAGCGCCCCTTGGCGCAACCCAAGATTGGCCGGATCGATCAGGCCACGAGTCTTTTTGTCGGCGATCATGAATTTCCCGTCATATTCCTTGGCCACGATGAGGGTTGGGAAATAGTCGAAGTTATTCCGATAGTCTGGGTCATGATCGGTGATGATGAGTTGGAAGTTGCCCTTGGTCGCATCGATACTGTCCAATGCATCCTTGATCAAGCCCTCGTCGGAAAGACTCGAAAACGCGCCATCAATCATGGTGAACTGAGTGTGGCGCAGGCGCTTCCGCTGCGCAGCACTGCTGGCCTGCTCGTTCTGCCAGCGCTTTGTGGTGAACTCGGCCATCTTTACAATCCACAGGAGCGCCATCGCGATGCCCTGACCGGTACTCACCATCTTGCGTTCGAGCGTCAGCGGATACGGGCTGATCGAAGGCATGGCGACCTTGATGCTGACCTCCGTGACTACGCTCTGGTAGAATTTATTCCGGATTACCTGACGTAGATCGTTTTTCTGTTTCTTCTCTTCAAATTTGGTAAACGATTTTCCCGTTCGTTCGGTTTCCGCTTTCTCGATGGTCGTCACGACGCTGTCGAGAACTACCTTGATGTCCGCATCGGTTGCCACTGTTCCTGATATCTGAAATCCCGAGTTGAGGATCGCATTTGTGTCCTTATCCATATTCGGACTAAAGACCGAAGCCAGCAGATTGAAATTCTTCTTCAAGCGTTTCGTGAAATTGTTCAGCCAATCGCTGAGTTTGCCCCACTCCTCTTCCAGGTGGCCCTTGGCTATCTCGTTGGCGGCCGTGCTCCGTTCGTGGTTCGTCCTCGCAACCGCATGCAGTTGTCCGACAATATCAGGGTTGCTTTTGGCCCGTACCAGCTCAGTTCGCATGTACTCCGACATATCTGTATCCGGTGTAGCGAGCGCGAGGTTGATAGCACCATCGAACTGGGTCTTGAGGTTTTCATATTTGGCCTTCGAGTCGTTCATCGCCTTCCGGCTCCCCGTTTTCTCCTCGAAATCGTTTTCCCCCGTCATCTGTGCCAGCAGTACCACCCGTTCACTGGCTGACTGGGCCTCGTGCAAGGCGATGGTCTGAGCGCCCAGCGAGGTTGCCAGGACGACGTCCTGACTCACTCCAACCAAGTCGTCCTCCCACTCTGTGTAAGAACGATACATCCGCGAAAGTTCGCGAACGAGATGATCGATGTTCCCTTCCTGGGATTTCGCCCCAAGCGTCGCGTCCTGGATCTGCCCAATCTCGGCGTCCACTCCGGGAAGGTGTTTATCCTGGATTTGATCGCGCTCACCTTTGTGATGCGCAATCAAATTTTCCACTTCCTTCGCATAGTCGCTGCCGCGCAGGATGAAAACTGCCGCCAGGTCGAACCGGAAATGCGTGCGCGCCTCTGCATTCATCTTGGCGGTTTCAAGCCGGGCGAGCGTATCCGATGCCAATAACATGAAGGCGGGGTTGTCCTCCGGAGCGTCAATATATTCCTGAAGCTTGCGCAACTTGTCGATCTGCATGGCGGCGACGTTTGCGTGGTTCAGCGCTTCCTGCCTAGCATCCGCGTTGTCCTCGCATGCCTTGATGCGAGTTTCCAACTCTGCCCTGGCCGTTGAAGCGGCGGTGTCCTGTGTCAAGCATGCCGATAACTCTGCCTGCAGGAAGGCCTCACTGACATCGGCAAAATCCTTCCGGTGTTTCTCAGCGGTCAGGATGTCGGCAATCATCTCAGGCGCGGCTTTGCGCGCCAGCTCCGGTAACTTTGATTCCAGAGCTGCAGACTCAGTCGCGAGCGTTGAGTCTTTCGCCTCGAATCCGCCCGCAACGGCTTCGGCCGCCTTACGAGCGCGGTTTGCCTCCGCGCTGTCCGGCGAATGTTTGGCGCGCTCCAGTTTCGCCGTTTCGATTTCACTGCTGAGACGCCGGATCTCAGTATCAAGCGTTGCCTTTTCGCGTGCGACAAGGCTCGGATCGAGCAGGCATTCAACTTGCCGCGTGCGAATGCCGACCAGCCAGGTATGAGCGAAAGCCGCACGCATGGATATCTCGCCCGAACGGCAGAATGCCTCCAGTTCTCCCTTCAGGAAAACAGGGGCCTCGATGCGCTTCTCTTCCAGCCGCATCGCCGCTTCCCGTGCCTCCTCGACAGTCTCGTAGATCGGGGTGTGAAGTAAGGCGGAAAAGAGTGTCAGCGCGCTTTCACGTCTCGCTTGGTCGAGCCGCATGCCATCGATGACCGCATGGAGCGGAACGTGTTTGCCGGCCGCCAATGAGGCGGCCTCGCGCGCCACCTTGCCTGCGACAATGACTTCCGTGTCAAGACCTGCTCGGCGAATCCGGGCTTCCGTCAATTCTGCATCAAGTTTCGCGATCTCCCGGCCGCGAGCGTCCCATTCTTCACTAAGGGCTGCGAGCCACGCGGAGGGATCGGCGCCTCCATGCAGTTTCCGGAATCCGGAAAGTGCTTCGAGCGCGGCGCCCAGCTTGCTGCGCTCGCTCTTGATCGTGCCAATGCGGCCACGCGCCTGGTTGGCCTCGTGCTGGACGCGCTGGGCGAGGCCTATCGGAGATACGTCACCAAAAACCTCGATAAAACGGGCGACGGCAGGAGCGGTTTGCTGGAAACGCTCCATGCGCGCGCTGGCTTTTTGCAGCGCAGACCGTGTGGCTTCGTGTTTTTGCTGGGTACCGGTGCGCCCCTTGCGCGCGGTTTCCCGCGCGGACTTGGCATCCTGGAAAGCCGTCTCGGCAGACCCTCGAGCTTCCTGGAGTTGGTCTGCAAAGGCTCCCGGCTTCTCGTCGGGACGTTCATGCTGGAAAGCCTCCCACAAGGCATGTACATCCTGTAGCTGCGCCACCCTCCCTTTGTGACCATCGACTGCCTGCGAGGCAGCACGATAGGCAGCATTCACGTTCGCACCGGTCTGCTCGGGAGACGCCAGTTCGGCCTCGTTGAAAAGCCCACTACTCGCCATCTCGCGATGTGCACTCTGCTGGGCGTCGATTTGCGACTGTTCCTGGATGAGCCGACCCCACTCCTCGTTGTGATGCTGATAAGCCTTGTTCAGTTCTACCCGCTTGGCTTTGCTGTCGACCAGCGATTTCTCCAGCCCCCTCCGGATTGCTCGCGCCGGATTGGTGTCGGCATGTGTTTCGACCCAGTCAAAAGCATGAGTCAAGGCTTCGATGGCCGACTGCTTCGTCCAGTCACGGGAAAATTTGCTAGTTATTTGGATCAAGTCCTCTGCTGTCTCGCGTGAATACAAATTCCCAGCGGGGCCGCGTTTTCCTCCTTCAAAAAAACTATGACAAGAAAAATCAATGACTTGTGTTCTATCCAGCTTTTCAAGCACTAGGCCGTTACGTTCCTGTGCGCGTCGATTGATGTCGCTGGCCGTCTCCCCGGTGAATTCAGCCATCACGCGATCAGGCAGGAACCACTTCCCTTCCTGCATTACCATCGCGCGCGCAAGTGGAAGCGATTCGTCGGGAATGCGCGGCACGCCCGGTATCGGTTGGTCGATAAGCACGTATTTGAGCGAAGCGAACTCCACTGACAGTTTGTCGCGGTGTTCGTCGTACCCGAGCTTTGCATCGGCCAATCCGGCACGGGCCGCAACCAGCTTCTCCAGTTCGTCAAGTGTTATGCGGGCTCGGCGTAGCGCCTCATCCTGCTGCTCGCTTTTGTGCTTTTGCACGATGAGCTGGGACACTTTGGTATGAATGGTGTCCTCGATTCCGTGCTCGTCTTCCTCGCCGAGTTCGCCCATTCCTTCCACCAGAAGTTCTGGGGCAAGCCTTTCGTAGAACACGGAAGCGGAATAGGCGGCGCCAGGAGGGCTTGGCACGTCGAAATACCCGTGTCCCCCTTCCCCTCCGCGCAGCTTCTGGTATTTAAATTGCTGGTGCAAAGAGGCCATGTCGAAGATGGTCTGAACATGATCCTGCCAGGCGCGGTCGCCGCTTTCCTGCTGGTTAGATGGGAATAGCTTGGAGGCTTCGTCCAGTTGCGTGCGGAATGTGTTGTTGGACACGAAGGTATGGACGAAATCGTTGGTGTGCGCGATCGGACAATCTTCTAATCTGCCCTGGTAACTGTAAAACTTTAGCTCGCCATTCTCCCCGCTGTTTCCAAATACGCCGAAAACCATCGGATCGCCGCCGGGCTCGCCGCCCGCGCGGGAAAGGAGGTCAGCGCCACCGCTGTCCGCAGTCGATACGAGAACCTGAATGCGGATATGGGTGAAATGACTATGCCGCTGCGGAGCAAAAGAAAAGTCTCGCACCTCCTTCAATTCCTTGCGGTCTCCCGTGAGCATGGCCAGGATCGCCATGACCATCGCGCTCTTGCCCTTCCCGTTCGGAATATTCATGGCCGAGTTCAGGCCGCCAAGCTCAAACACTTGGTGGGGCCATCGCGGGTGCCATGCGTTGGCGGCTCCGCGCTCTAGATTCAGGAAATTCGATATCTCAATCTTCTGGATGAGCGGCATTTTCCACCTCGTCCCGGGCTTCGCCCATAATCAATTCAACCGTCCTGCTTCCCAAGCGGGCCTCGCTCTCGGCCGGCATTAGATATGCCAACTCGTTCTGGGCAATGACCGCCATATCGACGGCAGCCACGAGCGTCTGGCGATATTCGCCGGGATTGCCGGCCCCCTGGATCATACCGGCCTCCTCCATCACTTTCAGGAAGCGGGTAGCGTATCCATCAAGAACCTTCTTTCCTTCCCAAAGGTGATCCCACGCCACACCCTCGGCTCCGTCAGGGCGACCGGCGTTCCCCAGTTCCTCGATGCCCTGCTGCAACGTCCCAATGAAGAGGTCTGTGGACACGAGTCCATTGCGGTAACGACTGACTTCTGATGGCAACCGGTCAATCTTCTGGTAAAAGAACCATTGCAGAGTTAGCCACATCCGTGCCATCCACACGACCAGCTCGGACTTGCTGGCACCCTTTCGACGACCGTCCCGTATCTGGTCGACAAACCAGCCTTTGTCGAGATAAGGCGCCAAGGCCTCCCCACGCTTGCGTGTGATGGTGTAGATTGTATTTGGACGACCCGCCTTCGGAGGAATGCCGAAATCGATGCCAGGCCGTAGATAGAGGGCGAATCCTTGCGAAGCTAGAAATTCGTCAAGCTGTTGCAGGTCTTCCTGGGTGCTATTGTGGAGGATGCGGGCTGCCTCCACCTCTCGGTCGCGCTGATGACGATCGGGTGGATTGCCGTGGATCTCCCGGTAGGTAAACAACAGCCCATATACCAGGCCAAGCTCAGTAGGGGTCAATTGATTGCTCCAGATACATCACCGGATCATTGCTGGCGATGTCGTAACCGCTATGCGAAAAGTGGATGATCTCGTTGGTGATGCCGACGACGATCCGGAAGCCGTCGTCTTCGATGAGATCGGGCTTGGTATAAACACCAAAGAAGTCGAGCAGTGAGTCGTCAGGTTCAAGGGTGAACCCTACCAACTCGATGATCTCACTGAAACTGGCCGGACCCACGCTTAACCGGCACAAAACGATTTCTTTGTTACGCGCAAGGAAATCTGCGAACCGCGAACCCGGGGTTTTGGCAGCGGGGTCGAGCGTAAAGGTGTGCATCGCCTCCGACTCGTCTTCGTTGGCGACGGACAAATCGGCCTCGCCAATCAGCATGGAAGGCTGGAATATGCGGCTGTCCTGTCCCCACGGCATGAATTCCGCAAACAACGAATCGACCCGTTTGATGTTCTCTTCAGAACCGGTCTGGATCAGCCAATCGGCGATGTCAAGGAATCTGATCGGTTCAACCCCCTCGTTTCGCACCTTCTGTGCAAGATCGATGAATTCGAGGAACCGGCGCGATAGCGCTTCGACGTTTTGCAGCACGAGCTGAAGATCCGCCTGGAGGTTGCCAAGTGTGATGCCATCGCGGTTCATGACCGCACCTGACGACGTTGCAAGCCAATGCTCGAAGGCGGCGCTGATATCGTCTCGGTACACTAGGTCGATCGCCTTAGTGATCGTCGTTTTGGCGTCGCTGAGTGAACGGGCGATACCCTGTCCTTCGCTGATCAACAACGAACGAAGCTCGGAAAGCGAAGGGCGTTCCAGTGCCCTGGACAGTTGCTTGCTCTTGGAGGCCAGATCGAGCGTCATTGAGCGGCAATATCCCGGGATGTCCTGGAACTGGCCGCGTTCGATTACCTTGACGAGGCGGTCAGCATCGACGTCGCTGTACAGCCAGCTTTCTCTCAAGGAGGTGATGCGTAGAAGCAGCCTGGCGTTCTCTGTCAGCTGAACTTGCGAAAACCCGTCTTGTGCTTCAAGCAAAGGGGTTGTATCCCAGGTTCGGCCATCCGTGATTACCCCGTCCATGTTGCGCGTGCGGTAATGGATTTCGCGACCCTGTTTCAGGTTGGCAATACAGTATTCGATGTCCGTGAGTGTGACCTCGGGAATGCGCTGCTTGAGGCGGCTGACCAGATCGCTGACGGGTGCCGCGCCGTGGCCTCGGTCTATCTCGATCTCATGTAATGTCTCAATGATGGACATCGCCAGAAAGAGATTGAAGCCCGCTTTTTCCGGGACATCGGGGACGTGAACGCCGCCGGCGTCGCGTCGGCTTTGATGGATATCTATTAGCCGCGACACCGCCGCGATGAGGCGAATTTCATGGGGGAGCTCAGATGCGGGAAGCGAGCGCGAGGACATTTAGTCTAAAGCCTCCCATGCCGCCTTGACCCGGGTAATCAGCGCCGGATGCAATGTGCCCAGTTTCGGTATCTGCCCGAACGGTGCGCCCGGGGGTACGGCGAACCATTCATGATCGTATGGCAACTCAACCCGGTTCTTCAGGTTGAACTTGGTTGGATAGCTCAACCCCGCCAAGTGGTAAGCGTCTCTATCGGCTCTGGCAATGAGGAACTCTCCTGATCGCAGGGCATCCGTTTTCTGGCTCGTGCCATATACCACTTCGATGGCATAGTGCGGTGCTTCGTCGTCGAAGACTCTGATCACAAGCGCCGGACGAGGTTTGGGGCCGGGGAGAATGCCCTTATTCTCGGGGAAGCGACACCACACGATGTCCCCTGCCTGCGGTTCGGACCACCAAGACGATTTCACGTCTCAGAGCAAGCTGGATTTGACGCGGTGGTGTTTTCCCTGGGGGACGGCTTTCCGAATCGCCGCAATCTGCTTAATGGTTAAATCGCCTTCGTCCGCCTCGTAGGCCGGGATGACTTCCCTGGCCAGCTTCGCTAGCGCCAAGTGCATGACTTGAGTTTCTGTGTAGCCCAGCGTGTCAGACAGCCTGGTCAGGGTATCCCGGCTGATACCGCTGATCGTATCCTTGGCACGTAACCGGAAAAGAAGTTGAGCGGGTTTTGTGACGACGGCAGTCATGAGGTAGGTTCTCTGCACTAAAGATATATTTAATATATCACTACAGTTAGTAAAGTCAATAATCACACCACAGCTTGGTACCTTCCCGGGGCTTTTTTTTCAGCCTGGCGCCTATTCCGATCATTACAGGCCCCCTGCCGAAACGACATTACCATTACTTGGATGCTCAGCAGTCCAGGTGTCTCCAAAACATGAGCCGATCAGCTCATGTTTTGTCCGTTGTGACCCTATCGGATGTCATTGAAGCGCTCTAAAGTCCACCTTGTTCGAACACCTGACGAACTTTTATTTTCCAGTCGGCTGGACATTTTTGTCACCAGCCTTCCCCGCAAGGAGCTGGAAACTTCGTATTTTTCGGGGGCTGCTATTCGCGATCATTTTTAAATGATCGCGTCATGCGGGATCGGTACGCTATGGGTAGTCAAACCGCGTGCAAAAGAATTGTCACTGGATAGTTAATTATGCGCTTTATCACCCCCCGCTCAATCGCTATCACGGTCAGCTTGCTGACTTTCGTGTGTTTGACGGCTTCGCCTCGGGCGATGGCAAGCCCTGCAGCGCAGCCATCGTCAGTTTCGAGCACAGAAGCCGCCCAAGACAAACGTGAATCGACCGAGTCGGGCGTGACTGAGCTGAAGTTCCACGATTTTTTCAAGTTGCCTGTAGGACCACGCGGACTCGAACCCACGCAAAAACTTCTGGCCATGAATGGTCAGCGCGTTCAGATGATCGGTTATATGGCGCGACAGGAAAACCCGGTTGCCGGCATGTTCATTCTGTCGCCGTTACCGGTGTCCATGGGCGATGAGGATGACAGCCTGGCCGACGACCTGCCCGCATCCGCGGTCTTTGTGCATAGCGCGTCCCAGGCTGATCGTGTCGTCCCGTATAGGGATGGGCTGATCAAACTGAGCGGACGTCTGGAACTGGGACCGCAGGAAGAAGCCGATGGTCACGTATCCACCGTCCGTTTAACTCTCGACCCGACGATAAATCTGCAACCCCACCCTTGATTGATTTCCAGTCACACCCTTAGGAGAACCCCAGATGTCGCAGCCCCAGTTCGTGAAGAAGTATCTGAATGTCATGCTCGCTGTCGCTTTTGGCGGCGTGTCGTGTGCCGCCTTGGCCGCGCCGACGGTGACGCGTCTGACGCCGCCGAGCAATCCGCTGAGTGTCGATGCTACCGTGCTGTCGCGCTTTTTGCCGGGTCAGCGGTTTGATCTGCAAGCCACGGTCAAGGCTGATGTCGGCACCACCATTACCGACTTTCAGTTTCTGGTTGACGGTGTGCCGATCTCGGTTCCGGCCTCGCATACCAGTATCGTCAGCGGCGCGGGCGTGACGGTCGCCAACGGTTTTGTCGGCTCGGTGCGCGCCTTTGCCGTGACGACCCCGGGGATCCATATCCTTTCCGTCAACGCGACGCAGAGCGATGGTCAGATTGCAACAGCCAGCGGCAACTTTGAAGTCGTCGGCGTGACGGCGCAGGGCAAACCGGTCAAGAATATTATTTTCCTGCTCGGCGACGGCATGGGTGCGGCGCACCGCACCGCCGCACGCATCATGGCCAAGGGCTACGCGCAGGGCAAGGCGCAGGGTCGGCTGGCGATGGATACCTTCCCCTACACCGGTATGGTGATGACCGCCGCGCTCGATTCGATCATTACCGACTCGGCGCCCGGCATGGCCAATTATGTAAACGGCAACAAGGCCAACGGTGGCCAGGAAGGGGTGTGGCCTGATGACACCAGTAATGCGTTTGACAATCCGCGCATCGAATACATCTCCGAATACCTGCACCGCACCCAGGGCAAGAATCTCGGCATCGTATCGACCGCCGATGTGTTTGACGCAACGCCTGCCGCCAACGCCGTGCATACGTCGAATCGCGGCAATGGCACCGGCATCGTCGACCAGTATCTGGACGACCGCAATCTGACCGGTCTGACCGTATTGATGGGCGGCGGGCGCAAGTGGTTCATCCCCAAGAACTCGGCGGTCGGCGCGGCTAACCCGGCCAACACCGGCAACGGCTCGGTGCGCTCGACTTCGAACGATTACGTCCTCGCGTCCGACATCGTCGCAGGCTGGGGTGCTGCGCCAGGTAGCCTGGATCCGAATCGTGACCTGATTACCGACTTTCAGACGGCGGGTTTCAGCTACGCGTCGGACAAAGCTTCGATGGACAGCGCCGGCGTCCCTGACAAATTGCTGGGTTTGTTCAGCTATTCCAACATGAACGTCGCGTTCGACAAGATTAACGGTCGTCGCGGCACGACCAGCATCGTCAATGATTTTGGTTTCCCTGATCAGCCGATGCTGGACGAGATGGCCGACAAGGCGATCAAGGTGCTATCGAAAAATAACGCGAACGGCTTCTATCTGATGATCGAAGGCGCGTCGATCGACAAGCAGGCGCACCTGATGGATACCGACCGCTGGATCGAAGAGACCATCGAGTTCGACCGCGCGGTTAAAGTAGCGCAGGACTACGCCAAACTGAACCCCGACACGCTGGTGATTGTCACCGCCGACCACGAGTGCGCCGGTGCCGCGATCATCGGCGCGTCATTGGTGTCCGATGCGGTGCTGCGTTCCAAGGCCGCGACCACAGCGAGTATGCGTGATACCGTGGTGGGTAATTACGAAGCTGCGCATTTCCCGAAATATGTCATGAACGCCGACGGCTACCCGGCCACCACGGATGTCGATAACAAAATGCTGATTGGCTACGGCGCCAACGCAGACCGCTACGAAGCCTGGGTTTCCAACCTCCAGCCGACGCAGGATTCGCAGCAGCCCTTCGTTAGTCAGGCGCCGCTCAACAGCTATCCGGCCAACCCCAACGTGCGCAACGCCAGCACTGGTTTCCTCGTCACTGGCCAGGTTCCGGGCCAGCAGGCCGTACACACCGGCACCGACATTCCCTTGTCTGCTTTTGGTCGCGGCGCATCGCTGTTTACCGGTGTGATGGATAACACTGACGTGTTCTTCAAGATGGGCCAAGCCGTGCTGGGCGGTGCCAAATAAACCTGAATGCGCCTATTTAATTCTGAAGGTTTCAGTCATCGCGGGTCTGCACTTCGGGATGGCTGAAACCACACATCGCTCGCGATAGAAAGAGAGATTCACCATGTTCAAGCAATCCACCCTGATGCGCACGCTTATGGTCGCGATCGGTTTATCGATCAGCGTTTCGACCTGGGCTGCAAGCTATACGCTCAATTTCGACGCCCTCGCCGCCGGCAGTAACGCCAATGCCGATATGGTCGCTCAAGCCAACGGTGTGAGCTTCGCCAGCAGCTACAAAGACGATATTCTCGATGCTTCTTTCAATGTGATCGGACAACACTGGTTGGCGTACAACGACGCCGTCGATCAACTGGGCATAGACCCGGCGATTTTCGTGCGCGAGCCGTCCCCCATCGGCTGGGGCACAGCGCCGTCCGGTGCGAATGCGCTGGACGCGCGGTTCGATCAGGTCATGCTGCATTTTGCCGTGCCGACCCAATTGACGCATTTTTCGATCGCGCTGGCCCAAGGCGGTTACGCCGGTTATCTGGGTAGCAGTAATCTGCTGTTTCTGGATGCCAACGGGGTGCAAATTGCGCAGTCTGCCGATTTTAACCAGGCAACAGATCTTGGCGTCAGCGTCGATTTCGTTACACCGACGATAGTCAGCGCTGTTGTGCTGCCCGCCGGCAAGTTCTATGACACGCTGAGCGTCTCGGCCGTACCGGTACCCGAAGCTGAAACCTACGCCATGATGCTGGCCGGTCTGAGTTTGGTCGGCACGATGGTGCGTCGCCGGTTTTGCTGAGTTTTGAAATTCATAAACGCTGCATGGCGCAAACCCACAGATAGTGTTCTTGATCTTCCGTTCCGGCTGGACTTGCCCCGTGGTCGGTAGGCAGTCCACCGGGGTCATTTGGCGTTCGCGAAACCCAAGGACGGTCGTATAAAGTCCCCGGGCAGCGGATCGTCTTGATTGACGCCAGCCAAGTTTTGCATGGCGTCGAAAAGCTTGGTGGCCTCGATGCGCACAGCGCCCATTGGGCGCTCAGCCTTGGCTGGAAGGTAAAAAAAATTTTCGGGCGGTGCCGAAAAGTCTGATGCCCCGCCTAAAACACGGCCGGGGCAATATTCTTGTGGATGGACGAGCGGAAGGAGCGACATTGGATATCTTGGCAAATCAAATGAACTTTCAAAGCCTTTCTCTCAGGGATCTTCTGGAAGCGCGTGATCAGTACCATTGGCACTTGATGAACAAGGCCAACGTGGTCGGGACTGCGGTTGGTTTATACCTCATCCGTACTTCTGATCCTTGGCCGGGGCACGAAAGCGCCCTCAAGTCCAAACGAAGCAGGCACGAGCCACGCCGCTTCGACAACTCGGCGGTTCGGCCATATTCTTGGCCGTGTATTCTCGTGCTGGTGCGTGACTGGGTTGACGCCTCCGACTTCGGTACCGATGGCATTGATCCGGAGCATATAGTGCCGCGGACGCTCTATCTTGCCGATGGCCGAGCCGCACCGGTGTGCGTGGTTGCTGTACAGCAGGGTGAGCCCCAAGTTTCGGGCGTTAGCGCGATCAAATGGCCAGACACTTATATCGGTGGGGGCTGCCCAGTAGTGGCCGATGTCCAAGGCGAGCAACACACCGCCTCTGTAGGCTGCTTGGTGGGGGATGGACACACGATGTATGCGGTCACTAATCGACACGTCACGGGGACTGCCGGATCTATCGTCAAGGCCCGTGTCCGAGGGAACTTGGTCGAAGTCGGGAAATCTTCAGTCAAGCAACTCACGCGAAGGGAATTTACCGAAGTGTTTCCGGAATTTCCCGGCAAACGCTGCTATTTGACTCTGGACGTCGGCCTTGTCGAAGTGACTAACGCAGGTGATTGGACGAGTAGACCCTTTGGTCTGGAGGGCAAGATCGGCGATGCCGCTGATCTTAACGAATTGAACCTGGGGCTGCAACTGATCGACCAGCCTCTAACGGCTTTTGGTTCAACCTCGGGCCTTTTGAACGGAAAGATTAAAGCACTGTTCTATCGCCACAAGACACAGGCTGGCTACGACTATGTCTCGCAGTTCCTCATCGCGCCTGAAGACGGGCGCGCCCAAACCGGTCCAGGCGACTCCGGAATGGTTTGGCATCTAAAAACAATCGCGAACGTCAACGGCAAAGACGAAACGATACTACGTCCGATGGCGGTTGAGTGGGGTGGTCAGACGCTGGTAGGCACTGGTGGCGAGTCGTTTAACTTTGCTTTGGCTACTGGGCTGAGTACCGTGTGTCGACTACTCGACGTCGATCTGATCCAGGAACACAATGTCGGGCCGACGCCCTATTGGGGACAAACTGGTCACTACAGTATCGCGACTTCCGCTATCGCGGCCGTTCAGGACAAGGGTCTGCGAGACTTCCTGCAGGCGAATGTTGAACGCATCAGCTTTCGGCCAGACCAACTGACCCCTGAGGCGATCCACGCCAAGCTCGCGAACGGTGATTTCGTCGAGCTCGCGGATGTCCCAGACCTCGTTTGGAAGAAAACGGCCGATAAAGTACTGGGTGGTCGTGACTATGCACAAAACGCTGGGCCGGAGCATCCCAACCACTATGCTGACATTGACGGAACCGACGCCAATGGACGGACGCTTCGAGACCAAACGCTCGCGGACAAGAAAAATATGAGCGTCGCTGTATGGCTGAAGTGGTACGAAGATGTCGGACAAACAGACAGCCGCCATCAAGGGCTCCTTCCGTTTCGTGTGTGGCAGTTCTTCGACGAGATGGTTGGAGCCCTCTCGGCCGGGGATCAGCCGCGGTTCTTGTGTGCCGCTGGGATCGTCTCGCACTACATAGGCGATGCTTGCCAGCCCTTGCATGGTTCTGTGTTGTCGGACGGTCTAAAGTCCGCCGATGACCCAAACGCCAAGCAGTGGCCCGGCAAAGGCGTACACTCGACTTACGAGAACAAGATGGTCGATCGGCATTCTGCGGATCTGCTTCCCAAAATCGAGCAGCAAGCGAAGTCGTTCACCGGACGGATATCCGCCATCACCGATGGACGAGATGCCGCGACCGCGACGGTCCAGCTCATGGCTGACGTGGCGGGAGTTTTGTCGCCCAAGAGTCTATGTGATGAATATATTCGCTTGGGTGGCGGCGCGTCGGCGCATGTGGTCGATGGTCTTTGGGAGGCGTTCGGAGAACAAACTGCGGAGGTCATGGGCATCGGCGCACGGTATCTCGCGGCCGTTTGGGACGCCGCCTACGCGGTGGCCGGAAAGCCAGCGTTGGACGATACCGGGCCCATTGCGGAGAAAGTTCTAGCCGTGATCTATCAGGATAAAACCTTTGTTCCATCGCTTACGCTCAACAAAATTGAAGGTGTGCTTAAAGACGGTGCGTAGGCGTAACGTAATAGTACTAGCTGGGGAATTCGCTTCATAATATGCAAATTGCTCGCACTTAGGCGGAGGAATTTGCGCACGTTTTTTTCCTCTATATAGCTCCAGAACATCGCAAGTAGTAGATGAACGAAATAATAAAGATGAACCAAAAAGAATCAGTTATTAAGTATATAGATGAAGACAATCTCCTGGAGCAATTGAAGGAGTTGGAAACCCGTGCGCAACAAGGAGATATTGAGTCCCTAGCCGTGCGCTTATACCTAAAGGATGGCACTTACCAAGATGTCGTGACGGGTTATAAAACCGAAGAAGAGCGCTTAATAATGCTCGCCGAGTTGCAGCGCAAAGTAAGCACCCAGACGAATTAACCATGGGGGGGGTGTCCGCGATTTTGTGTAAACGGGTAATCGTTTAAAGTTGCGGCGTCCGCTCATCGAACATGATAGTGAACCGATTTAGCGCAGCTTTCCAGTTGTGAATCGGCTGCGTCCATTTTTTGCTGATGTTACGTAGCGCCAGATAATACAGTTTGATCAAGGCGTCGTCATTAGGAAATGAGCCATGGCTTTTGGTGACCTTGCGCAGGCTCATGTTGACGGACTCGATCGAATTGGTCGTATAAATCACTTTGCGGATTTCTGCTGGGTAGTCGAAGAACGGAATGATGCGCGATCAGTTGCGCTGCCATGACTGCACGATGGAGGGGTAATCAGCCCCCCATTTCGTATCGAATTCTGCCAGCCGCATCTCCGCTTCTTCGACGGTCGCAGCCGCGTAAATAGTGCGCAGATTAGCCGCCACCGTCTGTGAAGCGGTTGAGCTGGTTGTTGTGCCGAATAACTATTCCACCGTAGCGCAGCGGATTTACCCTCCGGAGCCTAACCGCGAGGCCGGGTTCGCAACTGCAGACCCGGCCCGTAATACGGCAGAGTGTATAGCTGTGGGTGATAACTAGATTGATGATATCGAGTGATCGCAGTTTTTTTGCGATCTGTCCGAAGGAACGAATCACCGGTTGTTTAGCACGCGAATATCGGTATCTCGATCAAGTCGACCTGGAAATCACCGAGTTAGAGGTCTCAACAGCCACGCGGCAATGCCCGGGATAAGTTCGTGCCGGTCCATTGTCCAGCCGGCAATCGCCATGTCTGATTCGTCAACATGCTGCGCGTTGCGGCGCACAAATGCCCACAGCAGCATTACCCAGTTGCGGCCACCGAATCCTGCGCTGCGGAGATATCTCCATGTGCTGGAGAGTGTGAATGTACTTGTGGTTTCAATGAGCATGATGACGCCTCTGGGTTGTGCCAGAGATTTGAGCTTTTCCAGCGCCGCGCGTCGGTCTTTCATGACGATGAGGAACGACGCAGCGCTGACGACGTCGTAGCCGGGTGCGAAGAAGTCATCCAGTCCGACGATAGTGAATTGAGGGGACACACGCATACGCCGTGCTATGCGTTGCGCTTGCAGCACCATGGCTGGGTCGACATCCACACCTGTCGCCGCATAGCCATGCTGCTGGGCACATCTGGCCACGAGACCTGGGCCACAGCCCACGTCCAGCCAGGTCAAACCATCGCCCTTCGGGAGTAGAGCGACTGCCCTTTGGTGCAAGTCACGGTAAAGTGCAGCGCCTTGAACGTAGGTGAAAAATCGTGCGGCGATTGTCCCCACGGCGGCTTACTCCGAGTGGCCGGTGGATGGCCGCCATAGCCAGAGCAAGGCGGCAATCCATAAGGCATTGAGCATGGGAAACGCCGACACACTAAGGGGCACGGCACCACCAAAGGTGTAGAACAGGCCCGCCGCCAGATCGATCAACTGGATTCCCACCATTCCTGTGATCAACAATTTGTGCCGCTCAGGGTCGCGGGATGCGACCATGAGCAAGACGCCGTAGACGATAAATCGCGCCGACAACATACCCAGCGGATAGGCGATGTCCCTGGCAATGGCAGAGCGCCCCATCGAGGCCAACACTGCCGCGGGTGCAACCAGATAGGCCAGTCCGAGGATCATTTGGATGACGCCGACGACGATCAAAAGTACTTTCAGTTTCTTCATGGCACTCCCTCAAAAAAATGTTGAAGCCATCATGATATGGATAGAGATATACTTTTGTAAGTAGTTACTTAAAGGGTAGTTATGGAGAAAAATGCAAGTGCCCCCGGTTTGGCAACAGCCTGCGACGCAAGCTGCCCGGTGCGCCTCACCGCCAGTCTGGTGGGCTATCGCTGGACCACGCTGATCGTTCGGGATCTTCTGACCGGGAAAAAACGCTACTCCGAGTTGCTGCGCTCAGTGTCCGGCATCAGTCCGCGCATGCTGGCTGACCGATTGAAGCAGTTGGAAGACAACGCTCTCGTGACCCGCACGGTCTATGCCACCGTACCGCCCACCACTGAATACGAGTTGACGCCCTTAGGCCGGAAGCTAAAACAGGTCATCCGGGCCATGGCGATTTTTGGTGTCGCAGTGCAGACGCAAGGGCAGTGAGGTGCGGGCCGACTGGTACAAAATACGCGTATGGTGAGGTCATACTCGTTTAGACACCACTTTTTGACCGTAAGTATATTCTTTGATATTGTTTAGTGAACAACTGTTCACTAAACAATATATGCCTCGCAGCCCCGCCAATCTAGATGTTCCGCTGGCCGCGTTGCGCGATTATTTTGCGCGGCATGAGATTATTCCTTCGATCACCGAACTGGGCCGTCTGTGGCAAATTTCCGGGCGCGCGTGGACGCATCAACTCGTCCAACGAATGTAACACGACATGTTTCTGGAAGAAGGGCCTGGCCGACGCCTGCGTCCAGGGCCGCGATTTTTTGAGCGCGCGGTCGCCGATACCGTTCGTGCAGGGCATGCCGATCCGGCGCACGATGCGACCGACCTTACGCTGTCGATCGATCGTTACCTTATCGATAAGCCTTCTGAAACATTGTTGTTTGAAGTGCGTGGTGATTCCATGATCGATGCTGGCATCCATGAGGGCGATTTCGTCGTCATCGAGCGCACGCGTACGCCGACCGTGGGTGACACGGTACTGGCATTGGTGGACAACGCACTGACCCTGAAAGTCCTCGCTGAAGACGCCGATGGGCGTTTTTTGCAAGCGGCCAACCCAGCTTATGAGGCGATTCGACCCACGTTTGCGCTGGAAATTCAGGGCGTCATGGTCGGCCTGTTTCGGCGTACCCACCCTTCTGCCAAGCCCTGATGAGCACCGTTATCCCACCAGTGGGGCGCATTCCCCCCGCTACGTCGTTGGGGGAAATATTTGCTTCGCATGGGCATTTGCGTGAATTGATTTGGCGCGGAGGGGCGTTTGCCCCCACGAGTTTGCGCACGGTAACCAGTGGTTATCCATTGCTCGATGCCGAACTTCCAAGCGGTGGCTGGCCTACGCGCTGTTTGATCGAACTGTTGAGCGACCACATAGGAACAGGTGCAATGCAGTTGTTATCGCCAGCGCTGCGAGACGGGCAGCGCAATATTCTGCTGCTGGGGTTTCGCTGGCTACCGTTTCCGGACGGTTGGGCGCAGCTCGGCATCGATCCCAAACGCCTATTGTGTGTGCGCGCGACTACGCAGGCCGAGTGGGTGTGGGCGCTGGAACGCACCCTCCAAAGTCGCGCGCTGGGTGCTGTGCTGGCACTGCCGCCCTTGGATCAATTGCCGGTTAACCACATGCGCCGCCTGCAGTCGGCCGCAGCCGAGAGTGATGCACTGACTTTCGTGTTTCGCCCCGTCCGTGCAGCGCTAAACGCATCGCCCGCCCCGCTACGCTTGCAGCTTGCGCCAACATTCCACGAGAAAGGCTTGCGCACAATCGACATTCACGTCCTCAAACGTCGCGGGCGACCGCTCGAAAAAACGCTCCGATTGAGTTTGCTCCATTCCGTGATGCCACCACGGGAAATTACCTGGAATCGTCATGCTGTGGATCGCACTGGTCTGCCCTCGCCTATCCCTCGACAGAATATTGCGGCGCTGGCCTGAAGCCCTCGCGCCTGCCATTGCGGTGACCCGCGCAACGAAGGCGCGCGGCCGACATATCCTGCTGGCTAGCCCAACAGCACAGGCTGCGGGGGTGCGCCCGGGACTCACCGTATCGACTGCGTTGGCGCTCATGCCTGAACTGGTGTTGGTTGAAGAAGATGCTGCTGCAGACGCCGAAACGCTACGCGAACTGGCGCTGTGCGCGCTGCGCTTTACGCCGCAGGTCGTGGTGCGCGATGCAGGTTTGCTGCTTGAGGTCCGCGCGAGTCTTCGCCTATTCGGTGGGCTGGATACGCTACGCTCGGATTTGCTGGCAACGCTACGTGGATCGGGCATTGCACTCCATTCCGCGGTCGCTTCGACTGCGCAAGGTGCATGGTTACTCGCACGCGCGCAGCACGACAATCAGCCGCCTACTTCCGACCTGGCCGCAGCACTGGATGCCTTACAGCTTACCGTTCTGGATAACTTTGACCGTGTCGCGGCGGTGAATGGAATGGGCTGCCGCACCATCGGCGATTTACGAAAACTGCCGCGCGCCGGGGTTGCTGAACGCTTTGGGGATGAGGTGCTGGTAGAACTTGATCGCGCCCTGGGCAAACGCGCAGACCCTCAGCGCTGGTTTGTCGCGCCAGAGCAATTCAGCGCGCAGTCTGAATTGGCCGATGCCACCCTATCCAGTCCCGTGCTGCTCGGCATCGGCACCCGCCTGCTCACACAACTCGCGGGCTGGCTGTATGCGCGGCAAGTGGCCATCCGCGAATTCAGTCTGACACTAGGCCATGCATCCCGTCCCGCCAAGCCACAAGCGCCGAGCGTGGTGCAAATTCGGCTAGCGCAGCCTGGGCAGGACGTGGAACATTTTGACCACCTACTGCGCGAACGATTGGACCGGCTGGCGCTTCCGGCGCCCGTGCAATATATCCAGCTGACCATCGGGGCAGTCGTCGCTTGGCAACCCGTGGGCCGCGATCTATTTACGCGGCCGGGTGTGGCTGACGAAACACTCGGTCGACTGATTGAAGCACTTCAGGCCCGACTCGGAACCGACGCCGTGACGCGGATTCATCCGTTCAACGATCATCGCCCGGAGCGTGCGCTGCATATTGAGCCCGCCCACCAGACGTCCCGATTGGTGGTGGATATCGATCCGGTGTTCAGTCCACGCCCCAGCTGGCTGTTAGCCGACCCTCAGCCTTTGAGCATGCATCAGCACCATCCCGTCTACGAGTCGCCATTGCAACTCGTCAGCGGCCCGGAACGCATCGAAGCCGGTTGGTGGGACGATGCGTGGTCGGCGCGCGATTACTATCTGGCGCAAAACAATGCGGGGTGTCTGCTTTGGATTTTTCGGCAGCGAAACGCCGTGAGCGCGCAGCCACTGTGGTATCTGCATGGAATATTTGACTGATGATGCCCACCCGTCTGGCCTTCGTTGATCTCGAAACGACGGGCGGCATCGCCACGCACGATCGCATCACCGAAGTCGGCATGGTGCTGGTTGATCGAGACGGCATGCGCGAATGGCGTTTGCCCAAGCTTAAACGCCATATTGTCGAGCTGGGATGAAATGGCCAGTTCCTTACCCGCCTACGCAGAACTCGTCTGCACCAGTAATTACTCCTTTCTGACCGGTGCCTCACACCCGGAAGAATACGTCGATCGCGCAGTCGAGTTGGGCTATGCAGGCCTTGCGATCACAGACGAGTGCACGCTCGCGGGCGTGGTGCGCGCACATGTCGCGGCCAAGGCCGCCGGACTGCCGCTGATGATTGCGAGCCAGTTCCGGCTCGACAACGGACCGCGGGTCGTGCTGATCGCCCGCTCGCGCACGGGTTACGGCGACCTGTCTGAACTCATAACGTTGGCGCGCCGCCGAGCGGACAAAGGAAGCTATCGCCTGCATGCGTCCGATATCGAGGCCATGGGCTGCACCGACTGTGTAGCGGTGCTGATGGCCGACACCGCGCACGCTGCGGTTGGCGGACACACAGGCTGGCTCGCGGAGGTGTTTCCGCAGCGTGGCTGGATCGGTTTTCATCGTGCGTTACGCTACGGCGAGGATCGCGCGCTTGACCAACTCCGTGAGATTTCTGCGGCGACGGCCGTGCCGTTGGTGGCCGTCGGTGATGTCTTGATGCATCGACGCTCGCGCAAGCCAGTGCAAGACACACTGAGTGCGATTCGTCTCGGCATTCCGCTCGCGCGTTGTGGGCGCGCGCTGGCAAGTAATGCTGAACAGCATCTGCGCAGCCGCCTGCGACTAGCGCGGCAGACGGCTTCGATGCCGCGACTGGAGACGATGCCCTGGCTGTAGGCGAACAGCACGACCTTGAGCAGCATCGCAGGCGGATAGGCGGCGGCGCCCGTCGCGTCATTCCGGAATCGGGCATCGAAGCTGGACAAGTCCAACTCAAAGTCGATGAGGTGATTGAGCGCGTGCTCGAAGGTGCCGGGGAGCAACTGCCTTTGGAGATCAACAGCAAGGAAACGCGGGCTGGTGTCGATGTGTTTGTAGCGTGCCATGTGGTCTGTGTCATCACAAATGAATACGGCGATGTTGATGCAGTCAGAAGGCTGAGGCAAGATGCGGGATGAATGTTTTTATACAGCTTCGTTACAGCGAGCGCTTGGCCGAGGCGGGGATTGAGCCGTCGGTGGGGAGTAAAGGCGACAGCTACGATAATGCCCTGGCCGAGACGATCAACGGCTTATACAAAGCTGAAATGATTCACCCCAGAGCACCCTG
>JAYWDZ010000149.1:0-1871 GCA_043779595.1 Nitrosomonadales bacterium
CAGCGGCAGTGTGACGGTGATTGGCATGGCCACAACCGTGGCACATATCCACGAGGCGGCAGCGGGAAAGAACGGCCCGGTCATCGTGCCGCTGGTGAAGAACGGCGACACGTATTCGGTCCCACCGGGCGCCAAACTCACCGATGCACAGTATGCGAGCTATCTGGCCGGCAATCTGTATGTCAATGTACATAGCGCCGCGAATCCGCCGGGGGAAATACGCGGTCAGTTGAAACCTTAGTCGGTAAACTGCACAAGGACAAAACGCCGCAATACCCGCGCGCGATCTGCGCGTGCGGGTATTGCATCTATCTTGCCGTAATAGGGGACATGCCGTAATAGCGTAATAGGTAGCGTAATAGGGGTCAGCTCAGACTGTCCCCTAATACTTCTAATACTTTCCGTGTCCCCTAATACTTTCCGCAGCTCTATATTTCCCTGATCATGCGCGTTTAGTAATATCAGGGGATCCCTTTGAATTTGATTTTTGTTCAGACGAGTACAATTTGAGACCGCATGCTGTAAAGCACGAATAGAACCTCTTCTTGTTCCCGTTGCTCAATATTATTTTTCTTTAAGGCAGCTAAAGCATCATCCAGGACCGACATAAATTCCACCGCAGAAATGTTCATCCCTTGATGTGAGGCTAACATATCCTTTCCTTGGTAAACATTGGGGCCGCCGGTTCCTGAAATAAAGAATGTAGCTGCTGCATTTTTAAGTTTAGGTATGTCGCTTTTCGCAAACCTTGTGGCAACCGTTTTGTTTACCAGATGATTCTCTACTACATCGCTCGCTATGTTGGTTATGCCCTCTGTGCCACCCAGTCGTTCAAATAGTGATTTGCCCATGATGATTCTCCAAAGTGTGAGTAATAGTTACTTTTTAGAAGCATCCATAAGCTAGCACCTGACGCATGTGGTTGGAAGTACGGAATCTGTAGTGGACAATTCGATATGCAGCAATTGAATTATTGGGAGATAAAATATGAATTCATATGGCCAGTTTTGCCCGTTGGCACAAGCAGCCCAATTATTGTGCGAGCGCTGGACTTTATTGGTTGTACGTGAAATGGTTGCGGGGAGTACGCGTTTTAATGAAATCAAGAAGGGCGTGCCCAAGATGTCTCCGTCTTTATTTTCTTCAAGACTCAAGCAGTTAGTGACGGCTGGGGTAGTTGAAAAATCTGGTGGCAAGGCAAGCCCTGTTTACAGCCTTTCTCCGGCCGGGTTGGAGTTGCGCCCTATCGTAGAATTGCTTGGGGCGTGGGGTCATCGGTGGGCTCCATCCAAATTAAATAAAATCGATTTGGATGCGGGTTTATTAATGTGGGATATGCGTCGTACTGTCGACACTGCAATTTTTCCCAAGCGCCGCATTGTTGTCCAGTTCGAATATTTGGACGCACCAAAAGCAGCACGCGACTGGTGGTTGGTGGCTGAAAAAGGTGAAATTGATTTATGTCTAAATGATCAAGGTTTTGATGTAGATATTATGATCACGTGCTCCCTGAAAGCGATGACTGAGGTGTGGGTTTGTCAGAAACGCTTTTGTGATGCTGTAAAAAATGGTGATATTAAAGTGACGGGCGACTCAAAGCTCATCAATAAACTTCAAGATTGGCTGCGTTCAAGCCCGTTATCCAAGCTGGGCTCGTCAGAAAAATTGCCAGAGTTGGTATTGAAGTTATAGAGTTATAGGGGACAAGAGTTATATATCCGGGTCAGCTCAGTGTGTCCCCTAATACATACTGACGCTGACACTAACGCTGAGCCTTTAGCAATTGCTGGATCAATGGATGCTGTATCTTTTTCTCCGCAACGATCAAGAAAAAGTGCTCATCTACACCATCGCAAGCGCCAACCCGCTTG
>JAYWDZ010000150.1:0-1868 GCA_043779595.1 Nitrosomonadales bacterium
CGTAATTATGATGCCAACCATAACCCATTCGCCAAGCGGGGCCGACCTGAGAGGAAGGATTGCTACTGTGCCGAATATTCGTCGCGCTGTTGTAATAACGAATAAATTCTAGCGGAAAAGGTCCGCTACCGACATAGTCGGCCTCACTTGCGAATTTGTTGCCCGTGCCGGCATTGATTGGATTGCCGACAAAGGCCGGGGCGGTGGAACAACTGCGTCCGCCTCTGTTTTTGTCAGGATACACGGTTCCCAATGCACAGTAGCTTATGCCATCTGTACCTTGTCCGTAGGAGCAATAGGCACTTCGGACGCGTTGGAACCCAGCATTATAAGTTCCGACTCCCGCCGCACATGCTGGGGCAGTGTTGTTGTAAAAAATACCAGTGTATTGAAAGAGGTCCGTATAGTTAATTATTTCAATCTGGCCGTTCCATGTATACGACGACGAGATGAAAGGCGGCGGAGAAATAGAAACGGAACATGCATGCTCGACTTGCACCGCACGATTTTTTATCATTTCAACCAGTTCGCCTACGGACAATGCACTACCAGAGCAGTAATGGCTGCATGAATATTGCCAAGGACTTAACTGCGGTGCGACGCACTGCACGCCTGTCGGGAAGCCTGTCGGGCAGCCAGTCGCATGAGCCGCCGGAAATGGCAAAGACATTAACAGCATCGCTATCGCATAAAGCACAGACACGGGCAGACTCGATTTTCCACGCCGCACATCCGCCCCCGAACCCAGGTCTTTTTTACCTTTACCCAACATCGCAGCGACGCTCGTACACAACCATCGCGCAATCGCGCCGCTACCTATTGGATACGCCTTCATGATCCCTGCTTGTTCTTGCATACAGTCTTTGTAATTATTAAATTGAAACATGAAATCCACAGGCAAAACTCGCGTAAGGCATGTAGGGTGCAATAAGCAAAGCGCATTGCACCGATGTTTTCATTCGGCGTAATAACGATTGGGCCCTACCAGTGCGCCTTATGCGGGTTGCCATTTTTATTTCGAGCCTGGCCCCTTAGAATTTAACCAGTGCGCCTTACGCGGGTTGACGTCCTCTGGATATTTTACCTTTGTTATATAGCCTTAAAACTTTGGACGTTTTACATATTGACGTATTCCATACCCACCCCAGCCAATCGCAGCAACGAGACTGATATATCCAAAAATATCGTGCGAATCTTTCATTAACATGATGCCCCCCATCACTACAAAAAGAATCCCATACAAAATATCAAAGATATAACTTTGGCGAACTAGGCTAGATAAATCTAGCACCGTTTTTAAAATTATTCCAATAACTAAAACAATCAAAAATGGTTCCACTATGAGCCTCACTTTCCACTAGTTGAGCAAGAAGGTTCTTTCTTTTTGCAACCCTCATGGCAAGCCAATTCAATCGCCGCCTCACAGGCCAAATAAGCGCCACCTTTTGCCCACCACGGTCCAGGAGTTTTCGCTGCGGCTTTACACGCTGTCCCCACTCCCAAACTACATTTCAATTCACATTTTGCTTCAGGACTAAGAGGTTCAGGATCTTTTGCAGGAAGAAATCCCGCAGCACATTCCGCTGTAACACAAACCTTAGCATTCGGATCTTCTAACGAAGTTGCTCGACAAATGTGATTTCCGTCAGGAGCCATGCCCGTCGGACAGCCATCCATTAATCCCAAAGGGTCTACTTTATTAACCGGGTTCCCCCCAACATATGCATACGGATTTAGTCCACCACGCAACCCAATCGGATCAGCCTCACAATACCGCCCAGTCAACGGATCATAACAATCCCTGAAGTAGTTATAATGCAGCCCTGTTTCAACATCGAAGTACTGACCTAAAAGACGGATGTTATTCA
>JAYWDZ010000151.1:0-4757 GCA_043779595.1 Nitrosomonadales bacterium
CGACCGAATACGATCAGATCGAGCAGCGAATTGCCGCCGAGCCGATTCGCGCCATGCACCGACACGCACGCGCATTCGCCCACCGCGTACAAGCCGGGCACCGGCTCTTCCGGGCCGAAGCGCACGGGCGCGACGACTTGGCCGTGCAGGTTGGTGGGGATGCCACCCATCATGTAATGCGCGGTCGGCGCGACCGGGATGAGGTCTTTCGCTGGGTCGACCCCAGCAAAGCGAATCGACAGTTCGCGGATGCCGGGTAAACGCTCGGCGATCAAGGCCTCGCCCAGGTGATCGAGCTTAAGCAGCACATGATCACCGTTACCGCAACCACGCCCCGCATGGATCTCGGTCGCAATCGCGCGGCTCACCACATCGCGCCCGGCCAGATCTTTAACGTGCGGCGCGTAGTATTCCATGAAGCGCTCGCCGTTTTTGTTCAGCAGATAGCCGCCCTCCCCGCGCACGCCTTCAGTGATCAAGCTACCCACGCCCGCGATACCGGTCGGATGAAACTGCCAGAACTCCATGTCCTGCAGCGGCAGCCCCGCGCGCAGCACCATGCCAAGGCCATCGCCGGTGTTGATCATCGCGTTGCTGGTGTTCCAGAACACCCGGCCTGCGCCGCCGGTGGCGAGCAAGGTCGCGCGCGCCTCGATCAATACCGGCTCGCCGGTTTCGATGTTCATCGCGGTGACACCCAGCACATAGCCCGCGTCGTCGCGCAGCAAATCGAGTGCAAAATATTCGTCAAAAAACTGCGTGCGCCGCTGCAGGTTTTGCTGATAGAGCGTGTGCAACATCGCGTGCCCGGTGCGGTCGGCCGCCGCGCAAGTGCGCGTGGCCTGCTCGCCGCCAAAATGCTTGGATTGACCGCCAAAAGGCCGCTGATAAATCTTGCCATTATCGAGCCGCGAAAACGGCAGCCCCATGTGTTCCAGCTCGTACACCGCCGACGCGGCTTCGCGGCACATGAACTCAATCGCGTCCTGATCGCCGAGCCAGTCGCCACCCTTCACGGTGTCGTACATATGCCATTCCCAGCGGTCGTCGTCGACATTGGCCAGCGCCGCGGTAATGCCGCCCTGCGCCGAGACCGTGTGCGAACGCGTTGGAAAAACCTTGGACACCACCGCCACGGTGTAATCCGAGCGCGCCAGTTGCAGCGCCGCGCGCAAACCCGCGCCGCCGCCGCCGATGATCAGCGCATCGAAGCGACGCGTATTCATTGCACGCCCCACAACACCGCCGCCATCGCGGTCACGCACGCTGCCAATGTGACGATCACGATCAGATATAAGGCAAGGCGCAAGCCGAGCGGACGCACATAATCCATCAAAATATCGCGCATGCCGATCCAGGCGTGCATCGCGAGCGTGGCGGTGAATAGCCAGGTCGCGAGCCGCATCCACAGCGGCGCAAACAAGGCTTGCCAGCCGGCAAAATCAAGCGGCAACGCCAGGCCGATTCGCCACATCAGCAAAGGCAAGCTCAAGGCCATCACCACCGCAGTGGCGCGCTGCAGCAGCCACAGGCCAGTCCCGCTATGAGTACCTGCGATTGGTTTCATCCAAACAAGACCGACGCTGCGAGCAAACCCACAACGCCCGTGGCCAGCAATACGATGAGGCTAGTCCACCGCGCGCTTTTTAACGACACGCCCCAATGCGCGTCCATCGCCAAATGACGCAGCCCAGCAAAGAAATGCTGCGCCAGACCTGCAATGCCCAACAGCATCAGTAATTTTGCGAGAGGCGTTGCCAGATACGCAGCCACGCGCGCAAAGCTCGCCTCGTTCGAGAGCGCAAGCGCAAAGTCCCACACCATGAACGGCAACAGCAAAAACAGCAGCGCCCCCGAGAGGCGATGCAGTATCGACACCCAGCCCGTGATGGGAAGATGAAGGCGTAAAGGATTCAGATATACCGGTCTGTTGTCAGGCAGCATGTCTCTATGTTTCTCAAGTTACCGTAACGATTTATTACCGCGACCGTGTATGGAGGCGGCTGCCGCTTCGGTGGAAGATGGTCGCGAGAGATCACAAGGTCATGGGGTTCGCGTTCTCTATCCGAGGCCGCACCGGCTAAGTGCATAGCTATTGGAATCAACTCGACCCATTAGTTAGATGTAGGTCATTGATACCGTGTCTCTGAAACATCGACATGAACTCAATAGCAACTCGCGCGTTTTCCAACCAGCTTTCAGCTTCAGCTTTTTGTATAGTGAGAGGGTCATTGGTGGCTTCAGCGTTCGAATCTATATCAGCATAAATCCCCGACTGCCTTTTCCGCTCTAGCTTTCCACTGCATGCGTTCTCCAATATTTCGAGTTTTTCAGCATAACGAGACTTACTTCTTACATACAATTCGACATTTTTTGCTATATCGTTGGATCCCGAAAAATGAAGCAGCTTCATGTAGTCAATTCGTTCAGTTATGCTCAACCCTAGTAGATGCTCTAAGTTTTTGGTTCTACCTTTCTCTTGCAAGTAAGTGCAAAACTCTTGGAACTCAGAAGTAAATACATCATAGATTGCCATCTGCCAAAACCACATACCTAGAAGACTTTGTTTTTCTTTGTGAGTCCGTCGCGAGGGCGAATCGACCCCTTTACAAAGGAAAGTGAACTTTCCTGCCTCTTCAATCGCTATTATTGATAGCGTTACCGCAGTCGGATAACGTTTGTTCGCAAACAATAGCTCTGCGTCGGCTAGTAATCGGCGTGCATTTTCGGCAACTATATTGATATCTTTCATTCAGTCCATCGGTTATCGAGCTAGCAAATAATTACCATCGCTGAAATCGAATTAAACATGGGGTATTCCGGCGTAGCCCCGACGGGGCTGGACCGCCATAAACATCTTGGGCTACGGGATTGTAAGCTTGGTGAGTCGCATTACAAATGGATCGATAGCATGAGCAACACCGACGCGTCGTGATCATCCATACCTAGATCAAGGCGCGCGACCGCCGCCATCTTTTCCAGCAATCCAACCGGTTCAAATCAAGCGACTTGCCATTGACCGGATCGAGCAGGCGCACCGCCGACGGATGCCAGCGCAAGTGCGCCAGCAAAGGCGCAAACCAGTCGCGCTCCATCGCGCTGATTGCTTCGCGCCAGCCGAACGCATCGCCGTATTGGCCCGACTCTTTCAGTTGATCCAACACGATGCATCTGGACTCATTCAGCAAGTCAGCAGAAAAATGTTCCGGAGTGGCCTCTGCCTCAACCCCGCAAAAGCGACCCAGTGCAATTACGTCAGCATCGTTGCTATACAACGCCGCCGTAGTTTTCGAGCCAGTCGGTATCGGGACTGCGGGAAGGCAACCGCCGCCCCACAACCAAAGCGAATTCACCGGCAATTCACCCCGCGCTTCACGCGCCTGGTTGACCGGATGTTCAAACAGCAGCATCTGCAATTCGTTCAGCTGGGTTCGAAATAGCATCGCGTCCTCGCCCTGCGGCAACAGTGGATCAATATCGCACCCCACCGCAACCGAGAGCGGTGTAGCGTGGAGTCGGGGGGGGATGTTGAGAGGTAGATACCAGTGCGCAGGATGCAGGGGCTGTGGGCTGAATGCTGCGCCAAAATGCTCGCTGATGCTGCGCGCCAATGCATCGGCTTCGGGTTGGGATAAGTTTAGCGCGTCGCTGTCTGCCAGCACGATGCGGTCACGCATCACTCGCAAATGCACGGGATCTGCGCGCAGCCAGTAGTCGTTTCCGGCGAGGCCGCCATCGGTCAGCAAGGTGATGGGTGCGACCGGGAAATCTTGCTGTTGTGTAATGCCCAGTTCGCCGCACATGTAGGCTTCTATGCCCTGCGCAGTGCAGGCTACGCGGGTGCCGCGTGCCAACAGTGTCTCGAACGCGGGCAAGCGTAAACCCTGCGCGGCTGCTTCGAGCAGCCGCGCAGGCGGAAACAGGTGAGGAATAATCAGCTGCATTGGGTGGCTAAGCAGGGGAGTTCAAGCCCGCTCGCCTTGGCATTTCAGGTCAGCAAAGGATGCATCCACACAAACAAGGCCTGATCCTGAGATTGCGCGAGCTGTGCCAGTTCGGCCAATTCCATCACCATGTCTTCGACTTCTCCCGCATCCCACTGCTCAAGTTCAAACTCTTCTGTGGCGGACAACTCTTCAGCCACCCGGCTGAGTGCATCCTCTTCGAGTTCGGCCAGTTTTTCGACCACCTCATCGGCTAACCGCAACACCATCGCGCCTTCAATCCCCACATATAGCGGCTCGTATAAATAAAACGCCTGTTCCAACTCATCCCCGGTCAGCAGGCAATGCAAGGTCGCAATTTTTGGCGTATCAATGCCGCGGCGCTCTATGCCGCTCCATTCCTCAAGTGGATTCAAGGACTCGCCGATGGCGGCGAATTCATCTTCTTCTGCGGCGACAATATTGGTGAGTATTCCCAATGGAGACTCCTCGTGGGTTAGAAATAATGCTGTAGGCACTGGATGATTGTCAGGATAGATAATCTACGGCTCATAATCCAGTCAATGTAGATGAATGCAAGCCGCAGTGAGGTATAGGTACAGCCGCTTCACGCACAAGCCTTCTACAAATGCCCTGCGGAATTGTAAGTCGGCTCGACGAACGCATGCATGATTCCCATTAATTTAGCCGGGCCTGCTGTTGACACGAAAAGCTGCATTCCCCATAATGCGCAGCCTTTCACGCGGGAATAGCTCAGCTGGTAGAGCGCAACCTTGCCAAGGTTGAGGTCGCGAGTTCGAATCTCGTTTCCCG